>NZ_CP108538.1:0-307884 GCF_035994185.1 Streptomyces sp. NBC_01217
CATCGCTGCGCGATGTGCAAGCGGACTGCCCCGCTGCGCGGGGCAGTTGCGCAACCCGCTCCGCGGGTTGCGAACCCCAGGGCTGCGCCCTGGGGTTGATGAGCGGTTCGCTTCGCTCACCGCGCCCGGCAAAGCCGGGCCAACTCCCTCCCGCTTCGCTCCAGGAGTTGAGGGGGCCGGCCCGCGTTGCGGGCCGGTGGGCCCCGCTGTGCGGGGGGCCCGGCTGGCTGGGTGTCAGGTCCGGCTAATTTGGCCTTGACATAGAGGGGTTGACGGGTGCTTCGCACTCGTCTTTCCCACTCGTCTGAGGGTGTGTCCGCTGCGCTCCCCCACCCTGGATCCTTCCGGCTGCGCCTCCAGGACCTGAAGCCCGCTGCGCGGGCTTGGCTGGCTACGAGGGGAAGGGGCTCTCGTTCGTGCCGGGTTTCAGTGTAGCGGGTGCATCAGGTTGATGCAGCATGTACCGTTGGCGGAAACGCGAGATAGGGTCTAGCGGTTTGCCATAGGTTAATCAACCCATGATCTCCAGCGGGAGTGAGGAGGGTCGCACTGTCCGTTGTCAATTGCTTGCTGGTGAGCACGTTTCGGGCTCACCGACTCCCCAGAGTAAAGGAAAACACAGTCGGGATAGACCGGCTGCATTCCGTACCAGCCGATCGATATGAGGAGGATGAGCATGAGGGAGGCGAGGGGGTGCTTCCACGAGGGAGGACCTGAGAGGGGGCGGATCACGCAGAGAGCGTAAGGCAACCAAGATTACCCACTCACGACGCGGTCCCTCATCGTCCCACGCGTGCTATCTCGTCCTAGAAATGGGCATTATGACTGTCGTTCAGCTCCGAGAACATCAGGTAGACCAGCGGTCGGCGTTCCGAAAGTGGGTGGGATTCCCTGCAAGATCATCTGTGCCCCCTCAGGGTGCCCGGGGCACGATCGTGTCAGCGACCGGCTCGGGCAAGACGATCACTGCCGCCGCGTGCGCGCTGGAGTCGTTCACGGACGGCCGGATCCTCGTCACCGTCCCGACCCTGGACCTGCTCGCGCAGACCTCCCAGGCGTGGCGCCTGGTAGGCCACACCGCCCCGATGGTCGCGGTGTGCTCGCTGGAGAACGACACGGTGCTGGGCTCCCTGGGGGTGCGCACCACCACCAACCCGATCCAGCTCGCCCTGTGGGCCGGGCAGGGGCCGGTCGTCGTGTTCGCCACGTACGCCTCCCTCGTGGACCGCGAGGACATCGACGCACCCGAGGGCCAGCGGAAGGTTCGCGGGCCGCTGGAGGCCGCTCTGGCGGGCGGGGAGCGCCTGTACGGCCAGCAGATGACCCCGTTCGACCTCGCGATCGTGGATGAGGCCCACGGAACTGCCGGTGATCTTGGTCGGCCGTGGGCGGCGATCCACGACAACGCCCGCATCCCCGCCGACTTCCGCCTGTACCTGACCGCGACGCCGCGCATCCTGGCCGCGGCCCGGCCGCAGAGGGGCGCGGACGGCCAGGAGGCGGAGATCGCGACCATGGCCGACGACCCGGACGGCACGTACGGCGCGTGGCTGGCCGAACTGGGGCTCTCGGAGGCGATTGAGCGCGAGATCCTCGCCGGGTTCGAGATCGACGTGCTGGAGATCCGCGATCCCTCGCCCGTCCTCGGGGAGTCCGAAGAGGCCCGGCGCGGCCGGCGCCTGGCGCTCCTGCAGACCGCGCTCCTGGAGCACGCGGCGGCGTACAACCTGCGCACTGTCATGACGTTCCACCAGAAGGTGGAGGAAGCGGCCGCGTTCGCGGAGAAGCTGCCAGAGACCGCTGCCGAGCTGTACGTCAACGACGCCTCGGACGACGACCTAGCGGCCGCGGACCGGCTGCCGAAGTCGTCGATCGACGCGAAGTTCTACGAGCTGGAGGCCGGCCGCCACGTCCCGCCGGACCGGATGTGGTCGGCGTGGCTGTGCGGCGACCACCTCGTGTCCGAGCGGCGTGAGGTGCTGCGGCAGTTCGCCAACGGCATCGACGCCACCAACCGGCGCGTACACCGGGCGTTCCTCGCCTCCGTGCGCGTGCTCGGGGAGGGCGTGGACATCACCGGCGAGCGGGGAGTGGAAGCCGTCTGCTTCGCCGACACCCGCGGCTCCCAGGTCGAGATTGTGCAGAACATCGGCCGGGCGCTCCGGCTCAACAGGGACGGCTCCACCAAGGTGGCCAGGATCATCGTGCCGGTGTTCCTGGAGCCCGGCGAGGACCCCACCGACATGGTCGCCAGTGCCAGTTTCCGCCCTCTTGTAGCCGTCCTCCAGGGCCTCCGCAGTCATGATGAACGACTCGTTGAGCAGCTCGCCTCCCGCGCCCTCACCAGCGGGAAGCGCAAGGTCCACGTCCAGCGTGATGAGGACGGGCGGATCGTCGGGGCCGGCGGCAAGAGCGAGGGCGAAGACCAGGAGCAGGACGACACGCAGGCCGCCGCCGAAGCGGCCCTACTCCATTTCTCCAGCCCGCGCGACGCGGCGACCATCGCCGCGTTCCTGCGCACCCGGGTCTACCGGCCGGAGTCCCTGGTGTGGCTTGAGGGCTACCAGGCCCTCATCCGATGGCGGGCGGAGAACGAGATCACCGGCGTCTACGCCGTGCCCTACGACGTCGAGGTCGAAGTGGGGGTCACGAAGGATTTCCCCCTCGGGCGGTGGGTGCACCAGCAGCGGAAGGCGCTGCGGGCGGGTGAGCTGGAGGAACGGCGCAAGACCCTGCTGGACGCGCCCGAGGCCGGCATGGTCTGGGATCCCGGAGAGGAGGCGTGGGAGAACAAGCTCGCCGCGCTCCGGTCCTACCGGCGGGCCACGGGGCACCTTGCTCCGCGTCAGGACGCGGTCTGGGGCGAGGGCGAGGCGATGGTGCCTATCGGGCAGCATCTCGCCAATCTCCGGCGCAAGGGCGGTCTGGGCAAGGACGCGGACCGGGCGGCGGAGCGCGCGCAGCAGCTGGCCTCGGTCGATGAGGACTGGGACTGCCCGTGGCCGCTGGACTGGCAGCGCCACTACCGCGTCCTCGCGGATCTGGTCGACGCCGACGGCCAGCTGCCCGACATCGCACCTGGGGTGCTGTTCGAGGGTGATGACCTGGGCAAGTGGCTCCAGAGGCAGAAGAATCCGGGCACCTGGACACAGCTGTCGACCGAGCAGCAGGAACGGCTCTCGAAGCTGGGCATGCAGCCCGACCAGGCGCCGTCCCCCGCCCCGGCGGCGGCGCGTACGACGAAGAGTCCGAGCAAGGCGCAGCAGGCGTTCCAACGCGGCCTGACGGCCCTTGCGCAGTGGGTGGAGCGGGAAGGCGTGGGCCGACCGGTACCCCGGAAGGCGATGGAGACCTTGCCCGACGGAAGCGAGACCAAGCTCGGCATCTGGTACAGCAACACCAAGTCCAGGCGGAACAAGCTCACCGCCGAACAACTCGACGCACTACGCAAGCTCGGGGTGGAGTGGGCCGTGTAGCGTCCGGTGCTGGTTTCCATAGCAAGTCGCTTCCGCATCGGCAGACAACACCCTCGGAGAGCAGGTGCACATGAGAGAAGTACGCAAGAGAATCATGGCCGTATCCGGAATGCTGGCGGCTGTCGTCCAGGACGACTTCAAGTTCCCGGCAGGAGTGGGCTCTCGGTGATACCCCAGATCCAGAGGGCGCGTTCGGGTGGACAGTGGCTCGGGACACGGGCCGCCCTCCGCGTTCCCGTCGTACTGATAACTCTCGTCGCCGGCGCGGTGGGAACCGCCTCCTGTGGCCAGGACAGCCCCGGCGTGGCATCGCCACAAGCGCCGAGGACAGTGGCACCTCGTCCCGAGCCGTCCGCAACACAGACCCTGCCGCAGGCCTCCGCTCTGCCCAAGCATGCGGTGACCAGCGACAAACAGGCCACGCTTAGCCCAGAAAGGACGATGGCCACGGGATACACCGGGAACGATTTCCTCACCGGACTGGCAAAGGACTGGAAGATCCGACTCGAAAAGCCCGTCGAGCAGGAGATGCCCGACGGGAAAATGAGGACGTACGTTCACGGGCGCGGCAAGAACGGGATGACCCTGTCGGCCGGCTACGCCGATCACAAGAACATGTCCTCCCTGCTGTGCCGCGCGGGTACGAAGGAACCAGGCGATTTCGAGTTCCTGGCTTCCTGCACAGGTCTCGACGTCGCCGGAATCGACCATGCCAAGGCGTCCTCGTGGCTCGACCGGGCGAAGAAGGAGACCGACTCCCTGTACGAGAAGCAGGTGACCAAGACGGGAATCGAACAAGAGTACGTTGTCAGCGGAGTGTTGGTCTCAGGCCCGGTGAGGATGGTTCTGCACCGCACATACGGGAGGTACTCACTGAGGATCCTCGGAGGCGCAGCGGTGTAGAGGCATCAGCAGGATTTTGGGGTCAAGGCCCCTCGTCCACCTCGGATTGGAGTGGGCAGCCGAGGCCTCGGAGCGCGCGGTGGAGCGCGCGGCGCAGCTCACCGCGATCGACCCGGACTGGAACTGCCCCTGGCCGCTGGACTGGCAGCGCCACCACCGCGTCCTCGCCGACCTGGCCGATGCCGACGGCCAGCTGCCCGGCATCACACCCGGCGTCCTCATGGACGGCGACGACATCGGACTGTGACTGGAGCAGCAGAAGCGGCCGGGCACCTGGGCGCGGCTCCTGCCCGAGCAAGGCGCAGCAGGCGTTCCAGTGCGGGCTGACGGCACTCGCGCAGTGGATGCAGGCGACAGGACACAATGCAAAGGCAACGGAGCTCCTCGGATACAGGCTGTCTTGGTCGACTGCCAATACCAACGAGCTCCGTTGTCCTGCGTCAGAAATCCTTCAACTGGATTGCGTGACCTGTGGAGACGCTAACTCCCGGCCTTGGGTCAAGGCCCAGTGTCCTGTGGAGATCCGCCCCGTCGTTCAGCCAGCCCGGTCAGGCCGACTGGGTCTTCGGCGTTAGCGGGCGGGCTGCTGCGCGCGGTTGCGAATCCGGACTGTCAGCGTGCCGGCGCAGCCGGCGAGTATGCCAAAGACGAGCGCCGCCGACACGCCTGAGCCTACGGAGACGTAATAGAGCAGGGGTCCACCGGTGCTGCCTTGATAGGAGAGGAGCGAGTGCCAGACGCCGCTCACCACCACGCCCAGGGTGATGGCGGCGACGGCGCCGAGCGAGTAGGTGGGGTAGGTGACGCGGTCGAGCAGGACGGGCAGCAGCCGCAGCCCCCACCAGACCAGGGCGAGCAGCGCCACGTCGCCGAGCCGGTACAGCAGCCAGCGCCCGGGAGCGGAGCCGGTGGGCAGGGTCCAGGCGCCAAGCTGGATCCACTGCCGCAGCAGATCACCGGGCTCGGACAGTCGCCCGTTGCCCGTGAACCCGGTCTGTATGCGCCCGAGCACCCGGTCGTTTGACAGGACGGCGAGGGCGATGGCGACCACGGTAGTGCCCAGGGTCGCGGCGAGCCGCGCGGTGGCCGCGGTCGGCACGGACCGGCCAGGTGGGGGTGTCACCTCGGGCCGCAGCAGGGTCATGAGGCCGACGGCGGCCGCGGCGGCGACCAGGGCAGCGCCCACCGGCAGTTCGCGGCCCTGGGACATGGCGCTCGCGAGGCCAGGCAGCAGCCGGAACGCGGCGGAGCCACCGGAAGCGACCATCCAGGGTGCGGACACAGTGACGGCGAGCATGGCCGCGACGATGCCCCAGCCCCACAGGGCCGCCACGGCGACGGCCGCGCGTCCGGTGCCGCGGACCGGCAGCCGGCGCAACAGGGGCACCGCGCCGCACGCAAAGAGCACGACGAGCGCGGTGTAGCGCACCCGCACGGCGGTCTCTCTCAGAGCCGCGTAGTCCGCGCCGTGACCGGGCGCGCCTGCGGGGTCGGTGAACTGCGCTGACGACGGGAGGTCGGTCGACCAAGGCATCGTCCAAGCGACCAGGCGGTTCGCCTGGTCAGGGCCGAAAAACCGTGTGGCGCCGGGCAGACTGAGTGCGTGGGCGCTGGTCCCCGCCCACCACAGCAGCCCCACCAGCAAAAGCGCCCCCACGACTGCGGGTGCTAGGTCCTGTACGGAGTTCAGATCACGGTTCGGGCAATCCGCAGCGCGGAACCGTGTGCGCTTGATAGGCCATCAGGTATGGCACGTGGCGATGTGACCGATGAGCAGTGGTCCCTGATTGAGCCCCACCTCCCGCTGGGAGTATCCGGACCCATACCTGACCTGCGAAAACACTTCAACGCGACGATGTGGCGGTTCCGCACCGGCAGCCCCTGGCGAGACGTGCCTGCCGAGTACGGTCCGTGGTCGAGCGTCTACGACCGCTTCCGTATCTGGACGCGCGAGGGCGTCTTCCAGCACCTGATGGAGACGGTCATCGGTTATGCCGCAGAACGCGGTGAGGCAGACCTGTCGCTGGTCAGCGTGGACTCTGCTACCTCCCGCGCTCACCACCACGCCGCCGGGATGGTTCTGGACGAAGAGCAGTTGGAAGCGCTGGTGGAGGCCGCAGAGTCCGAAAAGGGGGCGGGAAGAAGGGACGGGAGCCGCAATACGATCAGGACGGGGACCCGGAACGAGCCGAGCGGCAGCGGTTGCGGCGACGCCGCCGGGCCCGTTTGAAGGCTGCTGAGCTCGGTCGTTCCCGGGGCGGGCTGACCAGCAAGGTGCACTTGTCAGCCGAACGGCGCTGCCGTCCACTGTCGTTCGTCCTCACCCCCGGCCAGGCCGGTGACAGCCCGCAGTTCGCGCGGGTCGTGGACAAGATCAAGGTCCGTGGCAGGAGGGGCCGGCCCCGCACCCGCCCGGACGCGGTCGCCGGCGACAAGGCGTACTCCTCCCGCCGCAACCGCGCCTACCTGCGCAAACGCCAAATCCGGGCGGTGATCCCGGAGAAGGCGGACCAGACGGCCAACCGCAAAAAGAAGGGCTCGCGCGGAGGCCGCCCCGTCAGTCACGACGCCGAGCTGTACAAGGACCGCAACACGGTCGAGCGGTGCATCAACCGGCTGCGCAACTGGCGCGGGATCGCCACCCGCTACGACAAGACTCCCGAGAGCTACCTGGCCGGACTCCACCTGTGCGGCACGATGCTGTGGCTACGCAGCATCACCCGACGAGCATGATCTGAACTCCGTACAGGACCTAGTACCAAGTCGACAGCGTTTTTCCGTACAGCGTCGTGCGACCGGTGTAGTAGAGGATGGCCTGCTGGTTCCTCCAAGTCCAAAGTATCGGCGCGATGTAGAACAAGAGGTTGGAGGCCCTGATTTGGCGCCAGGATCCCCACCCGCCGCCGCCAGCACGCCACTGGGCCCACTGAATACCCAGGTCGTCGTCCACCACGGCCACATCAATCACGGTGTTGTGTGCCGTGTCAGTATCCGGACCGTAGGAGACCATCGTGGGGTGACTGGTAGAGATATTTCCGTTGACCAACCCCGGGATCTCGATCCAGCGACCGATCCAATCGACGTCATTGTCCGCAAGTCCGCTCGGGTCGAAACTGCCATACGTGTAGTACACGTGACCGTTAGTACCGGTGTGCGTCACATAGAAGCCGCCGTCGTTGACGACTGCGATGGCGGGGGAGTGAAGCGTGGTGCCATCGCCAGGGATTTCTCCCGCTGGGTGCCAACGCATTTCGGAATCGAACCATCCGATGTACATCCTGTTATTGGTACCGCGGTACGTCACCACCAGGAAGTGACCATGGTTGAACGATGCAACGGCGACACTGTTCTGCGCAAAATTTCCGTCGAGGCTGTGCCAGGTTCCTTCCCAGCCGCCGTTAGTGGCCCCACGATACGTCTGATAGAAAATTCCACCATTCGTACCTACGTGAAATACCACCGGGTGCTGGTCTCGCATCGCAACAGAAGGCATATTCTCCGTGCGCCCGCCGCCAGGGATTTCTGAAATCGCACGGAAAGGACCGGCCGACGGAGAGGTGGTAACGTAGAGTCGCTCGTTTTGACCCGAGCCTCGCCACACATGAAAGAGATCGCCGTCATTCCAGCTTGCGGTCGCAACCGCTTCCTCCGAAGGGGCGTCATCGACTTCGTACCAGTTACCCTCAGCTGCGGCAGAGGGGCGGGCCGAGACGACCAACAGCAGAAACGCCGAGAATAGCGCGACAGCGGCAGCCGTAAGGCTCCTCGCTGTTTGTTTATGCTGAATAAACATCAATCTCCTTTTGGTACCCAATTTCTCCGTGGAGGAACTCCTAAAACGGCAACACTCATGATTGGCTTGCCGGATTAGAGTCCGATTTTCACGACCGAAGATCTACAGTCGCCAGCACGGAAGTTGCAGACTGGCGCTGAATGTGAGCTGGTCACTCGAGGCCCCCCTTATGACAACGTTGTCTACGGGGAGGGCCGGCGGCTCACGTCAGCTCTAGAGTGTAGATTTTACACATCTGTGCGTGAGCATGCAAGTTACCCTCACCGTACGGGAGGCCGGCTGAGAGCGTTGTGGTGAACCGCTCTGCACCTCGATGAGCTGCTGTTTTCTCGGTGTGGGTGTGTGCTGGCAGTGTCGGGTGTGTCAATTTAACGGCTGATCTTGGTCGTTGAGGTTCAGTTGTTGGCCGGGGTGAGCCGGCCCTCGAAGGCGATCTGGAATGCGTTGAGGGGTGCTTTCCAGCGCATGGTCCATCGCTTGCGACCCTTGCCGGTCGGGTCGAGGCTCATGAGTGCCATGTAGACGCACTTGAGGGCGGCGGCCTCGTTGAGGAAGTGTCCGCGGGCCCGGACGGCCTTGCGTATGCGGGCGTTCACGGACTCAATCGCGTTCGTCGATCACGGTGCGGGCGGCTCAGGTGAGCCGGTGGCTGTCGTACTCGGTCGGCATGACCATCACCGACGCCATCCACCATGCTGTGCTCCAGGTCCCGGCGTCGGCCTGGACGCCGACCGTCGAGCCCGGCGGCGAGGTCCGCGACGGCGCCTGGGTCGCCGAGATCGGCGGGGACTGCCTGAAGGAGTGGCCGAAGGGGATACGGCTGATCGTCCGCAAGGAGCGCCCGCATCCCGGAGCCCAGCTGCGGTTCACCGACGCCGACGGCATGCGCCTGACCTGCTTCCCCACGAACACCCCCGGCGAGGCGATCGCCGGGCTCGAAGCCGACCTTGCTCGGCGATCACGGGGCGGATGCCGGCCGCCAGAGCAGTCGGCCATACTTGTCGCGGTCCTGGCGGACACGGCCTGACCGTACCGCGTCGAAGCCCCCTGGCGTGGCCTGGCACCACCACGTCGTCATCGTCGTCCCAGGCCTTCGCACCCTCCGGCGGCTCGATGGTCGGCCGAAAGTCGTAGCGGCCGCGGACAGGTCAGACTTTTGCCCCAAGCGGCGAGCCGCAGCGATCCCATAGCGTTCATGTCATGAGCCCCACCTCGTGGGATGGTCTCGCGGTCACCCTCGTTCGGGCTGCCGCAGTGTGCCGACCTCGCACGGCAAAGCGGGCTCGCATTCAGGATTCCAGACGGACGCCCTCGTGACCACCTGGGCACCGGCTTGGTCATGAGACTCCACGAAAGGCGCCAGATGCATCGTGCACCACAGATCGACTCCGGTGCTCGTATCGACGAACCGCCTTCGCCGTCCGGCCAGGGAACCGGTCCGGAGCCGGCGCTGGATCCTGCGGCAACCGCCGCGAACACCCGGCGTCCTCGCCGTGCGGTTCGCCCGTCTGAGTCTGAGGCCCCCGGGCCATGTGGGACGACTTCGCGCGCGGCACCCGGATCCGGTCCGGCCGCCGCGCCTGTCCTGACGCCACGGCCATCGGGCGGATCCACGCATGACCATCCGCTCGCGCCATGGTTCCCCGGACCGACCAGTACCCATCCACCCCAGGAGGCTTCCCATGTCCGACCTGATGCACCGGCTGATCCAGTCAGTCCGGGTCTACACCATGACCGCCTTCGAAGTAGCCGTTCTCGGCGCGGGGGAAGAGCTCACGCCCCCGGATCCGGCTTTGCCTCATGCGCCGGATCCGGGACGCGAGGCTGCTGCTGGAACACCCCTCTGGACTCGGCGTGGGCCCGTTCCCTGCGCTGCCGCCGCCCCGGGGGCGGCGGCAGCGCATCGATGACACTGGAAGAACAGCGAAGGGGCCGCCTGCCCGTCCGGCCGTAGTGGGGAAGACAAGAACATGAACAACAGCACGAACCGCTTCATGAAGTGGCTGGTGCGCGGCCTGGCCGTGCTGGGAGGCACCGGAGCACTGGGGATCGTGGACCTGGGCTTGGCATTGGCTCACCCGCTCGTCATCCTGCTCGCCGTCACCGTAGCCCTGGTTGCTTCGCGGCTGTCGGGTACCGCGCTGGGCGTGGGCGCGCTGGTACTGGGAGCGGCCATGCTTGCCGCGACAATGGGCACTCAGGCGGGCGCTGCGAGCGGTGTTCGGCAGGCCCTGCCGTTCGGGCTCACCGTCGTGGCAGTCACCCTTCTGGTCATCGGGCTGACTGCGTGGCGGGCGGCGCCCAAGCCGACCGCGTTCGCGCTACCGCTCCTGCTGGCGGGGCTGGTGCTGCAGCCTTTGCGCCTGTCCTCCGACAAGATCTCACTGGTGGTATTCGCACTCGTCCTTGCGCTGGCCGGCGTCATCACCGCCAGCACCGGGCTCTGGGTGCGGACGATTCAGATCAGTCGTCGTCGTGGAGAGATGGCCAGGCAGTTGGCGCAGCGCACGAGCATCGCCTCCGATCTGCACGATTACGTCGCCCACCACGTCACCGGCATCGTGGTGCTTGCTCAGGCCGCCCAAAGTGTCGCGGCCCAGCAGCCTCAGGCGGTGCTCCCCGCGCTGCAGCGCATCGAGCAGGCCGGGGACGAAGCGATGACGGCCATCCGCCGCATGGTGACCCTGCTGCGCGAGGCTGGGGCCGAGGCCCGTCTCTCACCACTGGGCACGATCAGCGACATCGCCTCTCTCACCGATCACTTCAGCTCCGCCGACGACATGCGGGTACGGCTGCGCGTCGACGGGGATTTCGACGACGTACCGATCGATGTCCAGTCGGCCGTGCACCGGGTGGTGACCGAGGCCCTGACGAACGTCCGCAAGCACGCCGAGGGCGTACGGGAACTCGAGATCCTGGTCGGCCGCGACACCCGTCTCGACATGGTGACGGTGGAGGTGGCCAACGACGGCCGCAGCCGCGACGGCCACTCCTCAGAAGGGGGTTATGGACTGGCTGGTCTGCGGGAACGAGCTGAGACGCTCGGTGGCTCATTCGTCGCCGGTCCAAGGAGCGAGGGGGGCTGGCATGTGCAGGCCCGCATGCCGGCAGGAGGGGCACGATGACTATCCGCGTGCTGCTGGCGGACGATCAGGCCATGGTCCGGACCGGCTTCTCGCTGATCCTGGGCGTCGAGGAAGACATCGAGGTCGTGGGTGAAGCGAAGGACGGTGTCCAGGCGGTGGAGATGAGTCGCCGCCTCGACCCGGACGTCGTCCTCATGGACATCCGGATGCCGCGGATGGACGGGCTGCAAGCCCTGCGCGAACTCAACCGCCTCGGCCGCGGCTCCCCCAAGGTCGTGATCGTCACGACCTTCGACGACGACGCCTACGTTTACGAGGCACTGAACAACGGTGCCTGCGGCTTCCTCCTCAAGGACTCCGGGCCGAGACTGCTGACCGAAGCGGTGCGCGCGGCCCACTCCGGCGAGGCCCTGGTGAGTCCGGCGATCACGGTCCGGCTGCTGAGAGGCATTCATCCGTCGAAGACCTCCCCCACGGTCGTGTCGGTCTTGTCCTCACGCGAGACCGACGTCGTCCGCCTGGTGGCCGACGGCAAGACCAACGCCGAGATCGCGGCAGCCCTCTTCGTGTCCCTCGGCACGGTCAAGACGCATCTGGGCAACATCCAGTCCAAACTCGCCGTCCGCAACCGCGTCGAGATCGCACTCTGGGCGTGGCGTTCGGGCCTTGTGAGCGATTAGGGAGGGCCGTGCGGGCCAACGCGGCGTTGCCGTCCGTGTGCCATGGTCCTGTGCCTGACGGGCGGACGGCCTTGCCCCGGGGACTTCGGTACGTCCCTGGCATCGCAGGCCCGACGCGTGGACTGGGGCCGACTGGGCACTGGCCTCAACGCCGCTTCCTTCGTCGCAGGCGCGATTCCGGCCGCCTGCCTGCGCGTCCCCGGACGGGCGGCTTACGTGGCCTCGGGCGGGAGGATCTGACGGAGGGGATGGCGGGAGTTCACCTCCCAGCAGCGTCTGTGGGCAGTCCCCCCTGCCGATCGCCTTCCATTCAGCATGAGATCCCCCGAGGAAGCCCTCTCCCGCGTCAGCCCTCTGGTGACCGCGTCGACACCCAGGAGGCACGGCGGTCCGTGCTGTCGTGACGGCCGTGCGCGGCCTTGCTGTCGCCTGACCACCCAGTGCCCGGTCTGGTCAGACCCAGGGTGGCGTCGCCTGTTCGCAGGCCCCTCTCATGCGATGCCTGGTTCAGCCGGTCGGTGCTTGCGGGGCCGGCCATGGGATGGCAGATGTCGCCGACGCCGTGCTCGTCCGCCAGCCAGTCGTGACTCCGGGCGTCGCTGTTGCCTGCGTGACTCCGGACACTGGCCGTCCAGGGCCCTGCGGACCATCCACCGGGTGACGTGGTCCTGCGCCGGCGACTCACCGCGTACAAAGCAACGCGCGCCGATCTGGGCATCGGCATCGGAGGACGTGGATCAGAGCGCTCGGCCAAAAGTCGTAGAGGGGTGCCACAGATCCAACTTCTGCTCGAAGCGCAGCGACGGGTCGCCTCCGTAACTTACTCGTCACGAGCGCGCCTGGGAACGGATCACTTCCTGAATGCGGGGAACTGTCAGCCGCGCCCGCCAGGGAGGACGTGGCCACGCTGGTCGCGGCGTCCTGGAGAAAAGGCGCGCCGTCACCATGATGGCCGCCGAAGTGACCCAAAACCCGTGCATCAAGGAGTACCAGTGAGTGACGCCAGTCAGGGCGCCGCGTATGCAAGAAGCCTGATGAACACAGCCGGCCCCGTGGCGGAGTCGGCGGTGGAGGCCCACACGGTGGGGCGGAAGTACCGCCGGGGCTGGGCCCTGAGGGACTGCTCCTTCCGACTCCCGGCCGGCCGGATCTGCGGGCTGGTGGGCCCCAATGGGGCGGGCAAGACGACTCTGATGTCGATCGCCGCCAACCTGCTGGAACCGACGGAGGGCACCCTCACGGTGTTCGGCGCGCTCCCCCAGTCCGTGGAGGCCGGACGCCGCACGGCCTTCCTCGCCCAGGAGAAGCCGCTGTTTCGCCGCTTCACAGTGGCCGAGACACTGCGTCTGGGCCGCGAACTGAACCACGGCTGGGACCAGCTCGTCGCCGAGCACATCGTCCGCTCGGGCAACGTGCCCATGAACGCCAAGGTCGGCACCCTCTCCGGCGGACAGCGCACCCGCGTCGCCTTCGCCCTCGCCTTCGGCAAACGACCCGACCTGCTGCTGCTCGACGAGCCCTTCTCGGACCTCGACCCGCTGGTGCGCCACGAACTCATGAGCCTGTTGCTGGCCGAGGCCAGCGAACACGGCACCACAGTGCTGCTGTCCTCCCACATGCTCAGCGAACTGGAGAGCGTCTGCGACTTCCTCCTCGTCGTCTCCGCTGGAGGTCTGCGCCTGGCCGGTGACGTGGACGAACTCCGCAGCGCCCATCTGCTCCTGCAGGGCGTCGACAGCGGCGACGGGCCGGGCGTTCCCAGTGAACTCGCCCGCCACACCGTAGTCGAGTGCCGTACCAGCGGAGGACGAACCAGCGCCCTCATCCGCCCGGACGGCCCAGTCAGCGACCAGTGGCAGTCCCGCACCCCGGATCTGGAGGAACTCCTGCTTCCCTACCTGCGCTCCCTCGAAGCGCCGCCACTGATCACTCCCGCGGCCCGGCCGCACAGCCCGGGGGGAGCTGCAGCATGAGCAACCTGACCACGACCCCGGCCGCTGGACCCGGCAGGTCCGCCTCTTCTCCCGCGCCCTCCGCCGCCCCCGGCCGCACCCGAGCCCCCCGGCTCAGCGGCATGACCTGGCTCACCTGGCGCCAGCACCGCGCCGCCTACTGGACCTACCTAGCCGTCACGGCCCTGATCACGGCGTGGATCGCCCACCAGCGCGCCGGCCTGATGGACCACCTGGCCGCCCTCGGCTGGCCGGACTCTTCGCCCGACAAGTGGATGGCGGGCATAGAGCCGTACGTGCAGCAGACTCTCAAGGTCGGCCTGGGCCTTCTTCCCCTGCCCGTCATCCTCGGCGTATTCCTGGGCGCCCCCCTGTTCGCCGGCGATTTGGAGAGCGGCAGCGCCAAGCTCGTCATGTCTCAGTCCGCACGCCCCAGCCGCTGGCTGACCGCCAAACTCGGGATCACCGTCCTGGTGGTCGTCGTGTGCACGGTGGCCCTCTCTCTCGCCTGCGGCTGGTGGTGGAGGCCGCTGATGGAACAGGACGGGAGCATGGGCTGGGACGTGACCGTGTTCAGCAACACCGGACCCGTGCCAGTCGCACTCACCGTCTTCAGCGTCGTTGGCGGCGTCGCCATCGGCATGGTGCTGCGTCGGACCCTGTTCTCCATGGTCGCCACCTTCTTCTTCACCGTCGCCGTCGAGTTGTTCTGGTCCATGAACCGCCTGAACTTCGCGAACCCCGTGAGGATCGCCAATCATTCGGGAGTCAACGGCTCCCCTCCGCTCGTTCCCCCGGGCGGCCTGATGGTGGACAGCGGGTCGTACATCACCAGCTCCGGGAAGACCCTCCCCATGCACACCTGTCTGCACGAGCCGTCGGCGAAAGCCGTCGACATCTGTCTCCAGAAGAAGGATGTCGTCGGCCAGTCGGTGGACTACCTGCCCCTCTCGCAGCTCAGCAGCACGCAGTGGCTCGACGCCCTGGTCCTCTTCGCTCTTGCCATCACTGTGACAGTCTTCATCTTCCTCTGGGGCCGCAAGCGCATCGTCTGACATACGCACCCTCGTCGCCGCCCCTGCCGGGCTTTAGAGCAAGGCCGTGAAGTTACGGTTCCGGGGGCGTTGGCAAGTGCGCTCTGATCTGCGGTGGCCTCGGACGTGAGAAGCGGAGCCCCGGCAGAACTGGCGGTCGACCAAGACAGCCGTTCACAGCACCGGAGGCTCCGCTGTCCGATCAGTGTGTCATCACGCGTGAAATCACGGTAGCCAAGGGCCTGTTCGCCCCCGGGAACCTGGGGGAACTCACCCAGATCGTCCCGTTCTAGTAGGGCTTTGTTAGGTCCTGTGGTGGGGGTCGGGTGTCGGTGCGGGTTGGCCGCATATCGAGCAGGCGCCGGTCCAGGTGGCCAGGAGGGCCTGGAGTTCGCGGAGGACCGCGTAGAGCGTTAGGCCGGCGCAGGGGCTTTTGGGTCGAGCCGCAGGAGGGTGCAGAAGGCCTGGGCGAGGGAGGCGAGGGTGACGTGGCGGTGCCAGCCGAGGTAGTTGCGGCCCTCGAAGTGGTCCAGGCCGAGACCGTCCTTGAGCTCGCGGTAGTCGTGCTCAACTCGCCATCGGATCTTGGCGATTCGGACCAGCTCGCGCAGTGGGGTGTCGGCGGGCAGCGTTGAGAGCCAGTAGTCGGTTGGTTCGGCGCAGCCGGGTGGCCACTCGACGAGCAGCCAGCATTCGGGCAGGGAGCCGTCGGCGGCGCGGCGGATGTGTCGGTTGGCCGGGCGGACCCGCAGGGGCAGGAATTTCGAGCGCATGTCGGCGTTCGGGTTGTGCTTGGTGGCCTTGCTGCCCTGGCGCCAGGTGACGGTGCGGGTGGCTGCTTGTCCGGCTGCCAGGGCCAGCTCGCGCAGGGTGGTGTGCGGCTGGGGGTAGGCGGACACGGGAGGGCGGCCCTGTCCGGAGTATGGCGGGCGCTCGGGCGTGGCGTCGCCCGGGTGTGCGGTCGTGATGGCCTTGACCGCGACGGCGTAGGTCAGGCCGCGCTCGGTCAGGCCCTCGCGAAAGCCGGTGGCGTCGCCGTATCCGGCGTCGGCGACGACCGGCAGGTCGGGCAACTCCCAGTCTTCGCGGACCTCGTCGAGCATGTCCAGGGCCAGGCGCCACTTCTCCCGGTGCCGTGCCGCGTCGGGGATGCCGGCCTTGGCCCGGCGGTGCCGGATCGCGTCAGCCAGCAGCGCATCGTCGCCGTGCTTGGTGTCGTCCCAGCTCTCGGGAAGGAACAGGCGCCAGTCGACGGCCGAGGACGCGCGGTCGGACACCAGATTCACACTGACCCCGATCTGGCAGTTGCCGCGCTTGCCCAGCGCACCGCAGTACATCCGCGCTACCCCCGGCGAGTCGTAGCCGTCCTTGGGAAAGCCCACATCGTCGATCGCGTACGCCTCGGGAGAGATGTGCGCCGCAGCCCAACGGGCCAGGCGCTCCCGAACCTTGGAGTAGTCCCAGGTTGAGGAGGAGACGAACTGCTGAAGCTGCTGGTGGTCAACCCCGAGCCGCTCGGCCATCGGCTGCATCGACTTGCGCTTACCGTCCAGCATCAGCCCGCGCAGATACATCTCGCCCTTGGCACGCTGGTCCCGACGTGCCAGCGAACCGAGCATCTCGGCCGCGAACGCCTCCAGCCGTGGACGGACCTCTTCCATCTCCTCAGGTGTCACACCTGAAAGAAGATCACAATCTATCTGACGAGGATCACTTGGGGTACCTAACAAAGCCCTACTAGAAGACTGCTGAAAATCTTGTTGAGGGGCTGTTCGGCCGTAGGCCGGGCGGCCTCTTCTTCGTCATGGGGTGGCCGGGGCGAGATGCCAGGTGGTGTTGGTGCGGGTGAGTCCGAGTTTGATCAGTCGGCGGAGGTTGAGGGCGGCGGCGCGGTGGTGGAGTGCGATGTTGTTGGCGATGACGCCTCGGTAGCGGACTCTGCGGTTGCCGTGGGCAACAAGCCAGGCGATGGCGCGTTCGACCGGGGGCCGCCATCGGCGGTATTCGTCCTGCCAGGCGGTATCGGTGGCGGCCTGGACGCGGGCCGCGGTCAGCAGTTTGTGCTGAGGGTGGATGTTGATAACCCGTCCGGTCTTGGAGGTTGTGCAGCGTTCCCGCAGTGGGCAGCCGGTGCACAGCCGTTTGAACTGGGCGGTGCGGCCCCCGTCGGCCTTGGTGCGGCCCAGGTTCACGGTCTGTCCGGCCGGGCAGGTCACGGTGGCGGCGTCGGTGTCGACGTGGAAGTCGTCAATGGTGAAGCCTCCGGGGACGGCCTGCCGCAACGGCGGCGGCTTGACCACCAGGACGTGGCCCTGGCCGGTCAGTTGTTCACGCAGGTCGCCGGTGCCGTAGGCGGAATCGCCGAGCACGGTCAGCGTCTCGCCCTCGCTGTGGTCTTCGTCGGCCAGCAGGTCCAGCGCGACGGCGGCCTCATGGTTGTCCGGCCCGTAGCCGCTGGTTAACGCGACGGCAGTGAACAGTCCGGCCTCAGGCTCGAAGGACACGTGCCCTTTGAAGCCCTCCTGGTGGCGGGTTCGGTTCTTGTGGATGTGCCGGGCATCGGCATCGACGGTGGACACCACCCGGTCGGGCACGGTGCGCCTGGCGATGCGCCAGCGTCCGTCGCGGCCGTCGGAGTCCTCGGCCGGTTCCACGTCCTGGCCTGCGACGAGGGCGAGAAGGCCCACCGCGTTCGCGGCCCGCTCGCCCAGCTCACGCTCGGGCTGAAGTTCCCCCCGCGAACTGGACAGCGGGTGTTTACGCTGCCGGGACGAGGCTCTGCCTGAGCAAGGATCTCGTTTCGAGCGGGGTCACGTACCCGTAGTCGGGGTGCCGACGGAGCCGGCTGCGGTTGTACTCGACCTCGACGTAGCGGAAAACGTCGGCCCGGGCGGCTTCGCGGGTTGCCCAGACGGTGGTTCCGATCTCCGCTTTCAGGATGGCGAACCAGCTTTCCGCGGCGGCATTATCGTAACAAGAGCCGACACGCCCCATCGACTGCCTCATGCGCAACTTGCGTATTTCGCTGCGGAATTCGTCACTCGTGTACTCGGCGAGTTCAACCGGTCGTTGCAACACCGGGCTGTTGTAGTGAGCGTAGTTGCTCCTCGAAGACCTCGGCTGGTGTCCGCCAACCGAGGGTCTTGCGGGGCCGGTTGTTGATCGCCAGGGCGACGGCTTCGAGGTCTGCGGACGACCACCGGGACAGATTGGTGCCCTTCGGGAAGTACTGACGTAGCAGCCCGTTCGTATTCTCGTTCGTCGGTCGTTGCCAGGGCGAGTGCGGATCGGCGAAGAACACCTTCGTCCCGGTTTCGACGGCGAACTGGGCGTGGCCCGAGAGTTCCTTTCCGCGGTCCCAGGTGAGGGTTTTGCGCAGCTGCTCGGGCAACTGCGCCATCGATGCCGTAAGCGCCGTGTTCATCGCGATGGCGCCATAGCCCCCGAGCGAGGGACCGTTTTTCACGGGCGGATTCTCGCCCCAGCCCTCGAGCCGAGGCAGGTGCACGAGGAGCGTGGAGCGGCTGCTGCGCACGACAAGCGTGCCGATCGCGGATCGTCCCGTCCCGATGATCAAATCTCCTTCCCAGTGTCCGGGGACCGCACGGTCCGCAGCCTCGGCGGGGCGTTCACTGAGGACGACCTCTGCGGTGACATGCCCCTGCGGCTTGTTCTGCGACCGGGAACGGGGAGTCCGCAGCGCACGGCCCCTTCCAGGCGCGCGTCTCAGGCCCGGTGACGATCGTGCCGTCGGGGCGACGGACGCTGCCGGCGAGCCGCTCCTGCACGTACTCACGCAGCCTGTCGTTGCCTACGAGTTTCGCGGTCTTCGGACGCTTCGCGGCCTGCTGCGCCTTCCACTGCGCCACCAGGGCCCGGTAAACCGACTTGCCACTCCGGGTCGCCGCGTTGCGGCGCAGCTCGCGTGAGATCGTGCCCGGGTCGCGTCCGATCCTGCGGGCGATCTCGCGCACGCCGATCTCCTGGGCGCGCAGCAGCGCGATCTCCTCACGCTCGGCGAACGACAGGTAGCGGCCCGTGGGCTCATCCAGGCTGATCGGCGGCATGCCGCCAGCGTGACGGAACCACCGGGATCCGACCGGCCATGAAACGCCAACAGCCACCGCGGCCTCCGCCGTCGTCACTCCCGACGCGATCCGCCGCCAGAAGTCCCGCTGCACCGCACGAGACGGCTCCGGTCGGCCTGGCGAACGCATCGACGGTCCCAACGCCCGATCCGCCGTCCACTGCCGTCGCGCACCCGCAGGCAACTTCGGCATCTTCTTCTCGTCTCGCCCCATCGCGCACCTCCGTGATCAAGGCGTTGCGACGACCAGTTGAATCCGCCTTCGCTGCCGCGGTCGCTGTGAAGGATCACACCCTTCACGTCACCGCCGCGGGTGGCCGCGGCCATGTTCAAGGACGCCACGACCAGTTCGGCGTCATGGCGTGCATCCATCGCGTAGCCGAGCAGCCGACGTGAGAACAGGTCGATGACGGTGGCCAGGTAGAGCTTGCCCTCATGGGTGGTGATCTCGGTCATGTCTCCGCACCACACCTGGTCGGGCGCGTCGGCGGTGAGGTCCCGCCGCACGAAGTCCGGGGCCGCCGGCCGTTTGCCGGGCCGGGTCAGCCCGGGCCGGCGGCGGATCTTGCGTCCGGCCAGGCCGGGTTCGGCCATCAGGCGGGCGACGGTGTTCACCGAGTCGCGCCAGCTTGAGCGGACCAGGAGGAGCCATACTTTCGGGGAACCGCAGGTGCCGCCGGAGCTCTCGAAGATCTGCCGGATCGTGTCGGCCAGCTGTCCGCGCCGGAGCTCACGCGCGGTGGTGGGCCTGTCGCGCCACTTGTAGAACCAGGACTCCGACACCCCCAGGACCTGGCAGGCCAGACGGTGCGGGACGCGGTGCCCAATCCTCTGGTCACCGATGAACGCGGCCAGGGCGGCCGGGTCCGTCCCGGTCACTTCACCCAGAGGACCATGCACCGCTTGAGGACATCACGCTCCATCTCCAGCTCGCGTATCCGCTTGTTCTTCTCGCTCATCTCCCGCCGCAGCCGCTCCAGCTCGGCCCGCTCGGCCTCGCGGATCCGGCCACCCGGCGCGGGCTCGGCCGGCCGGCCGGATGACGCCGACCCGTTGCGCCGCCACCGCGACACCCAGCTGTGCAGCGTGCCGGAGTGGACGCCGGGTTCCTCGGCGACCTCCGGGATCGGCCTGCCCGTCTCGATCACAATGCGTACAGCACCCTCACGAAACTCGGGCGTATACGTCCGTTGCTTGGACCCCATGAACCCCGACTTCCCCTGCAATCACGGACTCCACGCTACGAGGGGAGGGACACCGGTGCCGTCCTTCGAGGCCGGCAGACATATGTGCTCCCCGACCAGCGCGGGCAGGCCGCACCGCTCGGCCAGCCGCACCACCGGCTCGAGGCCGCCGTACGCGATCAGGTTCGGGTCGTCGAACGCGGACGAGACCGCCGCTGCGGCGTGGGAAGATTGCATCTCGGAAGTGCCTTGCTGATCGTGCCTGATGTGGCCCTAGAGAAACCCCATCATCGCAGGTCACAAGGCACTTCTTCGTTCCCCGAGAAACTGTCCACAGACAACAAGCCGGTGGATCCGGGCTGATTCGTCCGGGTGTTGGAGCGAAGGCCAGCGGTATCGGCTTGGCCGGGCACCTGCCGCCGGGAGGCATTCCCGCGGGCTTGGCGGAGAACTGCTTCCTCATCGTGCGAAGTGTGTACGAAGCGACCGCCGGCGTACCAGTACACGGTTGCCACGATGCGCAGCGGCAGTAGCAGTGCCTGCACAAGAGCCCTTTTCGTATGTTCGGAGGGCAAAGGGGTCCTTCCCGTCGTGTGGCAGGGCTCATCTCGAGCATGAGTTGGTCATTGGTTGTTTATGGCGCGGCATGCTTCGAGCAAAGGAATCGACTATGAAGATGGGATGGCATCGCGCCCGAAGTCGTGGGCCGCCAGGGGCCAAACTTCGATGGTCGGCAGGCGCCGTGCGCGACCGCGTCCGGCAACGGTCGCTGACCTGCACCGCGTCCGGCCGGTCCCGGCGCCGCGGCTTGAGAGCACGTCTCCGCAGTTCCTAGTGCTGTGACCGCATAGGTTGGCCGGGTCGGGGTTGGGGCGGTTGGATGGGCGACGTTCGTTTCGATCGTGCTTGGAGGTGTGGCGGCCGAGCCTGTGCGTGCCCCCGCACGGCCGTCCCACGGCACCGATCGCGGAATCAAATGGAAAGGCCCATGCCAGTGCCCAAAGTCAGCGGTCACTCGATGCCTCCGCAGTCAGTGACCACCCGCCTTCGGCTTGCAGCCTCAGGGCCTATATGGTGATCCATTCGGCCATCCCGGCATCGTTCTGTACTGAGATGATCAGTTCGCATCGCACAACAAGGACATCCTGGCTCTGCTCAGCGGGGCCGTCCAGATCTTCCTGCAGTACCAGCAGGGTCTCGAGTTCGCTTGCCGTGCGTACGTACTCCAGTTCTTGGTAGGCGTACTTCGCTGCGGCAGCATGGGCGGTAACTGCAGTTGTCACGGTGACGACCGCCGCCACCCATGCACCGGCCTAAAGCGTGTTGCAGAAGACCGTGAGCAGGGTATTTCCCTTTGTATGCGTGGGATGTTGAGGGCTGATCTGTTGTGAGTGGAGACGTTCACGGGGCTGTGGATGAAGCAGTTCGAGCGGTTGCTGAAGGTGGTGCGTGAGCGGGGTGGCGACGGGCCGCACATCGGGCGGCCGTGGAGTCTGCCGCTTGCTGACCGGGGGCTGCTGGTGGCTGTCTACTACCGGACGAACCTCACCATGCGGCAGATGGCGCCGCTCTTCGGGGTCTCGCCGGCCATGGTGTGCAGGGTCACCCAGCGGTCACGGCCCCTCCTCGCGATGGAGCCGACCGCGCGTCCCGTCAATGCCGCGGACCGGCCGATTCCAGGGTTGAAGTGCCGCTTTCGGCACCGGGGCTCGGGCTCAGTCGCCGATGCGGGGCGGGGTTCCGGTGCCGTACACGCGCTCGGCGTGGGCGGCGTACGCGCGCTGTGCGGCGCCCGTCAGCGCCGAGCGCTGCGGCTCGGGCAATTCGGCGAGCAGCGCCTCGACGACCTCCGGGTCCGCCTCATACATCGCCATCCCGAGGGACAGCGGCAACCGCTCCTGCGGGGTCCGGGCCATCCCGTGCTCTCCGAGTTGCCTCCATTCGGCCGCGGTGACGTACCGCTCGGCGAGCGGGAGTATCTCCTTCTCCTCCAACGCCAGGTGCTCCAGGAGCGCGGGCAGCAACCGGGCGAGGGCGTCCGCGAGCCGCCCGCCGTCCAGCGCGGTGGCGCGCCACTCCGGCAGCAGCCCGGTCACCTCCCTGTAGGTCTCCTCGATGGCGGCGTGCTGCTCCTCCATCGTGGGCACGATCGCCGTCGCCCGGTCGCCGGCGCGCTCGAGCAGGCGCGGCCAGAGCAGCAGGTCCTCGCCCTCGTGGTGCAGGTGCAGGACGGAGCACACCTGCTCGGCGTGGGCACCGACCGTCTCCGCGCGCTCCACGTCACCCGGCGCGACGTCGCGCACCAACCGGGGCAGGAGGCGGAACTCCCGGCGCAGCATGGTGTGTGCCATGTACATGTCCCGGATGTCCGCCATGGGCTCGTTCACCGGAGTCACTTGTAACCTCACTTGCCGTGGATCCCTTCGGGAACCACTGTCGGTGGGCCGCCGCCCCGGTCGGGACGGCGGCCCGGGATCGACCGGTCCGGTCAGAGAGAGCCGCCAGGCTTGAGGGCGGCGGCGATGCGCGTCACGCGGCCGCCCAGGTAACGCGCGGCCTCCAGACGGTTGGAGTCCGGCAGGTCGGCGCCGTTGTTGGAGGGGTGCGAGGGGCCGTAGGGGTTGCCACCGGCCGCGAAGAGCAGCGGGTCGGTGTAGCCGGGCGATGCGATGAGTCCACCCCAGTGGTAGAAGGTGTTGTTGATCGCGAGGATGGTGCTCTCCTGGCCGCCGTGGGCGTTGGCCGCGGAGGTGAAGGAGGCGTAGACCTTGTTGGCCAGCTTGCCCTGGGCCCACAGCGGGCCGGTCTGGTCGAGGAACTGCTTGAGCTGCGCGGCCGGCAGGCCGAAGCGGGTCGGCGAGCCGACGAGCACGGCGTCAGCCCACTCGAGGTCGTCGTTGGTGGCCTCGGGGATCTCCTGCGAGACGCGGTGGTTCTCGGCCCACACGGGGTTGCTGTTGATCGCGGCCTCGGGCGCGAGCTCGGCCACGCGGCGCAGCCGGACCTCGGCCCCTTCCTTCTGTGCGCCTTCGGCGATCGCCTGCGCCAGGCTGCGCACGGATCCGGTGGCCGAGTAATAGATGATGGCGACGCGTGTCACGTCTTCACTCCTTGCTGCGGGAAGTGCCGCTAATCCCCGGGTATGAATCGGCGCCGGCACCCGGGGGAGGCCGGCGCAAAGTTCTATCTTGCATTCAGCATCCTAACTACATTTGCGTACGCACGCAATTACGTGGGCGCCGGACCGGTGCCGGCCGGACAGGCCTGTCGGCGTCGGCACCACGCCAATCCTCGCCGCGCTGCACGTGGACTCCACGAGAACCTCAGTCATGGCTCCCGCATGGGGACCTTCGGCGTTCCCTGGATCCCAAACGGAGCACTTCTGGCGCGCGCTGATGCGGCACTTCCAGTACGCCCGGAGGTGGAAGACGGGCCTGACGAATGAGCGCCTGCGTCGCCTCGAATCGCCGTACCCGGTGCTGCGGAGTGCGCGCCGCCATGCCGTCTGGATTTCGACACGGCCGCCGTCACGACGGATCAGGTCCGGCAGATCCCGTGCGTGCCGGAGTGAGCCGGTGGCCCAGCGGCCCGTCACTCCGTGCGCGGCGGCCAGCGAAGCAGAAACACACCCACGGCGGCAGACACGAGGATGACGTATATGCGTAGGCCACTCCCGCGTCCCGCAGCTCAAGCGCCAGGTCCCCCCGGCGACCACCGGAATGGAGATGCCGAGGTACGCGACACGAAAAAGAAGGTCGAGATCGTCGCACGGCAATGCTCGTCGGAAGCCACCGCGCCGACGCCGGTGAGCCCGCCACCGAAGGACATGCCCTGGCCGAGCCCGCCGGCCAGGGCGCCCACGACGAGCACCGCCAGGGACTCCACCACACGGCGCCTGCAGGTGAGCGGGAAGTCGGCCTACCAGTGGCACCAGTTGTGGCGCGATGGCGGTGCGCGGGCTCTGGTTACGCGTGGTCCGAGCGGTTCGCGGTGCCGTCTGTCCCCGCGCTGTCTGGAGAAGCTGGCCGCGTATCTGGAGGAAGGCCCGGCGGCGCACGGTTGGGTGGAGGACCAGGTGTGGACCGCGGCAAGAGTGGCCACACTGATCGGCCGGAAGTTCCACGTCTCCTACAGCGTCTCGGGTGCGACGCGGCTGATGCACCGGCTTGGCTTCAGTCCCCAGGTCCCGGGACGGCGGGTCGCCGAGCGCGACGAGCAGGCCGTCACCGTCTGGAAGGAGGCGACCTGGAACGAGGTAAAGGAGCCCGGGCGGCCTGCGGGGGCTACGTCTGCTTCGAGGACGAGGCAGGCTTCACCCGACGGCCGCCCCAAGGACGCACCTGGGGCCGACGCGGACACACCCCGGTCGTGACCGTCAGCGGGCGCTCGGGACGCCGGTTGGTGGCCGGGCTGATCGCGCTGCGGCCCGGCTCCCGCACCAGGCGGTGCCACCGCCTTCGCACCCACCCCGGCGGCCGCGGCAAGCACCGCAGCATGGGCGAACGCGCTGATCGACGGCGTCCACCACCTCGTCAAGGCGCCCATCGTGCTGATCTGGGACCGCCTGAACACCCACGTCTCCCACGCCATACGCCAACTGATCGCCGAACGTGCGTGGCTCACGGTGTTCCTGCTGCCTGAATCGCCCCGGGTTTGATGGAGACATCGAAGACCCGGAAGGATCCCGAGCATGGCTGCACCCCGTAAGTACCCCGAGGAACTGCGCGAGCGGGCGACCCGGCTCGCCGTCGAGGCCCGCAAGGACCCCGCCGGCCGCGCCGGGGCGATCAGGCGCGTCGCCGAGCAGCTCGACATTCACCCCGAGGCCCTGCGCGGCTGGGTGCGGCAGGCCGAGACCGACGACGGCGCCCGGGCGGGCACCACTTCCCAGGACGCGGCCCGGATCGCGGAGCTGGAGCGAGAGGTGAAGGAACTGCGGCGGGCCAACGCGATACTGAAGTCCGCCTCGGCTTTCTTCGCGTCAATGCCATCGTTGGAGACGTCGACCCGGTGACGGTGCGACAGTGACAGATGCCGATGGGGCTGGCTCTTTTCTTTGCTGCCCCGCCAGTTGAGGGCTTTTCGGCGATGTGCCGCCCCGTCGGCGTCTCCGTTCTTCGCGATGTGGCCTGATAGAAGCGTGCTGCTCGCCCGATTGAGGCGTGCCCCCGCGGAGAACGACGACACCTCGTCCGACTCCCGTTGGAGGCATCCCGTGATCGTGGTCGGTATCGACTCCCACAAGAAGACTCACACCCTGGTCGCGGTGGACCAGGTCGGAAGGCGCCTGACGCAGCTGACCGTGGACGCCACCGCCAGGGGCCACCGGCAGGTCTGCGTCTGGCTGGGACAGTTTGAGCAGGTCCTACTCGCTATCGAGGACTGCCGGCATCTGACCCGACGTTTCGAGGCGGACCTACTGGCGTCGGGGTACGCGGTGGCGCGCGTGCACACGCGACTGATGGCCGGCGCGCGGCGCTCGGCCCGCGAGCGTGGCAAGTCTGATCCGATCGACGCTGAAGCGGTGGCTCGAGTCGCTCTGCGAGAGCCCGATCTGCCCAAGGCCGAGTTGGACGGCCCGACCCGCGAGGTCAAGTTGCGCTCCGATCACCGACGCACTCTGGTCCGACAGCGCACCGCCATCGCCAACAAGCTGCGTTGGTTCCTGCACGAGATCGACCCCGAGCTGGTCGTTCCTTCGCGCGGTCTGAAGCGCCTGTGCGTCCTGGACAGCTTGGAAGCGGGCCTCGTCGCCCGACGCGGAGTCGTGGCGGAGATCGCGTTGGATCTGGTCCAGGATTGTCGGCGCCTGACCCTGCGCATCAACGCGATGGAGGCCCAGCTACGGCATCTGGTTCGCGAACTGGCTCCGAATCTGCTGGCGGTGCCCGGATGCGGGGCCCCGTCGGCGGCGATGATCCTCGGAGAGACGGCCGGGGCCACTCGCTTCAAGTCCAAGGACGCTTTCGCCCGGTTCAACGGCACCGCCCCGATACCCGTCTGGTCCTCCAACACGGTTCGCGTCCGCCTCAATCGGGGAGGCAACCGCACCATCAACAACGCCCTGCACATGGCTGCCGTCACCCAAGTCCGTCAAGACGGGCCCGGCGCTGCGTACTACGCCAAGCAGCTCGCCGCGGGAAAGACCGTGAAAGAGGCTCTGCGACTGCTGCGGCGCCGCATCTCCGACCGGGTCTTCCGGGCTCTGCTGGCAGACGAGGCTGCCCATGACGACCAGCAGATCATCCAGGAACTGCCGCAGGTGGCTTGACATAGAAGCATCGCCGAGCTCGACCGTCCACTGCGCTGAAGGTCGCCTACATCGACCAGCACAAACAGGAGTTCGGCGTCCAGCCGATCTGGCCGGATGGCCGGGGACGCTCCGCGCTGGCCGGAGAAACGCCCCTGCCGGCTGCTCCAAGCTCCGGCACGGGTATGAACCGTCCGTCCTTCGCCCGCACCAGCCAGCCCCGCTTCTCCAGCACGTTGGCACGGTGACGGATCTTCTCCACCTCGTTCTTGATCTCCGCCTCCCGGCCCACCGCCCGCGTCAGCTCCACCCCGTTCACCGGCCCCGAAGCGGCCACCACCGCGGCGAACACCTCCCGATACAGGCCGCTGAGCACCTCTTCACCCATGCCCGACCGCCACACCGGCGGCCGCCCGCCCTGCCCCGCGCCCAAGCCGCTCGATCCCACAGCGACGGCCGTCTTACCACCAGACGACACGGAAACCGGTGCGCTCACAGGGCTCTCCTCGGCCAGCACCGACACGAGTTCCTCACGCCCCACCCGGGCCCGCTCGACCCGCTCCCGCGCGGCATCCACCTCCGCCTGAGCCTGCTCCAGAACCTCCGTCCAGGACTCCAGCTCCTGCCTCGCCCGCGCCTCACGCCGCTCCATCAACCCCAGCACCGACGGCATCACGACCTCCTCGATCAACAACAAGCCGCCCGCTGCCTGCCCCTACCCCCTCGCGATCACACCCCGCACGCAAAGAAGCCCCTGCTCATCGAACAGGGACTCCCTTTGCCACAACGCACCGATGGACGGCTGGTTCCGTCAGCACCCCGACGGCCGCTGCAGGCACGACCCCGGCACCCGGTGGAGCGCGGCGTCGGCACCAGCGATCGGAGGACATGGCCGGGTGACGGGCGGTTAAGCTGTCGCAATGACGGCTGATGTCCCCCTGGATGCAGAAGAAGAGCGCTTCTGGCATGCCCTACAGCGAGTGATTACCGCGTTGCCAAACGCTCTGGACAAAGACCTTCTGAAGTCGACCGGGCTGACGCTGTCCGAGTACACGGTCCTGATGTTCCTGTCCGAGGCAGAGAACCGTGAACTGCGTGTGATCGATCTCGCCGAACTCACCCATCTCTCGGCCAGCCGCATCTCCAGGGTGGTCGACGCCCTGAAAGCCCGTGGTTGGGTGACGAAACGGCGGCACGAGGTGGACGCCCGGGGAAGCCTGGCAAGCCTGACACCCGAGGGAATCAAGCGCCTGGAAGGCGCCTATCCGTCGCTCCTGACCAGTTCGCGCAGGCGCGTCATGAACCACGTGGACCATGACTTTCTCTCGGGTATGGCCGTCCAATTCGAGCGGGTCGCCGACCATCTCGGCTAGTACTCCAGTGCGATTTCGTGATCTATCCAGCGGCTTCGTCGGCGGTCCGTCGTCGGTAGTGGCTGCGCCGGGCTGTCGCCTGGTGGCGTCTGCGCCAGGTGGACCAGTGCACCAGCCTGGCCACGGACATGGCCGGTGGGACGAGGCAGGCAGCGAATAGGCGGCGGATTTCCGGGACGGTCAATGGCATCGGCTCGCGGCTGCTGGCGGGATGGTGCGGATCGACGGCTCGGTCGGGAGCAGCGCCGACTGCAAGGGCAGCGAGGAAGGCCAGGGCGAGCATGGCGAGCGTGATATGCCGGTGCCATGAGGTCCAGTTGCGGACCTGGTAGTGATCGAGTCCGACCTGGCCCTTGGCGGCCTGGAAGCACTCCTCGACACTCCAACGGACACCGGCGACGCGGACCAGCTCGGACAGGGGCACGTCGGTGGGTGACCAGCACAGGTAGAAGGCGAGTTCACCGGTGGCCCGGTTGCGGCGGATGAGCAGGTGGCGGTGGCCGCCGGTGCCGATGCGGACCCAGGCCCAGTCGTAGTAGCGCGGGCCCTTTGCACCGTTGCCGGCGCTGTACCGCTGCCAGGCGGCTGTGGGGAGCCGGCCGACGAGGGTGTCCGCACGCACGAGGGTGCGTCCTTGGTTGATCCGTACCCTGGTGGAGCAGGCCACGGCCAGGACGTAGCCGATGCCGGTCTCCTCCAGACTGACGCGTAGGTGTGGGTCCTGAAGGCAGTCCCGCACCCGTATCGCCAGGCTTCCCTTCGGGAACGCCGCCCGCGCCACCGCCACGGTCTGTTCCGGGATCTCCGGCAGCCCCACCGGCCGCATCGACATCCGTACCGCCTCCACAGCCGCACGACAGAGAAGCGACCTCAGGAACGATCATCACGGACCCGACCTCGCCCCCGCAGCGAATTGCGCAGCAGAGTCGCTGTTGAATGCCTCGGCGAGGGCGTTATCGTACGAATCGCCCTTGGAGCCGACGGAGGCCACTGCGTCTGCCTCGGCCAGGCGTTCGGTGTTGCGACAACCGATTGAGTCCGGGTTGCACGCCGCGATCGGAGTGATGGACCAGTCCGGCCAGGTCGGCGCCAGCGTGGCGGCGTCTCCATATACCCATCTCCTAGGCGTCCAGGGCGAGTTCGGTGTAGAGGCTGGTGGCGACCTGCCAGCCGACGACCATGCGGGAGAAAACGTCGATGACGAACGCGGCGTACACCCAGCCCGAGTGCGTCTTGATGTAGGTGATGTCGGCGACCCGCAGCTGGTTGGGGGCATCCGCGGTGAACTGCCGGCTGACCAGGTCGCGGGGACGGTCGGTCTCAGGTGCGGGCCGAGTGGTGCGCGGGCTCTTGTCCCTGGTCGCGCCGCGCAGGCCGGCCGCGCGCATGAGGCGCTCGACGGTGCATCGGGCCACCGGCCGGCCCGCGCGCGGAGGGCCGCATGGATCTTGCGGGCACCGTAGACGCCGTAGTTGCCGGCGTGGATCACGCGGATCTCCTCGGTCAGTTCCCGGTCGCGGGCGGTGCGGGCGGACTCGGGCCGGGTGTGGGCGGCGTAGTAGGTGCTCGGCGCGATCTCGGCGTCCGTGTCCTTCAGGACGTCGCAGATCGGCTGGACGCCGAACTCCTGTTTGTGCTGGTCGATGTAGGCGACCTTCAGCGCAGTGGACGGTCCAGCTCCGCAGCGAAGAAAGCCGAGGCGGACTTCAGTATCGCGTTGGCCCGCCGCAGTTCCTTCACCTCTCGCTCCAGCTCCGCGATCCGGGCCGCGTCCTGGGAAGTGGTGCCCGCCCGGGCGCCGTCGTCGGTCTCGGCCTGCCGCACCCAGCCGCGCAGGGCCTCGGGGTGAATGTCGATCTGCTCGGCGACGCGCCTGATCGCCCCGGCGCGGCCGGCGGGGTCCTTGCGGGCCTCGACGGCGAGCCGGGTCGCCCGCTCGCGCAGTTCCTCGGGGTACTTACGGGGTGCAGCCATGCTCGGGATCCTTCCGGGTCTTCGATGTCTCCATCAAACCCGGGGCGATTCACCACCGAGGCCTGTTCACCAAGACCGGACCCGCGACCTGCACCCTCGCCAGCTGACCACGAACTTCGCGGCCTTGCCTCATGACCCGACGCATCACCCGCACTGTGGTCTGTCGTCGGTGATCACACGAACGGCCTTGTCGGCAGCTTGCACAGTCCATCCGTCATCATGGACAGCCAGGACCGTTCCGGGCATTCCACCACTGGATGCCACCGGCTCCACGTGGCGGATGGAGCCTTCCAAGCCCCGTAGACGTATCGTCGCCCGGGTAGTCAGAACGTTGAGAGCCGCCACCTTGCGGCAGATCACTGCTGCTGCCTCGGTGAAGTCGATGATCTGCTCCTCCGCGCTGAACGCCGGCACGTAGGAGGCGTGGGCAGAATCCTGAGGGATGCCGTGTTCTCCCGTGAGCGCTTTGTCGGTGCCCTCTTCGATGACTTCGGTGAACATGTCCAACCAACTGGCCATCAGTGCTGGTCCGCTGAGATCCTTCGGCAGCGGCCGCTCACGCTGACTGAGGACGGCACCCGTATCGAACTCGGCTTCGGTCCGGTGAAGGGTCGCGCCGATAGTCTCGGCTCCTTCGTACACCAGCCGCATCGGATTGGGCCCCCGGCCAACGGGAAGCACTGATGGGTGCACATTCAAGGCACCGTAGGCCGGGATATCCAAGATCTCCTGCGGTATCAGACGCGAGAACCCTGCGGAGATCACCAGATCGGGAGCCAATCCAGAGATCAGCGGCGCGGCGATCGTCCGCAGCTTTCCCGTAGCCAGCAAACTTATCCCCTTGCCCATGCCACTCGTCAGCTCACCCTCGCCGTAGCGGCCTGTACCGCCCGGAAGCGTCACGACCAGTGCGATCTGGTGATCATGTCGTTCCGCCCAGCTCGCCAGTAGCTGATAATTGGGCAAAAAAGATGTGAAAACAACCACTCGTGCGCTTTTACTCGACATGCAACCACTGTGCCATGTCGCTGCATGGTGCTACGCAGCGGCCTGCACCCTTCGAAGACAGTCTTACAGGACTGTAAATTCGCTCGACCTTGTCGCACTTTCACGGCAGCTGTAGTTCGTGAGGCGTGAGGCATCGCCGCTGGTGAGCGTGGTGGGTGGGGTGCCTGCGGGCAGAGGTACAGCCACCGGCATCGTGATCTGGGTCTGTACGGTGAACGGCTCTGTCACACATCCGGTGGTGACAGATCGTGAGCATCGACAGCAGCCAGTTGCAGAGAGTGCGGTTGACGCTCTGACCTCGATGTTTCACGAGCGAAGAGCGCTGCGCTGGGAGACGCGGCGTCGGCACGCCAGGCTCGCATCGGAGGTCTCTGTGCAGGCTGGCTATTCCAACCAACGGTCGCTCCAACATACTGGACCTGCGAGCTTTTTGATTCGTGGGTCTACCCGTCGCCATCATCACCGTCCGTCACCACCGGATGTGAGACAGAGCCGTTAGTTTTACAGGTGGGCGAGATTGGCTGCGCTGATCACCTCGGGTACGGGAAAATGGGGCCTGAGGGGCCACGAAGTTTCCGGACAGTGAAGCTTCCCCTTGATGTTGGACACCTGGAGACTGGGACGTGAAGTTCCAGAGGAAGTAGTGCCAGGTGGGAAGCAAGAGCAACCGCAGCAAGCGGTACTCGGAGGAGTTCAAGCGGGACGCGGTCGCCCTCGTTCGCTCCTCCGGCAGGACGGTCACCGAGGTGGCCAGGGACCTCGGGGTCAGCGCCGAGGGGCTGCGGAACTGGGTCAGGCAGGATCAGGCCGACCGGGGTCAGGGGGCGCCGGGCGAGCTGACGACGGCCGAGCGGGAGGAGTTGCGCCGGCTGCGCAGGCTGGCCCGCGAGCAGGCCGAGACCATTGAGGTGCTGCGAAAAGCGGCGGTCTTCTTCGCGAAAGAGAGCGATCGGTGAGCGCGGTGTATGCGTTGCCGGCTGCTGAAAGTGGCCCGCTCCTCCTTCTATGCCTGGCGGGCCGGGCAGCAGGCCCGCACCGCCCGGAAGGCTGCCGACGACGCCCTCGCGCACGAGATCACGGTGTTGCACATCGCCTCGCGGCGCGCGTACGGAGTGCCGCGCATCCACGCTGAGCTGCGTCGGCTCGGTCACCGGGTCAACCGCAAGCGCATCGAGCGAGTCATGCGCGAACGCGGCATCACCGGAGTCACCCGCCGCAGGCGGCGGAGTCTGACCCGTCCGGCGAAGAAGGCCGTGCCCGCGACGGACCTGCTCGGCCGTGACTTCACCGCCCGTGAGCCCGGCACTCGGCTGGTCGGCGATATCACCTTCATCGCCACCGACGAGGGCTGGCTCTACCTCGCGACCTGGCTGGACCTGGCGACCCGCGAGGTGGTCGGCTACTCGATGGCCGACCATCACCGGGCGAGCCTGGTCGTCGACGCACTGACCATGGCCACCGGCCGCGGCCGTCTGCAGCCCGGCTGCATCGCGCACTCGGACCGCGGCAGCGAGTACACGTCCAAGGAACTCCGCCGTGAGATAGGCCGGTTGGGGCTTCGGCAGAGCATGGGCCGGACCGGCTCGTGCTTCGACAATGCCGCCGCCGAGTCGTTCTTCGCGGTACTGAAGGAAGAGATCGGCACCCGCCAGTGGCGCGACCGGGCCACCGCCCGCGCCGAGATCTTCGCGTTCATCGAGACCTTCTACAACCGCAGGCGGCTGCGGAAGCATCCAGTGTGGGGCTATCTGACCCCGTTGGAGATCCGGCAGCGGCACGAGCACGGACATGCCCTCGCGGCGTAAGTGCTGAGTGTCCAACATCACGGGGGAACTTCAGCGGGGCGTGGCTGTATCTCGCCTGCGTCCTGGACATCTGCTCACGCCGGGTGCTCGGCTACTCGATGGCCACCCATATGCGGGCCGAGCTGGTCATCGACGCCCTCAAGATGGCGGTGGCGGCCCGCGGCGGGCACGTGGACGGCGTGATCTTTCATGCGGACAGGGGCTCGCAGTACACCGCTGCCGCGTTCGCACAGGTCTGCGACGGTTTCGGGATCCGCAGGAGCATGGGCCGGGTCGGCTCGAGTTACGACAACGCCCTCGCCGAGTCATTCTGGCAGGGGCTCAAGAGGGAGACGATGCACCAGAGGCTGTTCTCGACGATGCGTCAGGCGAGGCAGGAAATCTTCCAGTGGCTGACCTACTACAACGCCCGCAGACGCCACAGTGCCCTCAACTACCTCTCACCGGTGGAGTTCGAACAGCAGCATCTGCGAGCAGCTAAACTCTCAATCGCGGCATGAGCCCCTGTGTCCACACCCCGGGGGACGCCTCAGTGCGTTGTGGCAAAGGGAGTCCCTGTTCGATGAGCAGGGGCTTCTTCGTGTGCGGGGTGTGATCGTGGAGGGGTAGGGGCAGGCAGCGGACGGCTTGTTGTTGATCGAGGAGGTTGTGATGCCGTCGGTGCTGGGGTTGATGGAGCGGCGTGAGGCGCGGGCGAGGCAGGAGCTGGAGTCCTGGACGGAGGTCCTCGAGCAGGCTCAGGCGGAGGTGGATGCCGCGCGGGAGCGGGTCGAGCGGGCCCGGGTGGGGCGTGAGGAGCTGGTGTCGGTGCTGGCCGAGGAGAGCGCGGTGGATACGCCGGTTTCTGTGCTGTCTGGTGGTGAGGTGGCTGCCGCTGGGGGACCGAACGGTTCAGGCCCGGTGCATGGTGGGCGGCCGCCGGTGTGGCGGCCGGGCATCGGTGAGGAGGTGCTCAGCGGCGTGTATCGGGAGGTGTTCGCCGCGGTGGTGGCCGCTTCGGGGCCGGTGAACGGGGTGGAGCTGACCCGGGCGGTGGGCCGGGAGGCGGAGATCAAGAACGAGGTGGAGAAGATCCGTCACCGTGCCAACGTGCTGGAGAAGCGGGGCTGGCTGCTGCGGGCGGAGGACGGGCGGTTCACGCCGGCGCCGGGAGCAGTCGCTCGGGACGCTTCTCCGGCCAGCGCGGAGCGTCTGCGGCCAGGCGCCTCGACAGCCTGATCACGGCGGCCCACCACACCATCTGCTGGTGGTGATCGGGGCGGCGTTCGTGGTCGCGGTTGAGGCGGCGTGAGCGGGAGAGCCAGCTCAGCGTTCGCTCCACCACCCACCTGCGGGCCAGTACGACAAATCCGCGTTGTCCGTCGGACCGGCGCACGACCTCGATCCGCACCCCGTGGCGGGCGAACGCCTTCGCCAGCGCCGGACCCTGGTAGGCGCTGTCGACCCACACCAGTTTTAGCAGTCGGCCCGGCTGTTCCATGAATGCCTCCAGCAGCGCCGGGGCGGCCTTGGAGTCATGCACATCCGCTGTGGTCACGGTGACCTCCAGGAGCAGGCCCTCTGTGTCGGTCAGGATGTGGCGCTTGCGGCCGTCACATGACTTGCCGCCGTCGTATCCGCGACTGTCCTCACCGACGGTTTCGGAGGCGTCCACCGACTGACTGTCGATGATCCCCCCACTGGGCTCGGCGTTGCGGCCCGTGCGTTCCCTCGCCGAGCGTCGCAGGCGTTCGTACAGCTCACGCACGTAGTCGTAGGACCGCCAGCGGCGGAAGAAATCGTAGACCGCCCGCCAGTACGGGAAGTCGACCGGCAGAGCCGTCCACTTCACACCGTTGTCGACGAGGTAGCGCACCGCGTCGAGCATCTCGCGATGGCAAAACGCCTCCGGGCGCCCGCCCCGCTTCAGGAGCCAGGCCGGCACCGGCATCACGGAGCGGACCTCGGCCCACTCCGCGTCCGTCATGTCACTCGGATAGCAGCCTGCCCGCCGCCCCGCAGCGATCGAACCGAACCGGTGCACGTAGCAGTCACACCCAAGGGTGACCGCAGTGGACGCAGGCACAGCAGAGATGGTCAACTCGTCCGACAACGGGCCTCCTTGCTCGTGACCGGCCTCAACAACCACGTCACTACCAAGGGGCCCGTTTCTCTATGCCCACGACCGCACCGGCATCTCTGTCCGAATGATCACCCGCACCGCGGGCTTCGAACGAGATCCGGTTTGCCACAACGCACTCAGAGCCGCAAAGCCCCCAGGAATGGGAGCAGTGGCTACGGGCGACCCGGACGGCGGTGCGCGGCAACGCGCTCACCCTCATCCCGGACGCAGGTCAGCCGGACGATCGTGTCGCCTTCCGACTGATTCACGTCCACTGCCACCGCTGGCGCGGTAGCCGTGGACCGGCAAATCTGGCTGCCCGTGGGCCTTCAGGGCCTGCTTGAGCCGGATACGGTCAACGCCGCCCGTCCGGTTCTGAGGGGGGTACGGCGCAGCAATGCGCCGCACCTACCCGACAGGTGGAATCGGCCTATCGGCAGATCAAGACCTTCCAGCGGGGCCGGCAGGAAGTTCTGCGATCCACCGACCCGCAGCTGGTAAGCCAGGAAGTGTGGGCGCACCTGGTCGTGCACCACTGCCTGACCGGCATCATCATGCAACTCGCTGACAGCAACGGCATCGACCCGGACCGCATCTCGTTCGTCAAGGTCCTCAAGCACACCCGACGCAGCGTGGTCCGCCAGCTCGCCGACACCCCGTCGAAGATCCGCCGGTTCCTGACCGCGCTGGCGGCCAAGGTCCGCCGGAAACTCGACAGTGGCACCTGCCGACTGCGAGAGGCAGACCGCTTCCTGAAACGGCAACTCGCTGTACTCCTACCGGCCGAAGGACAAACCGAAAGCCCCACCACGCCACGCACCCGCCAGGACCATCACACTGCAGGCGACGATAGTTCAGTAGTCAAACAACGGCATTGTGTGCCAGGTGGGAAGTGGCAGACCGTGATCTCGAGCCCACTCTCCTGCGCGAAGGCGTGCAGATGCTACTTCCATGTCCAGCGGCGGGGATCGTTGGAGCCGCCGGAGTCGGCGGTGATCAGCAGCCGGGTGGCGTCCGGGTGGTCAGCTTGTCCGCCGTGCTGCCACCAGCGGCGGATGGACTCCACCGCGAACTCGGAGGTGTCATGATCGGTTCCGATGTTGCCCCAGCCGCTGTTGTGGGCAATGTCGTAGATCCCGAAGGGGATGACTACCGGCTGGTCGCTGGTGATGAAGGTATGGCAGTCCGCTTTGATCGGGTTTCCGCCCGGTCGTCAGGTGCGGCCGGACCGGTCGCGGTCGCCGAGCCTCTTTGGTCTTGGTGTCGATACTGATCACCGGCTGGTTGTCGTTGAGGAAGGCGGCGGCGGTGCGGTTCAGGTGGGCGAACTGGGCATCGCGGTCCGGATGGCCGACGCCCTCGTGGGTCTTCGCGGTGCCCTGCAGGCTGTAGCCCAGGGTGTGCAGCAGGTGCCCGACGGTCGTGGCGCTGACCGGGTGGCCCTGGTCGGTCAACGACGATGCCAAGGCGCGCAGCGACAGCGTGGTCCAGCGCAGCGGGTAGACGGGGTCGCCGCGAGTGTGCGGCTCGATCAACGCCTCGAGTGCCGGCAGTAGACCGGAATCGGTGGTCGTCAAAGGCTTGCGGCCGCCTCCCGGAACCCGGATCCGACGGGTCGGTGCAGGCTGCCCGGCCAGCTCGGCGATGCCGCGTGCGATGGTGGCGGTGCTGGTACCGGAGGCCGCCGCCACCAGAGTGATGCCGCCGTGGCCGATCGCGGTGGCCTCGCTGGCCAGATAGAGCCGACGACGGCGCTCATCAAGGTGCGGCAGGATCTGGTCGAACTTTGTCTGCAGGGCTTCGGCCGCTGTACGGGGGTGGGGATGCGTAGCCATGCCGCAGCCTCCCACCGGCACCCTGACGATGACGATGCTTCAGATCAAAACTGACAGTTATTCAATTGCAAGCCCCCAGGCGGCAGCAGGGCGGCCACTTCGCCGGCGAGCTGCTCGGCGCCGGTCAGCGCGGCCACGCCGCAGTGGAGCGGGGAACTATGCGTTCCCCGCTCCTGGACCTCCGGCCCCGATTGATGCCGCCTCGCGGGCTGGAACAGTGGCACCCCCGCTCCGTTGGGAGCGAGGTTGCCGTTGCCGTTCACCGCGTAGGTCAGCGGTGCCCTGAGGTCAGGTAGCCGACTGGTCACTTTGAGGGGGCGGGGCGCCGCCGGCGGCGAGTCTCATCAGCGGGGAGTCGAAGTCGACGTCCGCCGCAGTCTGCTCCGTGCGTGTCGCGTTCCCGCCGAAGTGATGCTGGTAGCTGGACCAGGCGTTGTCGGCGATCGCGGCGCCGACGCCCGAGCTCATCAACACCGCGAGTTCGGTGGCCGCGCGGCCGATGCGCGCGCCGAGGGCCGAGTCGCCCCAGTCCTCCGGTGCGGCGAAGACCGAGGTGGGTACTGTCAGTGTGCGCATGAATGCGAGCATAGGGCGCATGTGGTCGTCGACGACCAGTGCGTGGCGGGCACTTCCGGCCGTCGCGGCCAGCAGCAGGGGTTTGGCGACGATCAGGTCGTTGTCGAGCACGTCGAAGAACGACTTGAACAGTCCGCTGATGCCGGCGGTGTAGACCGGCGAGGATGCGATCACGCCGTCCGCGGCGGCGAGCTGCCGGATCGTCGCCAGGAGCCGTTCGCCGGGGAAGCCGGAGACGATGGCCTGCGCGATGTCCACGGCGATGGGGGCAAGTTCGATGACCTGGATCGTAAGGGCGCGGCCTTGTATGCGGAGCAGGTCAGCGGTCTTCTGCGCTATGCGGTCGGCCAGCAACCGGGACGACGAGGGATTGCCGGTCCCGCCGCTGACGACCACGAGAGAGAGCGATGGATGGGCCGGCTGCTCCCGATCGGCCTGAGGGTGTGCCGTGTCGTCGGTCATGGTCAGCCGATCTCGGGGTAGCGGGCGGCGAACGCCGGGGTGCTGTCCTCGTACGGCGAGGTGCCGGTCACGTTGTCGCCGCGGTTGGGGTTCGGGCGCGGCTGGCGGGGCTCGGCGTCGCCGTACTTCGCCTTGACCAGGCTCGCGTGGGTCGGCGTCTCGGGGACACCGGGCGCCCGAGTGGCCGCCATCTCCTTGCGGAGCACGGGGACGACCTCGGTGCCGAGGAGTTCGACCTGCTCAAGGGCGGCTTCGACGGGCAGTCCCAGGAGGTCGATGTTCCACAGCTGGCGCTGGTAGTCGCCGTAGCGCTGCCGGAAGTCCATGGTCTTGTCGATGACCAACTGGGGGCTGCCCACCGACAGCGGCGTAGCCTCCATGTAGTCGTCGAGGGAGTTGCCGCTGAACAGCGGGAAGGCCTCGAAGTAGGGGCGGAACCGGTTGACCGCGTCCTGTGACTTCCTGGCGATGAAGGCATGACCGCCGAGGCCGACGATCGCCTGTTCGGGCGTGCCGTGCCCATAGTGGGCGAAGCGGTCGCGGTAGAAGGAGATGAGCTGGTCGAAGTGCCCGTAGGGCGCCAGGACGTTGTTGGCGAAGAAGCCGTTGCCGTAGAAGGCGGCCTGCTCGGCGATCTCGGGGGTGCGGATGGATCCGTGCCACACGAACGGCGGAACGTCGTCGAGCGGACGCGGGGTGGACGTGAAACCCTGCAGCGCGGAGCGGGACTCGCCCTCCCAGTCGACCACGTCCTCCCGCCAGAGCCGGTGCAGCAGGTTGTAGTTCTCCAAGGCGAGGTGGACCCCCTTGCGGATGTCCTGACCGAACCACGGGTAGACCTGGACGGTGTTACCCCGGCCGACCATCAGGTCGACCCGCCCCTTGGCCAGGTGCTGGAGCATCGCGTACTCCTCGGCGATCCGCACCGGGTCATTGGTCGTGATCAAGGTCACGGAGGTGCTCAGCGTGATCCGCTCCGTGATGGCCGCGATGTGGCCGAGGAGCGTGGTCGGGGTGGACGAGAAGAACGGCGGGTTGTGGTGCTCGCCGATGGCGAAGACATCCAGACCCACCTCGTCCGCGCGCTTGGCGATACGCACGATCGCGTCGATGCGCTCCGCCTCGCTCGGGGTGTAGCCCGTGACGGGGTCACGGGTCACGTCGCTGACCGAGAATATTCCGAATTCCATCGTTGTGCTGCCTTTCTGAGCGCGTGAGGTCGCCGTACGACGATTACGCGGACCTGGACGGGGCGGCGATGCGACGGCCCCGTTCTCGCCCATCTCGCGGTATGGCCGCCAGAGAACTTGTCCTGCCGGCACAGCCGGGCCGTATCGGGCGAACCGGTAATCCTGCCATCCAGGGAGACGCCGGCTGGGCGTTCAGCGGGACCGCCGAGTCATGCAAGGTGCGGCGCGAGCAAATATACCCCGCAAATGTTGCTTGCGTACGCATCTTCTATTACTGTCGCGATCAAGACCCCCGCGGCGGCGGGTGCTTCACCGCGCGCCCCGGCCTCAGGAGCCGACGGCACTTTGCCGCAGGGACGATCACTGGAGTAATCGATGAAGTTCTCCTCCCTTGAAGGCTCCGCCAGTCCGGGCCGTCGAACGCTGCTCGGCGGGATGCTGGCCGCCACGGCCATGACGGGCATCGGCGTCGGCTCTGCCGCCGCGACCCCCAAGACCGCCTACCGGCCTCCCCGCACGATCAAGGTGATGGGACACGACGTCGACGTCAGCCGGGCCACACCCTGGCTGGCGGACTTCTTCACCTCCTACTTCGAGGCCAAGTCCGGAACCGACGTCGACCGCCTGATGGCGCACTTCTCACGCACATCGATCGTCTACACCGACGCCACCGTCGGCTGGGCCTTCCCCGACTGGCAGCACCTGTACGACCTCTTCGCCCAGCTCATGCCGACCTGGCCCGACTCCGCCATGGCCTACCCGACCCGCATCGTCGGCGACGACAACAGCGCCGTGGTCTTCTTCACCGACTCACCGGAACTGTTCGGCCGCGAACTGCGAGCCATCGGCACCATCAACTTCCACCACGGCAAGGTCGTCCGCTGGGTCGACCACTGGGACGGACGCTCCCTCACCGTCAAGGGCGTCGACGACATGCGCGTCCCCGTCGACCAGTTCCCCACCGACTTCGGAGAGAAGACGGTCGGCCAGACCGCCGCTCCGGCCCTCCGGGCGGTCGTCAGCAAACTGGTAGCCGCGCTGGCAGCCGGGGACGCGGCCAAGACCGCCATGCTCCTGGACCCGGACGTCGTCCTCGAGGACATGGCCCTGCACACCCAGGTGATCGGCCGGGGCCGGGCCGAGGAGTTCCTCAGCCACACCCTGGCGACCCTCCCCTACGGTCGGAACGTCACCCTGCGACACACTGTCGGCAGCGCCCAGGGCGGCGCCTTCGAGTGGATCAGCCGCACCCCACTGCCGCTGGGAGCCACCGCGCTCGAACTTGGCACGAACGGCCTGATCACCCGCATGACGTCCACCTGGGACAGCGCCCTGTGGCAGGAAACGGCCATCGGCCAGGTCCAGGCCGCCACGATCCTCGGCTGACCCCCACCCCGCGCCGGGCCGGCTCCCCACGGGAGCCGGCCCCATCCGCCCAGCTGCAAGCCGAAGCGAGTGGCCTCTTCGCTCCCACGTGCAGCTGGGCGCGCCAGGCTGGGGCGCAAGCATCACACGTGCGGACGCAAGCAGTTTGAGTTCTCACGGCACCCTTGTTGGCAGTCCGCACCTCACGGCGGCCCGAACGCTTGCCGGGCACGCCCCTCACGGGGTCTACGGGATCCGCAGATCAGGGCATATGTATCCGTTGAAGCAGTCATCTCTCTGCAGTGAACGAAGGTCGTCATGAAGATTGGTTTTGCACTTCCGTACCTGAACCATGTGGCCCATCAGGTCTCCCAGACAGCCGATTTCGCCCGAGAAGCGGAGAAGGCGGGCGCGGCAAGCCTGTGGGTAGGGGATCGGAACTTCGCGGCAGTCAATCCCACAATCGGAATCGGCGGTGCGGGTGACACCACGATTCCAGTGGAGTACCGGACTGCCGCGGACCCATTTGTGCTGCTCGGCGTTGCAGCTGCGACGACCGAGCGGGTACAGCTGGGCACCAACGTTTTGATCGCTCCCATCTACGCACCCGTGCAGTTGGCACGCAGCCTTACCACGATCGATCTCATCAGTGGAGGACGCCTCATTCCGGGCTTCGGTGTCGGCTGGTCACCCGAGGAGTTCACGGCAGCGAACCTGGACTTCAGCAAGCGCGGCGCCCGGACCAACGAGATGCTCGATGCGCTGGAGCTGCTCTGGACCGAGGACCCAGTGGAATACCACGGCCGGCACCTGGACCTTCCGCTGCAGCACTCTCCGCTGAAACCCGTGCAGAGGCCCCGTCCTCCCTTCTACATTGGCGCACCGACCGGGGCCAGTGCCGCGCTCAAGCGCATCGGAGAGCGCGCCGACGGCTGGCTGCCGGCGTCCATAGTTCCTGTCTTCGTGGACGCTGACGTCGTACTCGCACAGCGTGCGGTCATCGACGGGTTCGCCACAGCGGCAGGACGCGACCCATCGCAGATCGACACGATCATGCGCGTCAACATCGTCGAAGGGACCCCGCTCACCCAGGTCGCCGACGCGATCAAGTCCCTTGCCGAACGCACCGGCATCCAGCATTTCATGGTGGAATCCATGTCCCTGCCCCACATCGACGCCTCACTGGAACTGGTCACGCGGATGATGACACTCATCGGACGCGGCTGATCCTGAGTCGTGCCCATGCCCCGCAAGGAAACAGCCACAGCGCGCCCCTCCGGGTTTCCCGAGGGACCGGGACCGCACGGACAGACCCTCTCGCCGAAGACGGGGTTGTAAAAAGAACGGCTCTGTCTCATATCCGATGGTAACGAAATGTCATGTCGCTGAAGACCGTCCCGAAGTACTCTGCTGCGGATCGACGGGACCCTCCCGGCCCTTGCCGGCTTCCAGCCTGAAGCTGCTCCGCGAGGCTTTGGCAGCGTCACGTTGCGGGCCGACCTGCAGTTGTTACTCTGCGCATTCGGCCTCACTGGCTGTTACCACCGGATGTGAGACAGGGCTCAAAGAACGGGTCTGGCCCGTAGTCGGCGGTGACACGGGGTAGCCGTCCTTGATCATGAACTTGTGGTGGATAGCAACGCCCTCACCAGCGCCACGAACTTGGCCCGACCGCCGCGAGCGCTCAGCTCACAGGATCTGTTCGGCCCAAATGGTCTTGCCCAGTGGGGCGTAGCGGGTTCCCCAGCGATGGCAGCATTGGGCGACGAGGAAGAGCCCGCGTCCTCCTTCGTCGGTGGTGGCTGCTCGGCGGATGTGCGGCGAGCTGTTTGCCGCGTCGCTGACCTCGCAGATCAGTGTCCGGTCGAGGACCAACCGGAGTTGTATCGGATCACGGCCGTGGCGGATGGCATTGGTGACGAGCTCACTGACGATGAGCTCGGAGGCGAAGGCCAGGTGCTCCAGCCCCCACTGCTGAAGTTTCTGCAGTACGAGTGGGCGCATGTCGCCAACGGCCTCGGGTACCGGCGGCACCGTCCATACGGCCACCTTCTCGGGGTCGAGTGTGCGAGTCCGGGCGAGGAGCACTGCCAAGCCGTCTTCCTTTGTGAGGCCGGAAGCGACCAGGTCGGTGATGGCTCTGCACGTGTCGTCGAGTGGCCGGCTACGGCTGGCGATGACCGTGCCGAGCCGGGACGCGAGCCCGTCGGCCGTGTCGGCGGGGTACGGGAGGCGCTGACTGCAGAGCACCAGGGTGCTGCCCTCGTCGAGTTCCACCTCCAATGGCTCGAACACCGGGTCTCCCAGACCGAGCGGAGCGTTGATCGGCAGCTCGGGAAACACCGCCTCCCCATCCCGGCCGACGATGGCGGGCGGAGGATGACCGGCGCTCGCCATCACGCAGTGTCGTGAGATGGGGTCGTAGACGGCGTACAGGCAGGTCGAGCCCTTCAACGCCTCCACCACGGCTGCGGATCCGGTGGCGTGTTCGCGCTCGAGGAGCCGCGGCACCATGTCGTCGATCTGGCCCAGCAACTCGTCCGGAGTGAGTTCCACCTGCGCCAGCGTGCGGATCGCGGAGCAGATGTGCCCCATGCACGCGGCCGCCTGGAACCCCTTGCCCGGCACCGAGCCCACGACCAGGGCCACCCGCGCACCCGAGAGGGGAATCACATCGAACCAGTCGCCACCGGCTCCCGCGTGCACGCGCGACGGGCGGTAGTGGTGCGCCACCTCGACCGCGCTCTGATCGGCGACGCTGCGCGGCAACATGCTCGCATGGAGGGTGAGGGCCGCTCGGTGCTCGTTCGTGTATCGGCGCGCATTGTCCACGCACACAGCGGCGCGCGCGACGATCTCCTGAGCAAGAACAAGATCATCCGCCTCGAAGGGCTTCGCATGCCCCCGATACATATGGACGAAACCCAAGGTCGCCTCCCTGGCACGCAGAGGTACGAGAATCAAGGAGCCGATCTCGTGTCTGTGGACGGCCCGGATCCGCTGGTCAGCAGAATGCTGCATCCAGTCGGCATCAGGGTCGACGACCGGAATCAGCCTCGGTTGCCCGTCCATGAGGCTTTGCACATGAGGCGAGTCAGGGGGAAAATCGTGCAGCTCCCCCCGCTGCGCGAACCCCTCGAAGACGACGGGGTTGGTGGCCCTGCGCGCAGCGAGACGCACCCCGACCGGGCCAATGCGCATCGGCTCCGGCTCTGCCCCCGCCATGACGCTGTCCAAGAGGTCTATCACCGCAATGTCGGCAAAGCGCGGAACGAGCATGTCCACGAGTTCGTCCGCCGTGCGCGGCACGTCAAGCGTCGTGCCGATACGAACGGCGGCCTCGCCGATGAGCGACAGACGCTCACGAGCCTGGTACCGGTCGGTGATGTCAATGATCAAGTCGGTCACACCGAGAACGCTGTCGTCCGGTCCCGTCAGGACCACGGAGGACACATTCCACACATGGTCCCGCTCCGGATCTGCGGGGGTGCGCCCGCGATGAACGGCATTGACGACCGGCCGGCCCGTCTCCAGGACCTTCTTGAGCCGGGACTCGACCGCCGCGGCATCGAGCCCCGGAAGAACATCGCGGATGGAACGACCGAGCGCCCGCTCCTCGGGAAAACCGTGGATGTGCTCCAGGGCGGCATTGACCCGCACAAAGCGCAGGTCCCGGTCGTAGACGGCGATACCGACCGGCGCTTGAGTGAAGAGCGCCTCCAAGATCGCCTGGCCCTCCGCAACGGGCGAGGGGGGCGCGGGCACCGCGATGACAACGGTGCCCTCGATCCCGGGCCCTCCGGGCTCGAGCAACCGCGACGTGTGCAGAACAACATCGGCGGGGCGTCCGTCCCGGCCGGTGAGCACAGCACGGAGGGCCGGAGCAGACCCCAGCGTCGGCCCAGAGGCGTTCCCCGAAGTCGGTTCCGCGAATACCTCCGGCCACAGCACGGCTGCCGGCTGTCCGACGACGTCGAACGAGCTGTAACCGAAGAGCGCCTCAGCTCCGGCGCTCCATGCCGAGACAAGACCATGGTCGTCGAGAACGAAGCCGGCGATCTTCTCATCGCCAGGCGCGAGACGGCTCGCCGGAGACTTGCCCATTTCCTCAGTCCTGTCACACATAGTGATACTTGAGGGCTCAATGTCACTGCAGGTCGCCGCCGGTTGGTTCGCGTTGAAGGCCGCCCACCGGCGCGTCTCATGTTCAGCCTAGTCAGATCTCTTGCGGTGCGCCCGGTACCGTCCCCCGGCAAGCCCGGGGTTGCCACGACTGGCGGTCCAGACAGCAGCTGCGCAGTTCCGCCCAGCGTCCCCGGTGGGCCGAGTGCCACGCCCTCCGGGTGGTGCGCGTCGGCCGCCGGCCCCGCTTCGCTCATCGCAGGCCCTCCCTTCGCCCGCGCGTCGCAGCCGCGCCGCCTCCGGATGCGAGAGGCGGTGCTCACGTCCTGCGGCCGGCCGGCCCGGGGGTGCCGGTGCGCCGCCGCGGTGTGGGGGTCGCCCTTGCGTGGCCAGCGGGATGGTGAAGCCTGGAGAGACGTTGTCCGGGTCGTAGGCCATTGATTTTGCGCAGCCGCTCGAGAGTGGCCCGCGGGAACGCCGCGGTCAGGGCAAGAGTCCTGGTTGCCGCGCTCGTCCCAGCGCCCGAGGCCGCGGCACCGCCGGCGCGGCCACGGCGATAAGCGCCTACAGCTCGAGTAGTAGGTCGTTCGTCCCATGGCGCAAACGCCCCACCTGATATTTAATTGCTTGCGCACGCACTTCTACGGCATTTCAGTCCGGCCGGTCGCCGTGTCGTGTACGCGCGACATGCCGGGAGGACCGTCGGCCGACTTGGCTTCTCCCTCCCCCACGCGCCGGAGCCCCCGGGCTCAGGCGTTCAGCACCGAAATGGAACCACCATGCCCCACACACCCAACGTCGCAGTCATCTACTACTCCTCCACCGGCACCATTCACCAGCTGGCGGAGACCATCGCCACCGGTGCGTCCGAGGCAGGAGCCAACGTACGTCTGCTGCGCGTCGCCGAGCTCGCGCCCAAGGAAGTGATCGCGGGCGTCCAGCCGTGGGCCGACCACGCCGCCGCGACCGAGCACATCCCGGTCGCCACGCCGGACGACATCACCTGGGCCGACGCCGTCATATTCGGCACACCCACCCGCTTCGGCAACGTCGCCAGCCAGCTCAAGCAGTTCCTGGACACCCTCGGCGGCCTGTGGGCCCAGGGCCTGCTCGCCGACAAGGTGTACAGCGCCTTCACCTCCACAGCGCAGCTGCGCGGCGGCCAGGAGTCCACCCTGCTGGCGCTCTACAACTCCATCTACCACTTCGGCGGGTTCATCGTGCCCCCCGGCTTCACCGACCCCGTGAAGTTCGTCGACGGCAACCCCTACGGCACCTCGCACGTGACCGGTGCCGACGCGCAGTTCCCCGTCGACAGCACGGCCCGCGCCGCCGCCACCTTCCAGGGCCGGCGCATCGCCGACGTCACCCGGATCATGAAGGCCGGCCGCGCGGCGTGAAGGTCCCCCGGGCGTGGATGCCCGGACAACACGAGCCCCGGGCACCTCTGAACGAGGCACGAAACCAAATCAGTTCACAACACATGGAGTTTTGACATGTCAGTTCCGCAGACACACACGGGCCGCGTTGCCGTCGTCACCGGCGCCGCACGCGGTATCGGCCAGGCCATCGCCGTCGACCTCGGGGCGCGCGGCGCGACCGTTGTCGCCGTCGACCTCACCAGCCCTGACGAAACCGTCGCCCTGCTCGCCGACAAGGGCCACACCGCACTCGGTCTCACAGCGGACGTGTCCAGCCCGGAGCAGACCGCGGCCGTGGGACAGGAAGTCGCCGACCGCTTCGGCCGGGCCGACATCCTGGTCAACAACGCCGGCATCTTCCCCTTCCGCGACATCGAGGACCTGGACTACGACACCTGGAAGCGCGTGCTCGCGGTCAACCTCGACTCGCAGTTCCTCATGGTCAAGGCCGTACTGGCGACCATGAAGAAGGGCGGCTGGGGCCGCATCGTCAACCTGACCTCCAACTCCATCGTCACCAACATCCCCGGCCTCTCGCACTACATGGCGAGCAAGATGGGCAACATCGGCTTCAGCCGCGGCCTGGCCAACGACCTCGCGCCCTTCGGCATCACCGTCAACGCCGTCGGCCCGACCCTGACCATCACCCCCGGCAGCCAGCAGGTCCACCCCCAGGAAGCTCGCGACGCCGCCGCCCAGGCCCAGGCCATCAAGCGCAACGGCCTTCCCGAAGACCTCACCGGCACCATCGCCTTCCTCACCAGCGACGACGCCGCCTTCGTGACCGGCCAGACGATCATGGCCGACGGCGGCTACGCCCGCTGACCCATCCACCGGCCCTCCGTCAGCCCCTCTGGGGCCGACGGAGGCTGCGCGAAAACGTCTCACCCCGGGCCAGGCCGTCCGGCGGCGTCGCCGGACGACCTGGCCCCGGCACCCATCAGAAGAGAAAAGGAGTCGCAGATCATGCGCAACGTCAAGCGCGCCGTACTGGTAAAGCCCGGTTCTCCCCTGGAGATCTGGGAGCGCCCCACCCCGTCCGCATCCAGCCGTGACGTCATCGTCTCGGTCGAGATGTCCGGCGTCTGCGGCACGGACCACCACCTCCAGTCCGGCGACATCACGCTGCCCAACCCGATGGTCCTCGGGCACGAGGCCATCGGCCGTATCGAGGAACTCGGCTCCGAGGTCACCACCGACTACGCCGGAGAGCCCGTCGCGGTGGGAGACCTCGTCTACTGGCAGCCGGCGCTGCCGTGCTACCGCTGCTACTACTGCACCGTCCTGGAAGACGTGTCCATGTGCCCCAACCTGGTCACGTACCAGCTGCACCAGCACGGGGACAAGCCGCCGGTGGGGACCTACACGGAGTACGCCTGGCTGCCGGACGGCATGACATTCTTCAAGATCCCGCAGGACGTCCCGGCCGAGGCCCTCATCGCCTTCGGTTGCGCCATGCCCACCGCGCTGCACGCCCTCGACCGGCTGGGCGGCATCCAGTACGGGCAGAACGTCATCGTGCAGGGCTCCGGCCCCGTCGGCCTCGCAGCCACACTCCTGGCGCACCTCGCCGGCGCGGGGAGCGTCACGGTCCTCGGCGCACCCGCCAACCGGCTCGAGATGGCCGAGAAGCTCGGGGCCACCACCGTCATCGACGTGACGAAGACCACCGAGCAGGAACGGGCCGCCGCGGTCATGGAGATCACGGACGGCCGCGGCGCGGACGTCATCATCGAGGCCGCCGGCAGGGTCCCCGCGTTCACCGAAGGTCTCCCGCTCGTCGCCACCAACGGTACATACGTCATCCTCGGCCTCTGGTCCGCGCCGGGCACCTCGCCGGTCGAGCCGCGCTACCTCAACAACCGCAACATCAGCGTCATCGGCTCGGCCTACACGACGCCGCGGCACATGTACAACACGATCCAGATCACCCGGATGTGCCACCAGCGGTTCCCGCTCGCCGAAATGGTCACCCACCGCTTCTCCCTCGAGCAGGCGCAGGACGCGTTGGACTCCGTCGGACGCGGCGAGCCGCTCAAGGCCGTGATCGTGCCGTAATGGCCCGGTTCTTGTAGCGCTCCTCGCCGAAGCCGGGTGGCCGTCCGCCGCGTGAGCCCTTTGCGCAGGCGGGCGGCCTGGCTGTCGGCCTTCTCCGGGACGGCGTACCGGATGACTCTGTCCTGTAATCGGTAGTAGCGGTGCGTGGTAGTCACTGGAGGAGGAAGTGTTGGCGGAGAGCGCCAACTCGGCCGTGCATCTGCCGCATGATCCTCTTGGTTCGCGTGTTGACCCCCTCGGTGCGCCCGTTGTGATGGGGCTGGATGAGGCCGACGCCCATCGTGCTGGTCTGGGACCGTCTGAACACCCACGTCTCCCACGCCATACGCGAGTTCATCGCCAAGCGCGTGCATGGCTGGCGGTGTTCCTGCTGCCCGCCTACTCGCCCGACCTTTAGCCTCGCCATTTCCTCCGGATCTCGGCGCTGTCGAACAAGGCAGTGCCCTGCAGCCAGACTCCGGCCGACACGACGTGTCCGCCGTGCAGCGATTGGCGCGGTATCCGCAATGCGGTGGTCCAGGCCGTAGGGAAGAAGCCCGGCAGTGAGCGGGCTGTGCACGGCGTCCTCTGTCGGACACCGCCCCGATGGTCTCCCGCGCCCTGATCGGCGACCCGGCAGCTACGGGACTACCTACCCGACGCGCAGGGAGAGGACGTCATGTCCGACGTCCTCAACGCCGTGCCGCCGGCGGAACTCGAGCACATGGACCCGCTGGGGCTCGCGCCCGGCTCCACGATCTCCTGCGGATCCTGGAGGGCCACTATAGAACAGGGACCTGTGCAACATGGTGTTCACCATCGAACGGGGAATGCTGCGGACGCGGCCCGGTGTCTGCTGCGTGGTCTCCGCCATCGTCCCGCCTGCGCGACCAGGCTCGGCAGAAGGCGGTCGGGGGAGCCGTGAACGGCGGGGCCGTGGCACATGTGGCCGTGACATCGTCCGGTTCGGCGGAGTGCATGACATGTCTGTAGATGCGGCAGTGGGGTATGGCGCTCGCCGTGCGCTGCCGTCCGCCGCCGGTCGGGCCCAGCGGCAGGTTGGCAACCACGTTCGGATCAGTAGTCGCTCGGACACGGGCCGCGTTCACTCATCCCGATACTGCGACATGACGGCGAGGTCCCCGCGCGCTGAGCTACTGCACGTCCGGCACCTTGAAGTGGCCCTTCACCTCGCGTTCGCCCCGGATGGCGATCCCAGAGCGTCTTCCGGGCCGTCCGCGTCTCGCCCCGCTCCCCGGATGCCGTCGAACGCCAGGCAGAGCACGCGCTCGCGTTGCGCGTCATCCGCGAACGATCCCGCCGCCACGCTGACAACAAGGCGAATGGCATCTTCCAACCGGGCATCCGGACGGATGGCCCCTGCCTCCTGCGCCCTGCGGAAAAGCGGTTCCCCAGCGGCTCGCAGAGCTTCTCGTCCAGCCCTGAAAATTTCCGAATTGCGATCCAGCGTCCCCTGTATGGCCTGTTTGGTTGCGTCGTATCCGATGAAACGGCGACTCCATGCCTCAAACGCCGGCCAGGCCGGGAGATCGGCCACCTGAGCCGCGAACTCGCAGAGCCGCTCGACTTCCTCTGCAAAGACGGCGTGGTAGAGGTGCTGACGCGTGGGGAAGTTCCGGTACAGCGTTCCGATCGCCACTCCTGCCCGCTGAGCGATATCCTCTAGAGGGACTGTCGGACCACCCTCCGCCAAAGATTCTCTCGCAGCAGCCAAAAGGGCATCGAAATTCCGCAGAGCATCCGCACGATGCGGCCGCGACACCCTGAATGCAGAGTCGCTGCGAGACACATCACTCACTTAAGTCTCCGTCTGTAGCCTGACCGGGCGGACGACGAGTGTAGCCTCTCGCTCAGGGGCTGCCCCCACCTCCCCGGCGGCCATGCCCACCGGGCCGCACCAGAAGCCGGCTGCGGGACACCAACGCCCAACTGCACAGTGCCGACGGGTCTGCCGCGTGCACCCCTCGTTCGCGGCTGCTGTCCGTGGGGCGCCGTAGTTGCTCCTCCGACGGTGCGAATTCCTGGAACCGCTGCACGTCGCACAGTGGAGCAGTGGTGTCATCCGCGGGTCCAGCCGGACCGCGTCCAGCGTGGCGGTCCACCACGCGGGCTCCCGAGATCCACGACGCCGCCTCGGTCGCGGAACCCGCCGGGAGACTCCAGGCTCGGTTGAACGCTCCGCGACCTCCACCGGCGACCGGCAAGCCTGCAGTCGAGCGGGCGGCTCTCGGCATCGCGGACAGAACTTGCAAGCGGAGGATTTCCTCGACTAAAGTCGAGGTGGTGCCTTAATTTTACTGGGTGTTCGGTCTCGACTTAACGGGCTGTCGCAGTACCTCGCGGTACGGCGGTAGCACTTACCGGGTCCGGTTGTACCGGGCCGGACGGGCCCCGCTGTACGTACAGAGCGGGATCTGCGCGCAAGGGAAAGAAAGTGAGGCGGCCGTGATGGATCAGAACGCTGGCGGCCCTGTCCCCATCGCCCTTCGGGTGAATGGGCAGGAGCGGGAGGTGCGTACCGAGGAGGAGACACCGCTGCTCTACGCGCTCCGCAATCATCTGGGCCTCAAGGGCACCCGCTTCGGGTGTGGGCTTGGTCTCTGCGGTGCCTGCTTCGTCCTCGTCGACGGTCATCCGACCTTCTCATGCGACACCCCGGTGTGGTCGCTCAACGGCAAAGAGGTGACCACGATCGAGGGCCTGGGTACCGCTGGCGAGTCCCACCCGGTCACCCGGGCGATCGCGGAGACACAGGCGGCGCAATGCGGGTATTGCGTCTCCGGCGTGGTGATGGCAGCGGCCGCTCTGTTGGAAGAGAACGACAATCCGTCGGAGGACGAGGTGCGCGAGGCCCTGGACCGCAACCTGTGCCGGTGCGGCGCTCACAACCGGTTGGTGGGAGCGGTCCTCATCGCCGCCGCCGAGATGCGAGCGGAGGCCGGCCGATGACCACAACGCCGGCGACACCCGCGATGCCCCCGTCCCTGGCAGCGAACCCCTGGTTGTCCAGCTGGCTGCGCATCCTTCCGGAGGGCCAGGTGGAGGTCCGATCCGGCAAGGTGGAGATCGGCCAGGGAGTGCTCACCGCCCTCGCGCAGATCGCCGCCGAAGAATTGGACGTGGACGTGTCCCGGGTGCGGATGACGGCGGCCGCCACCGGCGTCAGCCCCAACGAGGGGCTCACGGCGGGCAGCCTTTCCATTCAGCACTCCGGTGCCGCGCTGCAGTTCGCGTGCGCGGAGGCCCGGGCGGTCTACCTGGACCGCGCCGCGGCCCTCCTCCAGTGCGATGCCACGCAGCTGACCGTCGACGACGGGCGCATCACCGCGACTGACGGGCGGACCACGACCTACTGGCAGCTGGCTGACGACGCACTGCTCGACCGGCCCGCTACCGCGACGGTCGCACCGAAGTCCGAGTCGGCCTACCGGGTGGTGGGCACCAACGCGCCCCGCGTCGACCTGCCGGACAAACTGGCCGGCAGGCCCCGGTTCGCACACGACCTCGTGCTCCCGGGGCTCCTGTTCGGCCGGATCGTGCGGCCGCCGTCACGGGGCGCCACGCTGGATACCGTGGACACCGAGCCGACCCTGGCCGTGCCCGGGGTCGTGACGACCGTGCGCGACGGGAATTTCCTTGCGGTGATCGCGGATCGGGAGGAAGTGGCCCTGCGAGCTGTGGAGCTCCTGCGCAAGGACGCGGTGTGGCAGCAGTCGCCGACGCTCCCGGACGAGGACGACCTGCCGACGTTCCTCACCACCGCCCCCCGTGAGACCACTCTGCTCGCCGACCAGGGCGAGCGCCCCGCCGCGTCCGCGGTGACCCGGTCCCACGAAGCCACATACCACCGCCCGTACATCGCACACGCGTCAATGGGGCCTTCCAGCGCAACCGCGCTCCTCACCACTGAGGACGGCGAGGCCCGGCTCGCTGTCTGGACACACAGTCAGGGTGTCTACATCCTGCGTCAGGAGCTGGCCCGGGCACTCGACATGAGCGAGAAGCAGATCACCGTTTCCCACGTCGAGGGACCGGGCTGCTACGGCCACAACGGTGCGGACGACAGCGCCATGGACGCGGCCCTGCTCGCCCTTGCAGTTCCGGGCCGCCCCGTACAGGTCGTGTGGTCGCGCGCCGACGAACTGGGCTGGTCCCCCTTCGGGCCGGCAGCAGTGGTGAGGGTCGCCGCCGACGTCGGCACCGGCGGAGAGGTACTGGCCTGGGAGCAGGAGATCTGGGGCAACAGTCACATCACCCGGCCCGGGATGACGCCTTCGATCGGATTGCTGGCCGCGAGCCACCGCGAAGGTGGCAAGGAAATCGAGTCGGGGCCGGAGGCGCCCCTCACCCATGGCGGCGCAGCCGGGCGCAACTCAGTCCCCGGTTACGACTTCGGGTACCGCAAGGCGGTCAACCACCGGGTCCTGCCCAGCCCGCTGCGAACCTCCTCATTGCGGTCGCTCGGCGCCTTCGTCAACGTGTTCGCGGCTGAGTCGTTCATGGACGAACTCGCCTTGGAGGCAGGACGGGATCCGGTGGAGTTCCGTCTCGCGCACCTGACCGACCCCCGGGCGCGTGCCCTCATCGAGACCGTCGCACGGCGTGCGGCATGGGACAGCTGGCGGCCGTCGGAATCCCTGGGGCACGGCATCGCCTACGCCCGCTACAAGAACACCTCCGCATACTGCGCGGTGGTCGCCGAGGTGGAGGCGGTGAGCGAGGTCCGGGTACGGCGGCTGACCCTGGCCGTGGACGCGGGGCTGGTCATCAGCCCGGACGGCGCGCGGAACCAGATCGAGGGCGGCGCCATTCAGGCCACCAGCTGGACGCTGAAGGAACGCATGCGCTTCGACCGGATGACGGTCACCAGCGAGGACTGGGAGAGCTATCCGATCCTGCGCTTCTCCGAGGTCCCCTCGGTCGATGTCGAACTGATGCCTGGCGACGGAAATCCGCCCCTCGGTGTCGGCGAGACGGCGCAGGGTCCGACGGCCGCGGCCATCGCCAACGCCCTCTACGACGCCCTCGGCGTGCGCGTGCGTTCGCTGCCGCTCACCGAGGAGCAGATCGTCGCCGCGATGCCCGACTGAGCGGCCGCTTCCGGGGCAGCTCCGAGAAAGGACCAGCATGATCATCGACGTACATCAGCACTACTCCCCGCCCGCCCTTACCGAGGCTGTCGCCAAAGAATCCCCCGGCCTCAAGGTGTTGACCGAACCCTGCGTCGAGCTCGACAGCAGGCTGCCCGAGATGGACGCGAGCGGGATCGATGCCGCCCTGCCGTCCATCCCGCACCCGTGCCGACTCTCGCCGGGGGACGATCGGGCCGGCTACCTCGCCCTGGCCCGACGCTGCAACGACGAACTGCTGGCCGCAGCGGAACGGCACTCAGACCGGTTCGCTGCGCTTGTCGCACTTCCTTTCGGTGACACCGAGGGCAGCCTGGAGGAACTCGAGCGTGTAGCAGGACACCCTCTGGTCAAGGGCGTCATCGGCTTCACCGTGACGCGCCCTTGGAGTCTGTACGAGCCTCGCCTCGAGCCGGTCTACCAGGCGATGGCCCAGCACAACCTCCCCTTTATGCTGCACCCGGTCATGGACGACTTCACCGCACACCCCTCGTTCGAGGCGTTCACGCTGTTCGGCAGCATCGCCTCGCCTGTCCAGGAATCCGTGACGGCGGCGCAGCTGATGCTGTCCGGAATGCTCGACCGCGTACCCGAACTGACGCTGATCATCCCCCACTTGGGAGGGGTACTTCCCTACCTCGCTCAGCGCCTCATCGATCAGAGCGGCACCGGCGCCGCACAGTACGACTGCCTGGAATACCTGCGCAACCGCTGCCTTGTGGACAGTTGCTCCTACCACCAGCCCGCACTGAGCTGCGCGGAGGCGACGATGTCAGCGCAGCACATTCTGCTCGGCTCCGACTATCCCTACCGCGGCTCCCTGCAGCGCGCGGTGTCCGACATCGAGACCAGCGGTCTGAACGCACCGGATCGAGCCGCTGTCTACGGCGGCAACGCCGAGCGTGCAGGACTCCTGACCGACGCCATGCTCGCACGCACCCCTTCAGGGAACCGCCCCCAAGCGTGAGCTCGCTCACCAACTGGCGGATCCCTTCGTTGCGCAGGCCCCGTTAGCCGCACCACGTTCATCGGAACCATGGCAGTGCGCCTCAAGAGCAGGGGCGCCGGCGGCCAGCTGTCAAGCGATCGTCGTGTCTTCGGCCATCTCCAATGGACAAGTCCCATACCCAAAGTGACGCAGATGCGCTCGCGGGGTGCGACGCGCTGATCTCCTGATCGGCACCGTCACCGGCTCCTTCGGAGCCCAACCTCGGCTGCATCGCCACGGACGAGACTGGTGGGCGGTTGCTCCAGGCCCAACGGCGCACGACAGCAGTCGCGGTGGCTCAGCGACCGCCGAGGCCCCTCGACGATCCACAGGATCCGGCAGCTACTCAGGCAACGGATGACGTGCACTGTCCAGATGCCCAGTGACAATGAACCTTGGGCGGGGGCAGCGAAGTTGAGTGGCCTGGGTCACTCAACTTCGCTGCCCCCGCCCAAGACCCAAATGGAGTTTGGCTCTCCTTCGGGCTCACTGCGTGTGAACGAGAGCCAAATGCACCCGCTTTTCCAGAGACGGGCTACCACGTTTAGAACTCTTTACCCGCAATTGTTTGCTCACAGAAATCAATGAGACGTACGCTGTGGCAAGGGTGGGAGGAATCGGCGCTTCTTGGGCATCACAGGAGCTGCACCCGGAGTCAGACGGCCGGTTCCGGTCATGCTCCAGCCATGTGCTGGTTGAGCCCACCAACGTAGGCGCTTCGGTCTCCAACTGCGCGTCGGCCCTGTGCGGCCGACCGGCCGGTTGCAAGACATGCGGCGGCGGCCACGACGGCTGTCACTCGCTGGGAGGTTACCGCCGGGTCGGTCTCCTGAGCTGCAGCGCGATCCTCGCCCACGGGTCTTACGACATCGCGACGCCTGTTGCCAGTAGCCGCCCGACCCGGACCTGGGCAGATTGCCCTGACATCTGAGGAATCCACAAGAAGGAAGACGATGGCAACAACGACATCACCGGCGCGTCTGCACAGGTCGCATGCTCGCACCAGCACCCCCCCAGGTCGTTCAAGTTCGATGTCGCACAGTGAGATCATGAGAGCTCTCACCGGGTTGATCCTCGGCCTGTTCGTAGCGATCCTGTCGTCCACGATCGTTTCCAACGCGCTGCCCAGGATCATCTCCGATCTGCACGGTGGTCAGAGCGCCTACACGTGGGTCGTCACCGCATCCCTGCTCGCCACCACCGCCACCACTCCGCTGTGGGGCAAGCTGTCCGACCTGTTCAGCAAGAAGCTGCTGGTCCAGCTGGCGCTGGTGATCTATGTGGTCGGTTCGCTGGTCGCGGGCGTGTCACAGAACGCCGGGATGCTGATCGGCTGCCGTGTTGTCCAGGGTGTCGGTGTCGGCGGTCTGGTCGCGCTGACCCAGGTCATCATGGCCGCGATGATCTCGCCGCGGGAGCGCGGCCGGTACAGCGGCTACCTCGGTGCGGCCTTCGCGGTCGGCACCGTCGGCGGCCCGCTGCTCGGCGGTGTCATCGTCGACACCGGCTGGCTCGGCTGGCGCTGGTGCTTCTACGTCGGCGTGCCCATCGCGATCATCGCGCTGATCGTGCTGCAGAAGACCCTGCACCTGCCGGTCGTCAAGCGTCAGGCCAAGGTCGACTGGGCGGGCGCCGGCTTCATCACCGCAGCCGTCAGTCTGCTGCTGACCTGGGTCACCTTCGTCGGCGACAAGTACGAGTGGATTTCCTGGCAGACCTGGGTCATGACCGGCGGCGCGGTGCTGCTGGGCCTGATCTTCGTGCTGGTCGAGTCCCGCGCGCGCGAGCCGATCATGCCGCTGCGGTTGTTCCGCAACAAGACGATCAGCCTGACCTCGGGCGCTTCGCTGTTCGTGGGTGTGGCGATGTTCGGCGGCACGATCTTCCTGAGCCAGTACTTCCAGCTTGCGCGCGACAAGACGCCGACCATGGCCGGTATCTGCACCATTCCGCTGATCGCAGGTCTGTCGGCCTCCTCCACCGCCTCCGGTCTGATCATCACCCGCACCGGCCGCTGGAAGGCAATCCTGGTCTCCGGCGCTGTTCTGCTCACCGCCGGCAGCGCTCTCCTCGGCAGCCTGCGGTATGACACTCCGCTCTGGCAGACCGGGCTGTACATGGCTCTGTTTGGCCTGGGCGTCGGCATGATGATGCAGAACCTGGTCCTGGCCGTGCAGAACCAGGTACAGCCAGCCGACCTCGGCGCGGCAAGCTCCATGGTCACCTTCTTCCGCACCCTCGGCGGCGCGGTCGGCGTCTCCGCGCTGGGCGCCGTGCTCTCGAACCGGGTCACCCGCTACACCACGGACGGCCTGTCCGCGCTGGGCGTGGACTCCACCGGCTCGCCCGACGGCAGTATCCCGGACCTCGCGACATTGCCGGCGCCGATCCGGACGGTCGTGCAGAGCGCATTCGGCCACGGCGCCGGCGATGTGTTCCTGGTGGCGGCCCCCCTGTCTCTTCTGGCGCTGCTGCTGGTGCTGTTCATCAAGGAGGTGCCGCTGAGGACCGCGAGCGGCTTGCAGCAGACGACGGCTGGCTCCGAGTCCGAGGAGCGGACGGCCCCGCAGGCAGTACCGCACGGCGCCGCAGCCTTGGCGGACACGGCCGTGGTCTCTGCCGCGCCCGAACACGCGGCGGCGGAGGGGGGGATCATCCAGGGCCAGGTCCGCAACTCCGAGGGCGCCGGCGTCGCACACGCCACGCTCACCCTGCTCTCCCTCACCGGCAAGCAGCTCGGCCGGGCCGCCACCCGCCCCGACGGCGGCTACACGCTCACCGCGCCCGGCGCCGGCTCGTACGTCCTGATCGCGGCGGCCGACGGCCACCAGCCGCAGGCCTCCACAGTCGTGGTCGGCGAGGAACCGGTCCCCCACAACGTGATCCTGGCCGGCACCAGCGGCCTCACCGGCACCGTGACCTCCGAGGCCGACGGCATACCCGTCCACGGCGCCGTGGTCGCCGTCACCGACATCCGCGGCGAAGTGCTGGCCAGCGGAGGCACCGGGCAGGACGGCGGCTTCGGCTTCGCCGAGCTCCCGGCCGGCGACTTCACCCTCGCGGTCAACGCCACCGGCTTCCGGCCTGGCCGCCCTGCCCGTCGAGGTCGCCGGCACCGGCCCGACCCGCGTCGACGTCGCACTGCGGCTCGGCGGCCGCGTCCAGGGCACCGTCCTCGGCGGCGCGACCCGGCTGCCGCTGCCCGAGGCGCGCGTCACCCTCGTGGACGGCGCCGGCAACGTCGTGGCCACCGCCACGACCGGCGGCGACGGCGTGTACGCCTTCGGCGACCTGGACGCGGGCGAGTACGCGCTCATAGCCAGCGGCTTCCCGCCGGTCGCGACCACGATCACGGTCGACGACGAGACCGCCAAGGACGTCGACGTGGAGCTCAGCCACCCCGAGGGGTGAGCGGGCCCTCTCGAGAACGGCCGGTTCGCGCGCTTGCGGAGACGCACGAACCGGCTGCCCCGGGGGACACCCCGGTCTGGTCCGGACAGCACAGGCAGGGGACGGCCGAGCCGTCAGGACCGGACCACACCGGGTGGCTCCCGCAGGGGCCCGGGGCATCCCCCCGGGCCCCGCTCCCCCGGGGAACACACGCGCGACGGAAGGCGAGCAACGAGCATGACCACGATCGGCAAGACGGGCCTGCGGGGGCGGGTGCGCACCAAGGACGGCTGGGCGGTGCCGCACGCCGTGCTGACGGTCACTTACATGACGGGCTGACCCTGTCGCGGTCGGCGGCGCAGACGGCGACATGACCGCTCGGGTCTCTGGGCGAGCCGTTCTCGTCCGTGGAGAGCTCCTTGCGCCACGTAGCCAGGGTAGCGGCGAGGCCGGCGAGCTCCCTTGTCGTCGCGGATCCGTGCGTCCTCACGCTTGTCCCGCGACGTCACGGTGGCTGGCTCCACGACCTGGAACAGGCAGGAACCGTCGTCCGCGATCTGGCTCGCCCTGCACCGGGGGCACGGCGAGCGATCGTCGGTGGCGTCCTCGGTGCGTACGTACCCGCAGCCTGGGCACACCCGCCAGGTGCGCCACTCCTGCCGGCCGCCCGTCGACAGCTCCAGGCCGGTGATCTCGTGCCGGTAGCCGTTGACGTAGAAGGTGTTGCCTGGCGCCAGCTCCTGGATCGCGAAGCGGCGGGGCCGCTCATAGGAGACGGTCTCGGACGTGTACACCACCTTGCCCGTCTTCGGGTCGATGCCGTCCTCGCCGTACAGGGTCGCCGACAGCGTCGTCGACGAGTCGATGAAGGCGTAGTTCGGCAGCAGACCCAGGTCACACAGGGCGCTTTGCGCAGTGGTGTGGAAACAGGCCCAAAGCGCGCAGGCGAGGAAACTGGTGCCGGCCGCGGCGGCGAACGCGGGGCGCAGGGCGAAGCGGTCGGGCCAGTCCTGGGCCTTGAGGCCGGTGTCGACGGTCTCAAGGGTGGCGAGCACCAGGAGAAGCAGCACCGTCATGGCGGCGGTGAAGACGACGTAGCTGGTGACCAGCGGAGCGGGAACCCATGCGGCGAGGGCTCCGGAGACGAGGGGCCAAATGCCAGGCCGCCGAGGTTGGCGACGGAGGCGACCTCGGCGGACACCGGCGATCCGCCCCGCTCGGGGTAGGCCTCGTGGTGCAAGTCGGAGAGGTAGGTCGTGACCATCGAGGCCATCAGTCCCACTGCCACGCCGGTGATCAGGCGCCCGACGATCAGACCCGGCAGGTCCGGCCGTGCGGCAAGGACGACGGCCGAGACGATGCCGACGCCGAGCGCCGGAACGATGATGCGGCGGCCGAGCCGGTCGGATAGGTGACCGAGCAGGCGGAAGCCGGCCGCCGCCCCGACGACCATGACCGCGAAGGCGGATGGTGGCCTCGGTCGGACCGAAGTGGTCACGCGCCTGGTACAGAGGCCACAGCGGGGTCGGCGCGGTACCGAAAGCCATCGGTTGACGCGGCCGGAGTTCTGCCGGTGACGAGGCCTCGTCGTTGGTTACGCGATCAGCCGATCAAGTCGCTCCCCCTCCCCCCGGTGATCGCCACCGGAACTCGGGACGGGTGGATCGCCCTCGGTGTGGTCCGGGTCAGTTACCGACGCGGGGTGGGGTGCTGGTGCCGTACAGGCGCTGCGCGTGGTCGGCGTAGGCGCGCTGTGCCGAGTCGGTCAGGACCAGGCGGGCGGGTTCGGGCACGTCGGCGAGCAGATCCTCGAACACTTCGGGGTCGGCCTCGTACATCGCCATGCCGAGGGCCAGCGGCATGGTCTCCGGGGGAGTCTTCGCCATTCCGTGCGCACCGAGTTGCTTCCACTCGGCCGCGGTGACGTACTGCCCGGCGAGGGGAAGGATCTCCTTCTCTTCCAGCATCAGGTGCTCCACCAGCGCCGACAGCAACCGCTCGATGGCACCGGCGAGTCGCTCGCCCTGCTGCGCCGTGGCACGCCACTGCGGCAGGAGTTCGGTCACCTCTGTGTAATGCCGCTCAATGGCGCCGTGCTGCTCCTCCATCGTGGGCACGATCGCCGCTGCCTTGTCGCCCGCACGCTCGAGCAGGAGCGGCCAGAGCAGCAGGTCCTCGCCCTCGTGGTGCAGGTGCAGCAGGAAACAGATGTGGTCGGCGTGAGCCCCGACGGCTTTCGCGCGCTCGACATCGCTCGGCTTCACGTCCCGCACCAACTGCGGAAGCAGGCGGAACTCCCGGCGCAACATGGCGTGTGCCATGTACATGTCTCTGACATCCGCCATGGGCTCATCGGGTCGGGTCACTTGCAACCTCACTCATCGTTGAAACCGCTATCAAGGCGGCTGTCGGCGTGGCCGTCTCAGATGGAACGACCAGGTCAGGGGTGCTGGGCTCGAGGGAGGTGGGGGTGCTCTGCGCGCCAGGCGCTGCAGTGGCCACCGTAAGGAAGCGCCACTTGCGTGCTTCGCCGGAGGTCTCACGGTGTGCCGGTGCTGCACTTCCCGCCGGCTCTGCCCTGCCGAAGGCGGCTTGCGCCTCATGTAAGGTACCGTACAGCGTGTGCGTACGCACGCAAATGTGTATGCTAGTGCAGCTCACCACGGTGTCCACAGTGACGCGCGAACCTGGACCAACGATGCAGCGCGTGAGCCTGACGGCCTGCCACCAGGAAATGGGCACACTGACTGGAAAATGACACCACCGCACCGCAAGTTCAAGAAGAACGTCCCGGGCCGGTAGGGGCCCACGGGTCCGAATCTTGTGGATCGGGACAGGAACGGCCTCCCGGCCGATCCTAGGACTTTCAGGGCCACCCGAAATGCTCGTCGCATGCTCCTGGCATCGATAGCCTGCATTGCGTGGGGGCCGACAACCCGCCTCGGGCTGCGATCCGGGCTCTTCTGTATGGCGGTAGCATTATGGCCGCCAAAGTAAAGACGAGGACTCTGAATGACGCACAAATTACGGACCTGACGGCGGGATTGCCACTTTATCCGCGATCGCCGCTGGTAGCGCTCGCCGGATTCGGTAGTCCTGCTCCGGACCCGGGTCTGCGCTTTCCTACCCGTCACCGTCCTTCGTAGCGTTGTCCTCCCCACCATTCCCGGGCCTCACATGCCCACGAGGAAGTCGCCGCCCGAACCGGGTCGTCCACCCCTACACACAGGGGCGGGGCGCGCTCGCCACTTCCACTCGGAGGACGGCCACACACATTACCGGCTGCCTTCCGCCCTGCCGCCCCCATCCGTCTCTGATCGAGGATGTGATGGCGGAGCAAGGCGAACTCGGCTGGGCCGTGCATCTGCCGCCCGACGCTACGGATCAATACTCCTGGACGCGTTCGCCGCGGGCTGACGGCGAACGGCCCACTGTCGGCTGGGCAGCTTGATCCTGCCTCCGGCCGAAGGAGGCCGAACGTGTTCCCCAGGGTGCTAGGTAGCCCCTGTTGTTGTTCATCCGTACGCGTGTACTGCGGTCGAGGAAGCGTCTCCCCAAGGCCCGGACCGGGCAAGCGTGCACTACATGTAGGAAAACAAGAATGAGCCTTTCCGTCCCGCTTGACGGGTCCGGCCGCCTTTTGCCAGCCCATACGCTTGACAACGTTGCCTGGGCGGCGCTCACCGGGCCTCACGCGGCCTTCGCGCAGAGACGGGGGAGCGCTGCCCGCTATGCGCGGGAGGTCTCTCCGTTCGCTGCTCTGGCCGATCCGGATGATCCTGGAGCCTGGGAGGACCTCGCGGGCCTGTTCGAGTCGGGGGAAGAAACGTTTCTTCCCGGCATCACGCACGCTCCCGCCGGGTGGACCGTTTCCAAGGCGATCCCAGGCGTCGAAATGGTAGGCGCCTCCGTCCGTGCGGAGACGGATCCGGAGGCCGTGCGACTCGGCCCGGCCGATGTGCCGGACATGCTCGACCTGGTGGCGCGGGCGCAACCGGGTCCTTTCCGCGAGAAGACGGTGACACTGGGGGCGTATTTCGGGTTCAGGTGGGAGGGCAGACTCGTCGCGATGGCCGGCGAGAGGCTGCATGCCCCGGGCTGGACCGAGATCAGCGCCGTGTGCACGGACCCGGACTTCCGTGGCCAGGGACTGGCAGGCCGGCTGGTGCGCACGGTCGCCGCCCACATACACGAGCGAGGTGACACGTCGTATCTGCAGGCCGCCGCAGCCAATTGCGCAGCGATCCGGCTTTACGAATCGCTGGGGTTCGCACTTCGTCGTCACACCCAGTTGACGGCGGTCAGGGCGCCGTGATGTGCGAAAAACCCGAGTGGAGCGGTTGCGGACCGTTTACCGCCTCCGCAGTCGGGCGGTTTGTGTCCCTCCCCTCGTAGCGTGGAGTCCGTGATTGCAGGGGAAGTCGGGGTTCATGGGGTCCAAGCAACGGACGTACACGCCCGAGTTTCGTGAGGGTGCTGTACGCATTGTGATCGAGACGGGCAGGCCGATCCCGGAGGTCGCCGAGGAACCCGGCGTCCACTCCGGCACGCTGCACAGCTGGGTGTCGCGGTGGCGGCGCAACGGGTCGGCGTCGTCCGACCGGCCGGCCGAGCCCGCGCCGGGTGGCCGGATCCGCGAGGCCGAGCGGGCCGAGCTGGAGCGGCTGCGGCGGGAGATGAGCGAGAAGAACAAGCGGATACGCGAGCTGGAGATGGAGCGTGATGTCCTCAAGCGATGCATGGTCCTCTGGGTGAAGTGACCGGGACGGACCCGGCCGCCCTGGCCGTCGGGCGCCTGCGCTCGGACCGGGTCATGCTCCGCGACCCAGGCCCGGTCCGCCCCGGGCCGAGGGGCGGGCGGCCCCGTCGGCACGGCGGCGTCCTCACCTTCGCCAAGCCCGACAGCTGGCACCAGCCCGACGTCACCACCAGCACGGACACCACCCACTACGGCAAGGCCGAGGCGATGGCCTGGGACCGGATGCACCCCAGACTCACCCACCGCGGCCCGTGGCTGGACCACGCCGAGGAGGAACTGCCCGTCCTGCACGGCACGCTGGTGCGGCTACAGGTCGAGCGCGGGTCTGTACGCCCACCGGTGTAATTGATGATCATGGAAGAGACATCAAGTGACTGACACCGTGACCGAGTTCGTGGCCGCCACTGACCAGGCGGATCCGTCGCCGGGGGCTGCGACGGTCGAGCAGAAACTGATCGACCAGCTCGTCGAGCAGGCCCGCAGCAAGGGGCTGCAGCTGACCGGCGAGGGCGGACTGCTGCAGCAGCTGACCAAGACGGTTCTGGAGTCCGCCCTGGAGGGCGAGATCACCGACCATCTCGGCTATGACAAGCACGACCCGGCGGGCAAGGACGGCGGCAACTCCCGTAACGGCACCCGGTCCAAGACGGTGCTGACAGACATCGGGCCGGTCGAGATCGACGTGCTTCGCGACCGGGAGGGCTCCTTCGAGCCGGCCATCGTCAAGAAGCGGCAGCGCCGGCTGACCGGCGTGGACGAGATGGTGCTCTCGCTGTCGGCGAAGGGCCTCGCGCACGGGGAGATCTCCGCGCACCTGGCCGAGGTCTACGGCGCGGACGTGTCCAAGACGACCATCAGCACGATCACCGACAAGGTGATGGACGGCATGGCGGAATGGCAGAACCGTCCGCTCGACCGCCCGGAGCTGATCGCCATCGCAACCGCCTGGACCGCCGGGCCGGGCATGGGGTCTTAGCCAGGGGGCTTGGGCCAGGTATGTTGTGTCTCACTCCGTAATGTGACCGGCGCGTAGCGAAGTTCGCAAGCCAACATCGGGTTAATTCTCATCACCGGATGAACGATCCGCCACGGCCGTCGCTTAACATCATTTTCCCGAGTCAAGTGTTCTGGCGCTCGGCGGGTGCATCACGCCTACCCGGTACGGGGCTTCCGCAGTGGCGGGCATTCAGCGCTTCTCGCGCAGGGCCGGTGCGCCGGTCTCCAGGCAACAGTCAAGGAAGGCGGGGCGCCATGGCGGCGACCGACGGCGGGGATATCGGTTTCAAGGGCTCGGACGGCGTCCTGTACCAGACGACGCCCGAGGACCTGAAGGTCAAGGCGGGGGACATCCGCACCACCGAACAGACCGTCCAGGCGGAACTCGACGCACTGAAGAGCTACGTCGTCGGCCTGGAGGCGAAGTGGAAGGGTGTCGCCTCCAGCACCTTCCAGGAGCTCATGAAGGAGTGGGACACGTACGCGGCGCAATTGCAGAACGCGCTTCTCGCCATCGCGAACGGCCTGGACTCCACCGCGGACAACTACTTGGGCTCCGAGCACTCGAACCTGAAGAACCTCAGCGCCGTGAACCTGCCGAAGGCGAACCTGGTTTGACGGCGATGCGCGCCGGCCTGCGCGCACGCACGCAGCACGGAACACATTTCTCGTCGGAGGAACCGAAATGCCCGATATTGAAAGCATGCCCATCTATGTCGGTCAGGACCTGGAGACTGCGGGGCATGACCTCAACGCCTCGGCCGAGCACATCATGGGCGAACTGCACGCCCTGCGGGCCCGGATCCGGTCGCTGATCGACACATGGAACGCCCAGTCCGCAGGCGAGTACCAGATGCGCATGCACGAGTGGGACATGGCCGCCGTCGGCCTCTTCGGCAGCGAGGAGGAGGACGGCGTGCTCGGCGAGATCGCCCATGTGATGCGCGTGAACTGGGGCAATTATGCCGGGGCCGAGGAAGCGAACATCAAGACGTGGAACGCCACGCACTGACCCCCGACAGAGCCGGCTCATGCCGACGTGTGACAAGGACGACGCCCAGTGGAGAATGAACGCTGCCATGTGACCGTGGTGGGAGCGCGGCGGCGGGTGGACCTCGCGGTGCCCGCGCACGCGGCCATCGCCGAGTACACCCCGACCTTGCTCGGACTCGTGGGTCAGGTGGAGTTTGACGAAACCTTTCCTCCGGTCTGGTCGCTGGCCCTGCCCGGCGCCCCGCCGTTCTCGCCGGAGGCCTCCCTGCGGGAGTCCGGCGTCGCGGACGGCGCCACGCTGTACCTGCGGGACGCTGCCGTGGGGGAGTTCGACGAGCCCGTGGTCACCGACCTCGAGGAGTCGGTCGGGAAGGTCGGCGACGACGTCGCCGTGTGGGGTTGGCGGCCGCGTGCCTACACCACCCTGGTCCTCGGCATCCTGACCCTCATCGCGGGGTTCGTGACGCTGACCTGGTCGGACGTCGGCGCCACCATCCGGCCGGCCACCGGCGTCGGCGCGATGGTCGTCGCGTTCTCGCTGACCCTGCTGACCTGGCACGCCACCCGCCAGCGCTGGTCGCTCCCGCTGGGCCTGCGGCTGATCATCGCGTACTCGGCCGTTCCGCTGCTCGCTGTGGCCGCCGCCTCCGTACCGGTGGCGACGGTGAACACCGGTTCCATGTTGCTGGCGTTGAGTGTCGGGGGCGTGATCGGCGCGCTCGCCGGCCTGCTGGCCGTCCGCCACGCGACGACGCTGATGGCAGTGGCGATCACCGTCCTTGCCCTCGTACTGACCGCGAGCCTGACCCTCGGCCAGGTCACGTTGCTGGAGGCCTCCGCCGTGGTGGCCATCACGATGATGGCCGTGCTCGGCGCCGCCCCCAAGGCCGCCGGGCACTTCGCGGTCCTGGCCGGGCCGGACTCCGGCGGCGCGGACGCCTACGCCGACGAGGCCGGCGTGCTGCACCTGGTGAAGCGGGGACAGCGGCTGCTTATCGGAACGAACACCCTGGGATCCCTCGTCGTCGCCGCGTGTCTGATGGTCCTGGGCTCCGCGCACCAGTCCTTCGCGGTGGCCCTGACCGGCTGCCTCGGCCTCACGCTCATCCTGCGGGCGGGGCGGCTGACCATAGCTGCGGCGGTCGTCCCCTTGGTGGCCGCGGGAACGATCGGCCTGGCGACCGCAGTGATCAAGGCCCCGGGCAACTTCGGCGCACCGATCTGGACCGGTCCCGTCGCGCTGCTCGGCGCGGCCGTGCTCGCCCTGGCCTTCGGCCTGAGCAGGGTGTTCCGCGCGGACGCCACCGAGGAACGCCCCTCCTGGATCGACCCGCTCGCCGGGTTCTTCCTGGTGATCTCCGTGCCGCTCGCGGTGGGTGTCTTCGGCGTCTACACGTCGCTGCTGCACTCGGGACAGACGCCGTGACGGGTTCGGGGAACGGAGTGCGGCACCGGTGAAGCGCAACGCGCTGCGGGTGGCGGACCGAGGCTGGGGCACCTACCGCACCGTCACGGCCGCCGTCCGGGCAGCCGGTGAGGGCACGGTGATCCACGTCCAGCCGGGGGTCTACCGCGAGTCCCTGGTCCTGGACCGCGACGTCACCGTCGTCGCGGAGAAGGGCCCCGGCACGGTGCGCATCGTGGCCGCGCACGGCCCCGCCGCCAGTGTGAGCGGCGGCGCGCCCGTGCTGCGAGAGCTGACGCTCGAGGGCGGTACGGACCGCGAAGGACCAGCGGTGCTCGTCGGCGGCGGCGCGCCGGTGCTCGACCACTGCGCGGTGTCCGGCGGCCGGGTCGAAGTCACCCGCGACGCCGCCGAACTGCGCTCGTGCACCATCGAGGACACCGAAGGCCCCGGTGTCCACATCACCGGAACCGCGGCCGCGGTCCTCGAGGACTGCGTGATCCGGTCGACGGCCGGGCACGGCATGACGCTGAGCGACGCCGCCCGGGTGGAGATGCGCCGCACCACCGTCGAACGGGTCGCCGGGTGCGGCATCGTGTTGACCGGGGAGTCCCGGGGCACCTTCGACGACTGCACGATCCGGCACGTCGGCGACGCGGCGCTGCTGGTGCAGACCCCGGCGCGCCCCCTGCTGCGCGGCTGTCGGCTGCATGACACGAAGGCCCAGGGGGTGCGGATCGCCGACGCCCCCCGCGCCGCGGCCGCCGCCTCGGAATCCGCCGCCGAGGGGGACGCCGCAGCGGCCGGCCGCGAGGACCTGCGGATCCGGCTGGAGAAGTGCGAGATCTTCCGGACCGGGCGAGAAGGCGTACTGGCGGGCGGCGCCGCCGAGCTCCGGATACACGACTGCCACATCCGGGAGACGGGCGGAGCGGGGGTGATCGTCATGGGCACCGGCCGGGTGGAGCTCGACCAGACACGCGTGGTCGATGTGCCCGGGACCGGCCTGGCCGCCGTGGAGGGCGCCGATTTGCAGGTGCACCGCGGCACCGTGGCCCGTACCGGGGCCAACGGCGTGCACGCGACGGACCGCTGCACTGTCCGGCTCACCGAGTGCGAGATCTCCACCACCGCGTACACGGCCCTGCACTTCGCCGGAAGCGCCCGCGTGGAACTGCGTTCCTGCACGGTGCGGGACAGCGCGCAGCACGCGGTGCGGGTGGAGGGTGCGGCGGACTTCACCGCCGAGGACACCCGGGTGGAGCGGGCGCGGATGACGGGCGTCGACATCAAGGACGCCGACGCGGTGCTGCGCCGGTGCGTGATCAGCGAGACGGAGACCGGCATCCGCCTGGACAGCCGGCACCGGCCACTGCTGGAGGGCTGCGAGGTGCTCCGGCCCTCGAAGACGGGCATCGAGATCGCCGCCGGTACCGGCGCGGTGGTGCTCGGCGGGCGGGTCGACGGCTCGGGGTCGGCCGGAGTCTTCCTCGACGAGCGCAGTGAGCCCTGGATCGAGGAACTGACCATAGCCGACGCCAAGGGCAGCGGACTGGTGATCTGGACCGGGGCCAAGCCCCGGGTGCGGTCGGTGACGATCGCGGGCGCCGCGAAGAACGGCGTATACGTGGGCGACGGCGCCGAGGGGCTGCTGGAGGACTGCGCGGTCTCCGCCACCGGCTATCCGGCGGTGCACGTGGGGGCGAAGGCCTCCCCCGTGCTGCGCCGGTGCCTGGTGCACGACACGGACGAGGACCTGTCGCAGGCCGACGACGCGGCGGCCCGTTTCGAGCAGTGCCGCAGCAGCAACGTCAAGTCCGCCACCATGCCGACGGCCGACAAGGGCGAAGTGGCCGCCGCGGTGGGCGCGGTGGGTGCCGCGCGCGGCGCGGCCGGCGGGCAGGCCGCCGAGGTAAGCGTCCAGGAGCGGGTCGGCGAGGACCGGTTGCCGGAGCTGCTGGCCGAACTCGAGCGGCTGGTGGGTCTGGAGGGCGTCAAGCGCGAAGTGGCCTCCATGGCCAAGCTGATGCAGATGGTCAAGCGACGTCAGGAGGCGGGGCTGCAGCCTCCGCCGCTGAGCCGACACCTGATCTTCGCCGGCAACCCGGGCACCGGCAAGACGACGGTGGCGCGGCTCTACGGTCGCCTGCTCGCGGCGCTCGGGCTGCTGGCCAGTGGACACCTGGTGGAGGCCGACCGCAGCGCGCTGGTGGGCGAGTACGTCGGCCACACCGGGCCGAAGACCACCGCGGTCTTCCGGCAGGCGCTGGGCGGCGTGCTGTTCATCGACGAGGCGTACGCCCTGGCACCGGCGGGGCAGAGCAACGACTTCGGGCAGGAGGCCGTCTCCACCCTGGTGAAGCTGATGGAGGACCACCGCGACGACGTGGTGGTGATCGCGGCCGGCTACCCGGAGGACATGGAGCGCTTCATCGACTCCAACCCTGGTCTGGCCTCACGCTTCACCCGCACACTGCGCTTCGACGACTACGCGTCGACGGACCTGGTGCGGATCGTGGAACACCAGGCGTCCCAGCACGAGTACCGGCTCGGCGAGGAGACGGCGGCGGCGCTGCTGACCCACTTCGACTCCATCGAGCGGACGGAGCGTTTCGGCAACGGGCGCACCGCCCGCCAGGCCTTCCAGCAGATGACCGAGCGGCACGCCATGCGGGTGGCCGACCTGGCCGAGGTCGGCGACGAGGACCTGACGGTGCTGCTGCCGGCCGACGTGCCCACGGTGGTGGCCTGATGGCCCGGCACCGCGGGCACGCGGCGCCCTGCTCAGCCGGTGACGGAGCCCGGAGGTTCGGGGAAGCGCGAGGCCCGGTCGACACGGGCGTAGGACTGGCCCGCGTTGTTGATCATGGCGATGAAGTTGCCGAGCAGCTCCAGGGAGTTGCTCTGCATGGCCAGGGCCTTCTGCATCGCCGGGTTGATGTGCCGGGCGAACTCCTCGCCGATCTCGGCGAGCGTGCGCTGGTCGTTGTCGTCGCTCTCCTGCGGCGACGGGGACCAGCCGGTCCCCCCGGGGGTCTGGCCGCCCGTGTACTGACCCGAGGAGATGGGCGGGGGCGGGGCGGCGGGGCCCCAGAACTGCCCGTGCACAGCGCCGTCGACCTTCTGGCGCAGCGCCTCGTAGTTGAAGACTGCGTTGCGGCTCTGGGCCAGCAGGGTGTTCTCGGTCGCACGTACCGTGCCCGCGTCGAAGCGGATCGGGCCGCTGTCGACCACGTCGCTCGCCGACTGGCCGCCGGTCTGGCCGCCCGGGTCGACGTTGAAGCTGGGCGGAGTGTCCCAACCGACCGACATGGTGGGGACGGTATTGCCGAGGTCCTTTCCGGCGTCGGGGTCGTCGCCGTCGCCCGCTCCGGTGGAGCCGGAGTGGTTCTGCTGGGGATTAGGCATTCTCTTCTCCCGTATGCGCGTCCGCCGGCCGGACAGGGCCGGCGCTCCGGTCGGCAGTTGCCGACGCGTATCAGTTTGTCATACCGAAGTCCGGCCAAGAAAAAATCGAGCCGGGACTTCGAGAGCGGAGATCCGCGGCCTGCGGCCGGCGGGCAACGTAAAAGGAGCATGACTCATGGCGACGCCGACAGGGGACACTGCCGCATTGACCGCGTCACTTCGAACGGGGGCCCTCGAAGCGGAACCGCTCGCTCGTGCGGTGCGGCAACCCGCCGAGGTCGGCGGAAAGGTGCTGGTCGCGAAAGAGAAGGGCTCGGGCGGCAGTCGCAATAATTCAGGTGGCCAAGGCGGCACGATGTCCCCGGGCGAGTTCCAGGTCGCGCTGGGCGAACTCAGGCGTGCGATCGGTGTCGTACGGGGGGAGAGCGAGCAGATATCGGGCCTGATCGGCCAGATCGAGAACCATTTCGAGGCGGCCCACACCTCCTGGCAGAGTCCTTCCGCGTCGTCGTTCGAGGTGATGTCGAGCTGGTTCGCGAGGGCCTCTCGCGAACTGGAGGCACTACTGCGGGACATGGCGAGCCGCATGCAGACCGCCTATGACAACTACGCAGCCGCCGAGCACGCCAACACCCAGAATTCCGGAGGCTGACCATGCCCGAGAGCGTCGACTACGACATCAGCTCGATAAAGATCGACCCGCAGACGCTCGGCGCGGAGGGCGGCAGTCTGATGTCGCTCGCCAACGAGATCGGTGAAGCGATCGTGCGGATCAACAACACCGCCGCCGCCCTGAAATTGGGGTGGGTGGCGCCCAGCGCCGATGAGGCGCATGAATTCGGCGAACGCTGGACACGGGTGATGCGGCAGATGTTCGGCGAGAAGGACGGCCAGATCGGCGTCCTTCCCGCCCTCGCCGGAGGAATCCTCGGAACGGCCGTCGGATTCAGCCACCTGGAACTCGAGCTGGAATCCGCATTCGTCAATTTCTCCAATGAGCTCGCGGTTCCGTCCGGTGGCGACACCGGCCCGTCGGACCACACCGGACCCGGCTTCCCCATCACTCAGGACTTCCCGAACTAAATGACCAGGACAGATTTCCACCGCCCGGCCAGGACGTTCCCGCCGTCGGTCCCGGACCAGCAGATCTCGCTGGCGCCGCCGCCGCAGAAGGTCGCACAGAACCAGGCCCAGACCTGGCTGTACATGCTGCTGCCGCTCCTCAGCAGCGTCAGCATGGCCGCCTACATGGTCACCTTCGGCCGACCATGGATGATCATGCTCGGCATCGGCTTCGTCGTCGTCTCCATCGGTGTCACCGTCCTGGTCAGGATGCAGACCAAGAACGCCGGTCGACGCACGCAGTTCCGCCAGCGCGACCGGTACGTCGAATACCTCGGCGACATCCGACGCCAGGCACGGGAGTCGGCGGCCGCGCAGCGCGCCGTCGGCGCCTTCGTGCACCCGAGCCCCCAGCGGCTGTGGGCGATCGCCACCACCGGTCCGCGCCGCGTCTGGGAGCGCAGGCCCACCGACGCGGACTTCCTGAAGCTGCGGCTGGGGATCGGCAGCGGCACGCCGGCGATGCGTATCGCCCTGAGCAGGCACAGCGACCCCACGACGGAGCACGATCCCGAGGCGCACCGCCGCGCCGAGAAGCTCGCCCGCGACTTCGAGACCGTCGGCCTGCAGCCGGCCTGGGTCGATCTGGCGAACACCGGTGTCCTGAGCGTGCTCGGACCCGAGGAGCGCACCGCGGAGCAGGTCAGATCCATGCTGCTGCAGATCGCCGTCCTGCACGCCCCCGACGACGTCCAGATAGCCGCCCTCACCGCGGGCGAGGACCCCTCCTGGGGGTGGGTGAAGTGGCTGCCGCACGCTCGCCAGCCGGGCCGCGGGGACTCCGTCCCCATGGTGGCGGAGAGCATGGACGGCATCGCCGACCTGCTCCAGTCCCATGTCGACCGCGTGCGCGAGGAACGCGCGGAGCGCGCCGGCTCACTGGGCGTGCGGCGCGAGACCAGGGTCTCCCGCCATCTCGTGGTGGTGCTCGACGGGTTCCGGCCGAACGCGGAATGGGCGCGACTGCCGCTGGTGGCCGATCTGCTGACCGAGGCCGGCCCGGAGAGCGGTCTGCACGTGGTGTGCCTGGTCACGAAGGAGAGCGAGGAGCCCAGCCGGGTCGACGCGCGCGCCCGGGTGGACGCCGACGGGACCCTCACCCTGGAGACCCGATACCCCGCCCTGGTCCAGTCGGTCCGGGACGCGGTCGCCGACGAGTGCCCGCCGCGGCTCGGCGAGCAGACGGCCCGGGCGCTGGCGCCACTGCGGCTGTCCGGCGAGCAGGAGCAGGTCCTCGCCCGCACCGTCGCCCTGCCCGAGATGCTGGGCGTGGCGGATCTCGGCTCGTTCGACCCCACCGAGCTGTGGCGGGAGCCCGAGGACGAGGCGCTGATGCGGCTGCCGATCGGCTTCACCGGCGACGGCGCCCCGCTGGTGCTGGATCTCAAGGAGTCCGCGCTGGGCGGCGTCGGGCCGCACGGCCTGGTCGTCGGCGCGACCGGTTCCGGCAAGAGCGAACTGCTGCGCACCCTCGTGACGGGTCTGACCATGACCCACGCCCCGGAGCACCTGAGTTTCGTCCTGGTCGACTTCAAGGGCGGCGCCACCTTCGCCGGCGTCACCGAACTGCCGCACGTGGCGGGCCTGATCACCAACCTCGCCGACGACCTGGCGATGGTGGACCGGGTCCGCACTGCGCTGCAGGGCGAGCAGCAGCGTCGTCAGCAGATGCTGCGCAGCGCCGGCAACGTGGACTCGGTCCGCGAGTACCAGATCCTGCAGGCGAGCGGCGGCACCGACCTGGACGGCAGGCCGCTGGAGCCGATGCCGTACCTGATGATCGTCGTCGACGAGTTCGGTGAGCTCCTCGCCCAGCGGCCCGATTTCATCGAGCTCTTCGTCCAGATCGGACGAGTCGGCCGAAGCCTGGGCATGCACCTGCTGCTGGCCACCCAGCGGCTCGAAGAGGGCCGCCTGCGCGGCCTGGAGTCACACCTGTCGTACCGCATCTGTCTGCGCACCTTCAGCGCACAGGAGAGCCGGGCCGTGATCGGGACGCCCGACGCCTACCGGCTCCCCTCGATCCCCGGCTCCGCGTACCTGAAGGTCGACGAGTCCCTCTACGAACGCTTCCGCGTCGCCCACATATCCGGCGCCTACCAGGAGGAGGACGAGCGGGAGCCGGTGACGGGACCGCCCCCGGCCCCGGTGCCGTTCCGCATGCGCACCGCCGAGGACGCCCAGGCCGAGGAGACCGACGACGCCGAGCCCTCGGTGACGCTCTCCCGGCCGCTACCCGGTCGGCGCACCGAGATGCAGGTGGCCGTGGAGCGGGTGAGGGCGCACGGCAATCCCGTGCACCAGGTGTGGTTGCCACCGCTGCCCGCGATGGCGGAACTCGACTCGATGCTGGGTCCCGTCGGCACCGAGGGCGAGCGCGGGTTCCACGCCGTGATGTGGCCCCAGGGCGGCGGCCTCTCCTTCCCGATCGGCGTGGTGGACCTGCCCGCCCGCCAGGAGCAGCGCCCCTTGCTCCTGGACCTGTCCGGCCAGCAGGGGCACCTGATCCTGGTGGGCGCGCCGCAGTCCGGCAAGAGCACCCTCCTGCGCTCGCTCATGGTGAGCGCGATGCTCACCCACACCCCCGACGAACTGCAGTTCCTGGGGATCGACTTCGGCGGCGGCAGCCTCATCGGCCTGGAGCGGGCACCGCACGTCTCCGGCATCACGACCCGGCACGACGAGGCGCGCACCCGGCGGGCTCTCTCGGTGGTCCGCCAGCTGGTGAACGACCGGGAGCGGCTCTTTCAGGAACTGCGGATCGACTCCGCGGCGGACTTCCGCCGGCTCCGTGACGAGAAGTCCCTGCCCGACGGTGTCAACGCCGCCGACATCGTCCTCGTCGTCGACAACTGGGCCGCCCTGCGGGGGGCCATGGACGAGGCCGAGGAGGTCATCCCCGACATCGCGGTGCGAGGCCTCAACGTGGGTGTGCATTTGGTGCTCAGCGCCAACCGCTGGGCCGAACTGCGGGCCAACCTGCGCGACACCATCACCGGCCGTCTGGAGCTGCGCCTCGCCGAGCCCGCCGAGTCGGAGATCTCCCGGCCGCTGGCCAGACAGCTGCGCGCGTTCGTGCCCGGCCGCGGCCTCGCGGCGCCCGGCAACTTCTTCCAGGCGGCGCTGCCGCGCCTGGACGGTTCGGCGTCCACCGACAATCTCACCAAGGCCCAGGAAGTCGTGGTCGACGAGCTGGTCGCGGGCTGGAAGGGCGCTGTCGCCCCGCCGCTGCGGGTGCTCGCCGAACTGATCACGCCGGAGGAGCTGGACGGGGCCTGCCAGGCCCTTCCCGGCGGGGTCGAGGCGCTGCCCGCGGGCGCCGTGCCGATCGGGATCAGGGAGTTCGACCTGGCTCCCGCGGCCCTCGATCTGGACGCCGACGGACCGCACTTCCTGGTCTACGGCGACTCCGGCTCGGGCAAGACCTCGTTCTTGCGCTCGTGGATGCGCGCGGTGACCAAGCGCCGGTCGGCCTGGGACGCGCGCTTCATCGTCATCGACTACCGGCGCGGACTGCTCGGCGCGGTGCCCGAGGACTACGTCGGCGCGGTGGCCGGGGATCCGGACGCCGCCGCCGTCTACGTGGCACAGGTCGTGGAGAAGCTCAAGGAGCGGATGCCTCCCCCCGGCATCACCCCGCGCGAGCTGAAGGAGCGCGACTGGTGGGCCGGGCCCGAGCTGTACCTGGTCGTGGACGACTACGACCTGGTGGCCTCGGGCGGGGCGACCGGACGCGGACCGTTGGCAGCGGTGGGCGACTACATCACCCAGGCCGCCGAGATCGGCTTCCACGTGGTGCTCGCCCGCAGGAACGGCGGGATGAGCCGCTCGATGGCCGACCCGGTGGCCGGCCGGATCCGCGAACTCGGCTCCGCCGGGCTGCTGCTGTCCGGCGATCCCCGTGAGGGAGCGGTGCTGCAGGACCAGCGGGCGCGGCGCCTCCCGCCCGGCCGGGGCATCCTCGTCTCCCGCCGCAGCGGCGCCTCCCTCGTCCAGACCGTGCACGACGCGGCCGACGACTAGCCACCCGTACCGGCTGACGCCACCCGAAGCTCATGACCGGCGGGCGGTCCCCGCCCGGACCGCCCGCCTGTAAGGACACATACACGCCATGCCGGCCCATTACGACGACTCGCACATCCGTGACCTCGGCAACCAGTGGATCAATACTGGCCAACGGCTTCACGAGTACCTGGGGACGATGCACGGCGGCGTGCTGTCCATGGCCGAGGGATGGACCGGCAAGGCCGGCCACGCGGCGCAGGTGGTCTGGAACGGTGTGGCGGACCACAACATCTGGCACGCCATCTGGGAGGCGGGCTATGTGGCGCAGGAGGTCGGGAAGTCGATCATCAACTATGCGGACGAGCTGCAGAAGGCGATCAAGGAGATCAACCGGGCGCACCTGATCGAGGCCCTCACCACGATCTTCGGGATGGTCCTCGGGATCGCCTCGTTCGGCATCGGCGGCCTGCTGGGGCGGCTCGCCGCAATGGTCGGCGAGATCGTCGAGAGCATCGCCTCCAGCATCAGCAGGATCGCTGCCGCGGCCGGCGCGATCGGGCGCGCGGCCGCCTTCACCGCCGACTCGATCATCAACGCGGCCACGACACTCGGCACCGACATACTCACCCAGTGGATGGGCTCCGCCGCGGCGGGCGCACCCACCAAGATCGACTGGGCGGGCGAGGGCGTCAACATCGGCCTGAGCGTGTGGATGGGCTGGGGGATGGGAGGCCTCGACGTCTTCCACGCACCGAACGGACTCCCGGGCGGCTCAGTGCCGCACGTGTCAGCCCCCACGACCCCCACGCCGACGCCTGGCCAGACGAACATCTCCGTGCCGAACTCGTCCAACCTCCCCCACACCGGGCTGCCCTCCGTCGGGGACCTGTCCCCGTTCCCGTTGAACTCGGTCGTCCAGACCAACCACGCCCCGCCGACGAACAGCGGCGTCACGAACCCGGTGACCGGCTCGCCCCGCCCGAACGCCGGGATCCCCGGCAACACCGCACCGCTCCCGGGAACCGTCCGGCCGGCGGAGGGCGGTCCCGGCCGGGAGACACCCGGCATGACACGACCGACGGCCCCGGTCCCCGACACCCATGTGCCGAACACGTCCTTCGGTCAGGGGGCCGGCGGCGGCGCGCAGCCTCCGCACCTCGCCCGGGACGGCGCCACCCCCACGAGCGGGACACCCAACGCATTCCTCGACGGGCCGCCCCGCACCCCCGGCGACCTGTCCGGGAGGCCCTCCTCGACCCCGCCGGCTCCGCACGAGACCGGCACCGGGGGCAGGGGCGTCACCGTCAGCGGCCCCGACGGGCGGAACAACCCGCCGAGCACGACGACTTCGCACGAGGGCGGTGTGCGGGAGACCGTTCCGCCGAGCACCGTGACCTCGCACGCCGGTGGCCCTGAGGCCGCACACGTCCCCGGCGGCGGGTCCAGCGCGGGTGCTGGCGCCGGCGGTGGTCGGGGCACGGCTACGCCCGCTCACACCCCCGGACACACACCCGAACCCACCAACGGCCCCGCGACCCCCGGCCGCAGCACCACCACACCCACGCCCGCTCACACCCCCGGACACACACCCGAACCCACCAACGGCCCCGCGACCCCCGGCCGCAGCACCACCACACCCACGCCCGCTCACACCCCCGGACACACACCCGAAGGCAGCAGCAGCCCCGCAACCCCCAGCCGCAGTGGCGCCGATGTCCGCTCGAGCGCCCCGGGGTCGACCGGCGGCGCCCGGACCACGCACGACGTGCCGCAGACCTCGCACCCGGCCACCACCGGCGGCGGAGGCGGCGGTCGTCGTCCGGTGGATTCCCACGGCGGGCACGCGAAGCCCGACGGCACGACCGTGCACACGAAGCCCGACGGCACGACCGTGCACGCGGAGACGTCGGCGACCACCGAGGTCCACGCAGGCGGCGGGCGGCCCGCGGACTCCCTGTCCTCGCCGGCGTCCGAGGCACCCGGGATCAGGCAGCACGACATCGGTTCCGGCGCGACGGCGCACGACGGCTCCCCCGAAGGTGTCCTCACCGGCGGGACCGGCCACGACGCGGGCACCGTCCCCGGCCACCAGCCGACGCACACCCCCACTCCCGGGGACCCCGCGAAGACCGAGCAGTGGAACACCTTCAAGCAGGAGCAGAACGCCCGGAACCTTCCGGTCGTCGAGGCGGAAGCCCGCCTGGAGTATCGACAGCAGGACCTCGACACGGCCTGGCAGAACGCCTACGACAAGTTCGCCGAGAACGACCTGTTCGGCGGTTCGCACCTCGCGCGGGACGGGCGCGAGGCCCTGAACGCGCGATGGCAGTGGCGCAACTCCATCACCCGTGAGTTCCGGGCGGAGGTGGACAGGACGGGGCACATCTCCTCGGACGCCTTCACCCGCATCGTCGACGGCGCGCAGAAGAACGCGTACAAGTACCTCGTCCGGGCCGACCAGAGCGAGAGGTTCACCGCCCGCTTCAAGGAGCAGGTGGACGCCTACAAGGCGAACCGGTTCGGTGAGGGAGAGGACCTGCCTCAGTTCGACAGGGCGCCCTCGAAGTACGCCTTCGACCGCGATCTCCAGACGTACGTCAAGGACGACACCACCGTGTACGGGCACCCCGACGCCGACATCCAGGGGCCCGTCGCCAAGCTCAAGGACGGCGCCGACGGGTCCCGCCCGGACGACTTCACATTCGTCGAGCACACCTCGGACACCAACGCCCCGGTCGACCACTTCCGCGACAAGTCGCACGACTTCAACGCTCTCGAGCAGTACTACATAGGCAAGAAGGAGGAGTTCAACCAGATCCTGGACCGCTTCGTCCACGACGGGGACAGCGGCGGCGGACTGCCTTCGCACACGGGCCGCCAGATCGACGGTCTCCTGGACGGCGTGTTCGACGACCTCGGGGGCATGGCGACGCGCGAGCACGACATCCGGGTGGCGACGGGCGAGAAGTTCGACGACCTCATCCGGTGGAACTCCAGGGGCGCCGAAGAGCTGCCCGATAGTTTCGTCAACCAGGTGCGGCTGGACTTCCAGCGCGACCTGCGGGCCGACCACGCCCTCGTCTTCCGGCGCGGCGACGGGGACGGCCCCCGCGAGCTGTGGGACTGGGCGACCAACCGAGCCATCGACGGCCTCCCGAGTCGCATCGCGAAGGAGCACTTCATCCGGGGGCGGCTGTCGGAAGAGACGCAGCACGTGCAGGAGCACCTGTCGGGGCTGGGCGAGGACTTCCTCGGGCACTTCGGCGAGGCCGGGCGGCAGCGCGTCGTCGGTGAGTACCTGGACACGGTGCGGACCACCGCCGGCCAGCACTTCAACGAGCGGTGGGGCGACGTTCCGAAGGCCGGGGAGTCCGGTCCGACGTGGACCGACATGCGCGACCACCTGCGCTCATCCCTGCCCGGCCGGATCACCCACGAGGGCGACCTGCAGGCCGTGGTGGGCGACTCCGCGCACGCGTTCCACGAGAGCCTGGGCCACCCCGACAGCATCGAGTCCTTCCAGCTGCACAACGACACCGTCAGCAGGCTGGGCAACGACTTCCGTACGGAACGCGTCGTCAAATATGACGAACTGTTCGCCCCCGACGGACACAAGAGCCAGGCCTGGCTGGCGCACGACTCCCGACACGGAGACCCCTTCCAGTCCCGGCTCGGCGACCTGCGGGCCGGCGACTACAACTCCGACTTCCACAGCACCTACTACCCCGCCTTCCGGGACTGGCGAGCCGGCACGCCGTCGCCCGGGGAGAGCGTTCCCGTCCGTACGGGCTCGGACGGACACCCCGCCACCACCAACCCCGCCGGCACCGGGCGCCCGCCCGCCACGACCAACCCCGCCGACACCGGCGCCCCGGCGGTGCCGCCGCGGGAGCACACCGGCGACCAGCAGCAGGTGACGGTCGTCCCGGCGGCCGGGACGCACCAGGGGCCGGGCCCCTCCGGGGTGGAGACGCAGGCGGACCACACCCCGCCGCACCAGGACCAGTCGCAGGTGCAGCTCACCGCGGAGCGGGACATGGTCGGCTCCCCCGGTGTCACCTCCCACAGGCCCGACACGACGCTCTCCACCCACACGTCCGCCACGACTCTCCACAGCGGCAAGCAGGACCAGCGGGCACCGCAGGTTTCCCGGCAGGCCGACTCCGGAACCGCCAGCCTGCCCAGCGAGGTCAACCGCTGGCTGCAGAGGAACACCGACCACACCTTCACCCGCGCGCAGATCGACCAGGCCCACCAGGACCTGCTGCACGAACGCCCCTCCCTCGCGGACCTGCCGGTGCAGACGCAGGCCGTACTGATCGGCAACTCCCTGGCGCGCCCCATGGACCAGACCGTGCGGGCCGCGACCGACCTGCTGATGCGGTACACGGGCGTGTACCCCGACAGCCAGCGAATCCACCGGGTCCACCAGCAGCTGTTCGAGCAGTTCGGTTCCGAGTTCCAGCAGCTGACACCCGGCCGGCAGGCCGAGGTCGTCGTCGCGCGGATGCTGGACCTCCGGGCCGGACTCCACGACGTCAAGCACGACGTCAAGGCCGTGCACCCGGAGCCGGAGGAGCTGGTACCGCCCTCGTCTCCCGTGGAGCACTCCGAGCTTCTGGAGCCGCCTGCTTCCACCCAGTCGCCGGGCACGGTCACCGCTCCGATCGACAGGAACGCGCACGACGGCGTGCGGAACGAGGCCGTCAGCGAGACGCCGTCGGTTCCGCACGAGGCGGTGCAGGACCAGGACGTGGCGCAGCCGGGTTCGCGCTCCGGTTCCCTGGCGGACACCGAGGACGTCGACGTGCTGGGGGCGCCTGCCACGCGCACGGTCGACAAGGGCAAGGGTAGGGATCGCGGGCCGGCGATCGTGTCGGAGTCGGAGCGTACCGAGTTCATCCAGGGGTCGAGTTCCGGGCTGCTCCACGAGCCGGACAACGAGCATGTGCCCTTCGAGCAGGCCATGCGGGAGTTGCAGGTCAAGAACGAGTCGCTGCGCGGCCTCACGCTCGACGAGGTGCGGGAAGCCTTCCACATACAGCGGTACGCCGACCCCTCGCTTCCGGGCCTTCGACAGCAGGAACGCCTGCGTGACCTGGCGCAGATCGGGTGGGAACTGCACGCACACGGCCCCGCCGCGGCGCGCACACTGGCCGCGCGGCTCGCCGAACACGCCATCCGTCCGGGTGCCTTCGGTGGCGCCGTCGAGGAGACTTCGGCTTCGTCCGCGACCCAGTCCGGCAGCCAGGCGAACGCGTCGCAGGAGTCTCCCGTGCCGGCGCACCTGGTTCCCGAGGCGCTGCTGAACACCGATCCGAAGACGTTCCTGCGGGCGAACGTCCTGTCGATGGACATGGACAAGGGTCTGGAGATCCACGCCGCCGGCCTGAACGCGGTGGACCGGGACCAGTTCCTGAAGTCGCTGGACGTACTGCCGGGCCGGGAGGGGCACCTGCCGGAGCACCGGTTCGTGCTGGTGCGGCGGGGCCTGGACACGACCGGGAAGCCGGTCTTCGCGCTGGCGCCCGCGGTCGAGTGGTACGTGGAGCGCTACGGCGCGGAGCGGTTCCGCTTCCAGGAGGGGACCACCCTGCCAGGCGTGCGGACGGACGGCTATGTGGACGCCGCGTACGTGCCTTACCTGACGCGCAGCGCGCAGGACTACGCGAATCAGGTCGGGCATACGGACGTGCTGCGGGAGCCCGGGCAGTCCGGTCCCCGCCTCGTGGTGACGCCGACGATGAACGGCTGCGCGTACGCGGTGACGCCGCACGCCGATCCGGCCCGGATGAGGGTGTGGCACTACCAGTCGCCCGACTCGAAGATGCCGTATCCGGTGCAGTTCCGGCGGGACCAGCAGCCGACGGACTGGTACGGCGCGGGCGAGTACGCCGGTGCCGTACCGCAGGGCAGTCTGTTCGAGGTCGCGAACCTGATGTGGTACGGCAAGGACGGGTGGGAGTTCGTCAGCCAGGAGAACCACACGGGCACCAAGGACAGAGGCGCCGTGACCCTGGCGAACGTGCTGGGTCGCCGGGTGGACCTGGAGTCAGGTCACGAGGTCACCCATACGGCCGCGGCGTACCAGAGCCTGGTCCACAGCGAGCTGCACGACTGGGACCTGCCGCAGGCGATGCGGAACATCGAGGGGGTGGCTCCGGCCGGGCCCGACACCGTGGTCCTGCGCCAGGTGTACAGCCGCATCGAGCAGCACATCAGCGGTGAGATCGCCGAGCTCGGCCGGGCTCAGAACCCTGACGAACTGCGCGCGCTCGCGGACACGTTCAAGGCCGGGCGTACCGCGCTGATGAGCGACCTGGAGAGACTGATCGCGGAGGCCGGCGCGCAGTCCGCGTCGTGGGCCACGACGAATGCCACCCAGGGGGCCGTGAAGACGCGACGCGACCTCGCCGAGCAGATGGTGGACCAGTTCGTCAACCGCCCGGCGAAGGACTGGATCGACCTGCTGCGCGACGAGTCCGCTCCGCAGCATCCGAAGACGATGGCCGCGGTGCACCAGACGAAGGCCCGGATGGAGCTGGGCAACACGGGCTCCACGGTGAACGTCGTGTTCGAGAACATTCTGCGGGCCAAGCCCAAGGGCCCGGTGGAACGGGCCGTCCACGCCGTCATGGAGCAGGTACGCAACGAGATCAAGACCGAGATCGCCCAGCTCGGCCGGGTCGATGACCTCGACGGACTGAAATCGCTGGCGGTCAAGCTCCGGCAGCAGCGCGAGACCGTCCGGATCGTGGCAGAAGCGGGGTACCACGCCATGACCCGCGACGAGCGGGACCGCAAACAGGTCGGCCAGTTCCACCAGCAGGTCAAGGAACTGCTGGACGGTCTGGTCACTCCCCGGTTGGAGAACTGGATCGACGGGCTGCGGCAGGAGACCACCGCCCTGGCGGCCGGCAGCTCCTGGTACCGGCTGCCGCAGACCGAACAGCGGGAGCTCGGGCGAACGGTCCAGGACCTGCTGCCGGCCGGGAGCAGGGACGACGGGTTCTTCGACCTGCGGGTGCAGCGCGCCTACGACGGACTGGACCTTGCAATTCTGGCGCAGCCGCTGCCCCAGCAGGCCGCTCGCGTCGCCGACCTCCTCTATGGCGGGGCGCGGATCACCGAAGTGGACGACTTCTTCGTCCGTTCGGTCAACAGCGTGCTGAAGGACCGGAGCAAGGCACCGGTGTCACCCTGGCAGGTGCACCAGGCGTACCAGAGGCTGGCGTCCTCCCGGGGGGTGACGTTCACCCGGAGCAACTCCGTGTACCGGCAGGAAGCGATCGCCCAGTACCTCGCGGGACTGGTCCGGAACGCCGTCCCCGGCGGCGCCCCCAGTGTGCACATCGAACCGCAGGACGCCCCGGTGCACGAGGTCTCGGTGGACAACAGTCTGTCGGGGGGGGATCTGACGGAGGGGCTGCGGGAGCGGCTGAACCGGCCGGAGTTGCTGAACGCGGTGCACGAGGGCGTCCGGGTTCGTGACCGGGGGCTCACCGATGGGCAGCGGGCCGGGTTCGTGCGCCCGCAGGAGGATCTGCGGCTCGCCTACGGATGGCTGGACAAGGTCAACCCCTACCGGGCGCAGGGCGGTGGCTTCGAGACGAACTGCGTCCTGACCGCCATCGCGGTCGACCTGACCCTGCGCGACGGCGCCGTACACCAGGCATCACCGTCCGAACTCGGCGGTGACCACCAGATCACGCAGGACACCTCCGGACTGCACAACTACCTGTCCAACTACCTCGACCGCACACCCGACCCGGTATCCGGCTCCGCAGCGGTCATGACCGCGATGTCCGCCGCACCGCTCGGCGCACGCGGCATGCTCGTCATCGAGGACCTGACCGGCGGCATCGGCCATGTCGTCAACGTCACCCACGACCACAACGGCGTCGTCTTCCTCGACGGACAGTCCGGCATCCCCGTCCACGAACCCGCCGGCGCGGTCTCCTTCCTCCCGACCACCGAAGGCATCCCCGGACACCCCCTCCACCCCCAGACCGACACCACCACAACCACCACCACGCCGCCGCGCACGCTCGGAGCCCCCAAGCGGCTGGCCGCCATCCCTGAACTGGACGAGACGTCCGTCCCCGTCCTGCCACCCGTCCAGGAGCCGGTTCAGCGGTCCGGGCGGGTCACGACGACCGCCGTGGACCTGGACGAGCAGCGGCCGCCGCGGCTCGACCTCGAACTGCCTGCGGCGCTGCTGACCACCGGCCCGGTGCGGTTCGACGACGGCACCCAGCTGCCCCTCTACATGACCGGCGGCATCGGTTCGCAGCTGCCCGGTCTGCCACAGGACGTCGTGCGCCGTTCGTTCGCCTTCGGCCAGAGCAACCACACGCTGCGCGGCATCGACCACGTCGAGAGGGAGCTCGGCATCCGGCTGGACCAGTCGGCGGGCAGCCGGCCGGCAGTCGTGAAGGGGAGCCGGGAGCAGGACGGTTTCGGACTGCTGGCGCAGGTGTCCCGCAGTCTGCGGGACAGCCCGCAGGAATTCTTCGGCGACGGCAAGCAGTTCGTCTACAAGGCGGCGGACGGGAAGACCCGGACACTGGAGGTGACCGCCCGGCCGTACGGGAACTGGGAACGGTTCACCTCCGGTTACGGGAACCCGGTCAAGATCGACACGATGCAGCGGTCGACCGCCACCGGCGGTCAGATCAAGGTCAACGGCACCTCCTTCGGGCTGGCCCCGACGGCGCCCCTGGGGCCGCTCAAGCAACTCGTCTCCCCATTCGCCCGGCTGAACCTGCAGGCCAACTTCGGCAAGCAGGTGCGGTACAACCAGCAGACGCAGGTGGTGAACCAGACCGAGACCCGCACCACGGACGGTTCCCGCGTCCATCTCGACGACGTCTGGTTCGAGTTCTCGGTCAAGGACCGCCACGGCGACCCCATCGACCTGAGCGGGAGGCCGATTCCCCAGGGCGCCGTAACGACCCGTCGGCCGGTGGAGTTCGGCTTCGCCGTGCGTGACGGACTCACGGTACGGATCGCCGACTCCCTGACCACCGGAAAGGCGCTCACCGACTCGCTGCCGCCGCGGATGCGACTGAATTCCAATTCCCATTTCCGGATGGTGAACACCGAGGCCTACGGCCCGATGAGCCACATCCGCGAGTGGGTGAGGGAACAGGCCGGGGTGGAGTCGGGCAGCATGGCGGCCGCCCAGATCGGCGACTTCTTCTCCACCGGCGGCTTCCATGGGATGTCCCGCGTACTGAACTCGGGCCCGGTCGTCACCCCGCCGCTGTTCGGCGGCAAGCACGGCAGCGACCCACTGGGCGTGTTCTCGGTGAAGGCCGAGTCCGGTGACGCGGTTCTGATCAACGAGACGGCGGCCGCGGAGCTGCGTGACATCGCGCAGAGCACGGCGCGCAACGAGCGGCAGATCGGGAAGTCCCACGGGGTCGACATCGGTGCGTCGGTGGGTCCCGCGGTCCAGCTGTTCGGCTTGGAGAACGGCGCGTTCGATCTGCGGCTGATGGCCGGGCTCACCGGCCGCTACGGCGCGTCGCGCAGCCGCAGCACCCTCTCGGGCGGATCGGCGGCCGTGAAGGTCGCCGCACAGGCCAAGGGCGCCAAAACGGGTCTGTACCTGGTGCAGAAGACGGTCACCGTGACCGCTCCGCCCAACACCAAGAAAGCACCGCCCAAGTCCACGCACAGCGCGTCAGGGCATTCCGGGAGGCTGCAGAAGAACTCGCCGCGGAACTGGAGCGAGCCGCCTCGATCCCAGACGTTCCAGACGTGGGCGGTGGAGCGGCTGACGCGCTCCGAGGCCCGTCGGCTGGCCGGGCTGGACAAGAACAAGCAGGTCGGCAAGGAGCCGGTGGCGCCGCCGTACCTGTCGCAGGACCAGCCGTCGACGTTGGGCATGAGCCGCCCGGAGGAGTTCACGTTCGCCGACGGGAACGTCAGCCGCGACATCGACGGCAAACGGGTGACCTTCCCGGAGCACTTCGCCGACGCCGTACTGAAGGAGGTCGGCAAGGTCTATCCGGACCTGGTCGCCCCCTTGCGCGAACTCGACCCGCACAACCCCCGGTGGCGCGACGACAGCCACTTCCAGACCGTGCTGCACAACACGCTGGAGGTCCTCAACCAGCTGTCGCACCACAGCATGGCGTCGAACGTCGAGACGATGATGACCACCGGTCTGCGGATCGACCTGGTCGAGTCGGGCGCGCTGTCGCGCGGCCACCGCTACGTGTGGGTGGACGCGAAGCTGACCGGGCGGCGCTACGAGGGCAAGCAGGATGACCTGCGGCTGCGGTACAGCGCCCCTGGCAGCGAGACCGTGGGCGGTCAGCAGAGTGGGTCGCGGACCGTGCAGGGCGGCCTCGAGGCCCTGGTCTCGCTGCGCGACACGAACAGCAATGGCATCGGCCGGCCGGAGCAGTTGGGCACCGCGTCCGTGGGCGCGCGGCTCGGCCGGCGGACGGAGTCCGAGAGCGGCTACGGCGTGGCCGCCACGCACGAGGCGATGTCGATCGGCACCGGCGGCTCGCACCTGTACAGCTACCAGATCAGTCTCGGCGCCCAGCGCGGCGGTTACTGGCGGTTCCGCAGGTGGATGCGCGGTCTGATGTTCATGAACGTCCTGGGCACGCAGCCGTTCGTGTTCCGGGAGCAGGAGAGCACGCTGATCGCGCCCCCGACGACCACGAGCGGGCAGGACACGCCGGGGCTGGGCCGAGTGCTGCTGAGCCTCCCGGTCGAGCACACCCCCGTCACCACCCCCGCCACCCCCGCGGGCCAGGCAGTACAGCAGACGCCGCCGGAGACCTTGTCCCGCGAGGACGCCCGCGACCTGGCTCTCGGGACGGGGAAGACGCTGCAGGGCACACCCGCGCGCACTCCCGCCGTATTGGCGGCCCACCCCCACCAGACGATCTCCGTCACGGCCGACGAGCGGCTGACCGGCGTCGTGGAGGATGTGCTGAAGGAGGCGTCGGGCGGCTCGTGGACGGTGACCCAGAAGGGCGCCCCCGCGCACGACGCGGCGGTGCAGCTCACGGAGAGCAGGCAACTTCGGGCGAACTTCGACCAGAGTTCCACCGAAACGGGGTGGCGGGCTCCGGAGCTGTTCGCGTCGGCGCCGTATCTGAACCGGTCGACATCACTCGCGCACCGGACGACCATCCTGCCCGGCATGACCGCCCTGACCAAGGCGGAGAAGGTGGAGACCGAGACCACCGTCGGTGGCGTCACGCAGGCCGCCGGCCGCGAAGCCAGGACCAACACGCTGTTCTTCGGCGGCCAGGTGGGATACCAGAAGTCCCACAACGCGGGGAGTGGGGTCACCGGCACCTACGCCCTGGTGGCCAGCCCGTACCGGCTGGACGTCTCGAAGTCGGTGACGGTTCAGCGGGCAGCCGTGTCGGAGGTCAACCGCAAGGACACCGGACGCCACGTCCTGGCGACCGCCCCCGTCCAGCACGAGATCGCGGCCGCCTCCGAACGGATCGGCGCGTGGGCGCACACCAAGGATCACGTTCCGGCGTCCCTGGCCGGTGTGTCGGGGCGCAAGCTCGTGGTGCCCGACGGCTGGGTGGGCCACGTTCCGGAGAAGAGCGCCTACCGGCTCGGGCTGCTGAAGGACGGCTTCGGTGATGTGCCGCTGTACAACAAGCAGTCGTGGTCGCCGTTCCCGTGGCTGAGCGGCCATGCCTTCGGCAGCTGGCCGGTCAACTCGCTCGACACGGCGGCGGCACTGCGTCAGTTCGAAGAGCAGTTGACGCCGCTGGGGCTCTCCGCGCAGGACCGCGAGCAGATGCGCCGTCTGGTGTCCGGCCGTGTGGTGCGTGCCATCGGCAAGGAGATGTCGGGCACGGGTTCCGCGGTGCCGGCGCGCATCGGCCGCTGGGGCTCGGACTGGGCCCAGACGTGGGTCGGCCACCGGCAGGTACGGTTGCGGGCCCAACTGGTCCCCGTGAAGGGCACCGACGACAGTTTCGAGGGCCTGGGCCACAGCGTGGAGCTGGAGGAGCACCGGCAGGCGGTGGAATCCATCCAGCAGGCGCACAGCCGTGCCTCGGGCAAGCTGATCGGCGTCTCGGTGTCCGAGGGCGCGCACACCTCGGATTCCGTGGCCAGGTCCGCGGGCCCGACGTTGTCGCAGGTGGGTTCGTCGGTGCAGGCGACCACCCAGACGCGGAACGCCAGCAGCGTCGAGTTCTCGACCGCGACGACCACGCAGGCGCACGGCGAGTACGCCACGGAGTACGAGCTGCGGCTCGATCTGGAGATAACCGACACCAAGCCGGCTGATCCGGCCGCCGTCGCGCACAGCGGTATGGGCCGTCTCAAGGACGAGGCCGGGCGATGGCTGCAGATGTGGACCGGACGCCGGAAGCACTCGATCTCGGTCCAGGCGAACGTGGGCAGGCTGATCGAGCACTTCCCGCTGAGCCTGATGCGACCCGACCCGCAGAACGCGGCCGGGCTGGTCGATCCGCTCGAGCCGGCGCGACTGGCGCAGCACGGTGAGCCCCATCGGGTCGCCCTGCCGTCGTCGCTCGGGGCCGGCGGCTGGCACGACGTCGCGCACCTGGACTCCGGTGGCACGGTCAAGCCGTTCGAGATGCCCGAGGACGGCTTCGCGATCCGCAGCGTCGTCGGCCTGGACGGTCTGCACACCGCCAACACGCTGGCCCTGGGCGCCGCGTACAACGCGTCCCTGTCGGTACCCGAACATGGTCCCCTCGACGCGGACCTGCTGGTGAAGGCGAAGGACACGGCGCTGACCCGCGCCGGCACCGGATCTGCGCAGAGCCTGGAGGACGGCACGTCCAACGCGGCGCTGACGGCGTTCTACGACCGGACCCTGACTCCGGACGGTTACCAGGTGGCGGGGCTGACCGACCGCGGCTTCTTCGGGGGCGCGGACGGTGCTCTCGCGCTCTACTCAAAGCCCGACCTCTCCGGGGCGCGGCTGATGGCCGTCGCGGACGGGATGAAGTTCGAGGGCGCCGAACGGGGCACGCATGGCGTCGGCTCGTCCGCAGGCCGCGTGGGAGCGGCCGACCACGTCCTGTTCGCCGGACCGACGACCTCCTCTCCCGCGGTCGGCACCAGTCAGATAGGCAGCGGGTCGGGCGCCCAGGAGGTCGACTCCGTGACCGCAGGTCAGGCCAGTGAGCAGCTCGCCTCGGTGAACGTCAAGCCGGACAAGGGCCGGGCGTTCCTCTTCGCCATCCCCACGAAGTGGCTGTCGATCGCCCAAGTCCACCACCACCTGAAGGACAGCGCCCCGGTCGGGCGGGTCCGGAGCCTCTTCGGCAACCCGCAGCGCGAGCCGCAAGCGCTGGAGACCGACACCACGGTGCTGGCCTGGGTGCGCGAAGACCGGGCCCGGCAGCTCGGCCTGGTCGGCGACGCCAACTTCCCGGCCAAGGTCGCCGAGTCCTGGGACGCGGTCAGCAAGGCGGACAAGGAATGGACCGCCGCCGACCGGGCCTACTGGGATCTGCGCCGCGGCGACGCCGCGAAGCGGGAGTCCGAGCTGATCGCGACCGACAAGGTGCTGAACGACCTCACCGGCGGTGGACAGCGGTCCGTGCCGTCGGTCGAGGACGCCCTCGGTGCGCTCCGCTCGCTCGAGCAGGACAATGACTTCGCCGAACCCGCCCACGACGGCTGGGAGGAGATACGGTCCGAGCAGATCGAGCAGGCGCGGACGACGCTGGCGCGGGCGCGGCAAGTCGCCGCCGCCCGTGCCGCGCGGGACACCGCGCAGCAGCGACTCAACGACGTGGAGTCCGCTTTGAACGCCCGCCTCGCCTTCGCCGACGCCCTCTCGGACGAGTACACGCGGGTGCGCCGGCTCACCGACCGGCTCACCAACTGGTACCAGTTGGACGCCACCACACAGGGCCGCGGACCGATCGAGAACATCCCGGAGCCGCCCAAGGCCGTCTTCTCGCGGCCCCCCAAGGCGGACGCCGCGAAGGCGGAGGCACTGAAGAAGGGCAAGGAGGCGGACCGCACTGGGATCGCCGGCATGACACGGCAGTTGGGCGCCGCGGGTACGGCCGGGTTCGTGCGCCCGCAGGAGGATCTGCGTCTTGCTTACGGGTGGCTGGACAAGGTCAACCCCTACCGGGCGCAGGGCGGTGGCTTCGAGACGAACTGTGTCCTGACCGCCATCGCGGTCGATCTGTCCCTGCGCGACGGCGCTGTGCACCAGGCGTCACCGTCCGAACTCGGCGGTGACCGGCAGGTCACGCAGGACACCTCCGGACTGCGCAACTTCCTGTCCAACTACCTCGACCGCACTCCCGATCCGGTATCCGGCTCCGCGGCGGTAGTGACCGCGATGTCCGCCGCACCGCTGGGCGCACGCGGCATGCTCGTGATCGAGGACACCGCCGGCGGCATCGGTCATGTCGTCAACGTCGCCCACGACCACAACGGCGTCGTCTTCCTCGACGGACAGTCGGGCATCCCCGTCCACGAACCCGCGGGCGTGGTGTCCTTCCTCCCGACCACCGAAGGCATCCCCGGACACCCCCTCCACCCCCAGACCGACACCATCACCACAACCACCACGCCGTCGCGCACGCTCGGAGGCCCCGAGAACGCAACCGACAAGGCATCGACGGTGGACGGGGTGTCGTCGGGGCGGCCGCATGTGAAGGCCCGGGCCGCACGCCGCAAGCCGGTCGATCCGGTGGAGCGGCAGCGGTTCGACCGCTTCAGCCGCGAGCTGGAGCGGCTGGTGGTCCGGCCGAACCCGGACCGTGAGCAGTTGGGCCGGGCGATCGGCGAGTTCCTGGGCGACGTGTCGTCCGAGCACCGGCATACGTGGGTGCGCGAGGTCCGGCAGTTGATCGACACACTTCCGGACGGGAAGTACCTGGACGAGTCCGTCAACGCTGCGCACAAGGCGCTGGACGGGCACGACCACGACTGGCCCGTGTTGGGCGTTCCGGGTGCGGAGTACATCGCGGCCAGCCAGGTCGCCGACGGTCCGGGACAAGGCTTCATCAACCGTGATGTCCCCGAGACCGTTGTCATCGACGGTGAGCCGTATGTGCCCGTGTATTCGGCGGTGTTCGGCGACGCGCTGGGTTCGCACGCGCCGCGGTTCAAGGACATCGGCCAGGACGAGGACGGTGTCGTCCAGATCCACACCGGGTCCGAGGGCGTCGACGAGAAGGTGCTCTGGGTGAGCTTCGGCCAGCCGCTGCGGCAGGTCAAGTGGGTCGAGAAGTACCGTGCGGACCACGCCCAAGAGCCGATGATCCGGTCCTTCCTGGTACCGCTGCGGACCGTCAGCGAGATTTCCCGGAACGCGGTCACCGAACACCACTCCAGCAGCAACACGCGTGATCTGAACGTCGACAAGCACTTCGCGTCGAACCAGTTCGGCATCCGCGAGGCGGGGTCGCTGGAACTGCTGCGCCAGACGGCGCTGCCAGGTTCCTTGCGCTCCTATACGGACGGCGACATCGAGCAGCGGCCGGGCTCCTGGGGAGAGGTGCGGCCGCTGCACGAGCTCCGCGACCGGCTCGGGGTGCCTGACGAGACCATGCCGGGCTTCGAGGTCTTCACCGAGGGCACCGGCTTCCTGTCGCCCGCGAAGTACGAGAGCACCGCGCGCACCCTGCGCGAGGTCGTGGCGGCCCACTACGGCAACAGCTCGCTCCGCGAGCCGGGTGACCGGGTCCTGTCACGGGGCGACGTCGAGCGCTTCTTCGACGAGCACGCTCCCGCGCGCCTCAAGGAGAACATCGCCTCCAAGGCCGACAAGCGGGCGGCCGTGGAGGTCTTCGTCCGTGACCACCTCATCCCCTGGGCCAACCAGGCACGCATCACGCAGGCCCTGCACCACGAGTACGACGAGTTCCTCGAGAGCGGTCCTTCGACGACGCCGGTCGCCTACCGGCTCACCGAATCGGTTCCGGTCCTGCGCGGCCAGCGCAGGACCTTCGCCCACCGACTGGGCGCCGAACACCGTAGGCACATGGAGGTCCGCTTCGGGATCCGCCAGGGCTACGAGGAACTGGGCAACCTCATCACCGGGGCCTTCAAGTCCGCGCCGCCACAGGTGCGCCGGGAACTCAACCAGCTGAAGGACCAGCGGGCCGAAATCCTCGCCGACTACCAATTCAAGATCGGCGACCGCCTCACTCTGCCCGACCGCAACGACGCGTACCGCTCCACCGCCCTGGACGCGCACCAGCGCATCACCACAGCGCTCCACGGGACAGCACCGGACGCCACCGTCCAGCAGATCCTCGACGTCCTCACCCGCATCCGGACCACCACCGAAACCCAACCCCAGAACACCTCAGCACCACGGAAGTTGGGAGCCACGGGTGCGGCCGCGACCATGCGCCCGCAGGAGGACCTGCGTCTCGCCTACGAGTGGCTCGACAAGGTCAACCCCTACCGGGCACAGGGCGACGGCTTCGACACGAACTGTGTCCTGACCGCCATCGCGGTCGACCTGTCCCTGCGCGACGGCGCCGTTCACCAGGCGTCACCGTCCGAACTCGGCGGCGACCGACAGATCACCCAGGACACCTCCGGACTGCACAACTACCTGGAGAACTACCTCGACCGCACACCCGACCCGGTAACCGGGTCCGCGGCGGTCGTCACCGCGATGTCCGCCGCACCACTCGGCGCCCGCGGCATGCTCGTGATCGAGAACACCACCGGCGGCATCGGTCATGTCGTCAACGTCACCCACGACCACAACGGCGTCGTCTTCCTCGACGGACAGTCAGGCATCCCCGTCCACCAACCCGCCGGCGCGGTCTCCTTCCTCCCGACCACCGAAGGAATCCCCGGACACCCCCTCCACCCCCAGACCAACACCACCACAACCACACCGCCGCGCACGCTCGGAACCCCCGCCGCGCAGACCTCGCATGCCGAGGGCGTGGAGGTGGACCTCTCGGGGTTCACCGAGAGGGTGGGCAGCGGAGTCACCCGCGTCGCCGAACAGCACTCGGAGCCTCAGGACGACGTGTCGCTGGACGACCGGTACGGTCCGGCGGTGCAGCCGAAGACGGTGAAGCGCGGCGAGAAGGACGACGCCCTTCCGCCCCAGGTCCGTCTCAACCCCCTGTGGTACAGCCTGGAGGACTTCAAGCCGGCCCTGCTGGAGCGCGGCGGCGTCTGGACGTACGCGATCGACGAGGACGGCCGGTTCTTCATCGGCAGTGAGGACGTCTGGTCCATAGCGGGCGAGGAGGAACGCACTGAACTCTTGGAGGCGATGAGGACCACTCACCCCGATCTCACGATGGCGGACCTGAAGGGGCTCCTCAACGACCAGGGAGTGCCCACCGTCGCCGCGGGATTCGACCAGACCGGCGCCACGGTGATCGGCTCCGCCCGCGTCGGCGGCGAACTGTTCCGCGACCCCCTCACCGGCCAGTGGACCATCGACGCGTCAAGCCGCTACGTGGGCCCCGTCGTCCGCCCCGGTGTGGAACCCGCCACCGTCACACGGTGGGTGCGCAACGCGGCCGAAACGCTCAGTTCCGCCCTGCGCATGACGATCCTCGCCAAGGACGCGGAACGGCCCACGATCACCCACGGCGCGCTCGTCGCGGGCACGGGCACCGGGGAACTGGACCGTGACTACGGCCCGCTGGCGGGTCCGAAGAAGGTCAAGGACCGCGAGCGCGACGGGGTAGCCCTCGACCAGGTTCGGCTCAACCCCCTGTGGTACCGACTGGAGGACTTCAAGCCGGCCCTGCTCGAGCGCACCGAGGGCGTCTGGCACTACGCCGTCGACGAGGACGGGCAGATCAGTATCGGCAGCGACCAGGTGCTGTCCATCATGACGCAGGAGGAGCTCCACGAGCTCCTGTCACACATGCGGCGAGCCGACCCGGACCTGACCCTGGAGCAGCTCAAGGCGGCGATCGACAACCAGGGCCATCCGACCGTCGCGGCCGGGTTCCGCGAGGACGGCACCACCGCGGTCCGGCCCGCGCGCGTCAGCGGAGAGCTCTCCTACAACCCCGCCTCGCAGGCTTGGGAGCTCACGGACAAGTCCGGCCGCTATATGAGCAACAAGATCCGGCCGAGCGTCGACTCCGATGAGGCGCGGCAATGGCTCGCCAACACGGCCGGTCGCATCAGCGAGCATCTCGGCGTCCCCGTGAAGCCCGTGTTGTTCAAGAACGCACCGGGTACGGCCACCAGCGCTCCCGACGGCGTCCTGGCCGGATCGAGCCCGCGAACCGAACGCAGCGAGGTCATGACGGAGTACGCCGGGGCCGCTCAGGAGTTGGCCGCCGCGTTCACGGCCGGTGCGGCCTTCCGGGAACGGCTCCAGGGCGCGGGTTCCTCAGCGGACGCGGAGGTGGCCGACACGCACGAACGGCGCCTGGCCGCCGCTGAGTCGCGGTTCGAGGCCGCCGAGGGCCGGATGGTGGAACTGGGGCTGGGCGACCTCTCGGGCCGGGACGACGCGCTGCTCCCGGACGAGATGCGCGAGCTTCCGGCGCGGGAATTCCGCGCTGCCATGGGTCGGGCCGAGGAACTGCTGGGAGCCCCGGCTGTGGTGTTCGGCTCGGAGCGGCACGTGCGGGAGATGCGTGACGCCCACAGGGTGGCGCAGATCGCCGTTGCGGCCGAACTCGTACAGGGCCGGGAGGAGGCAGCCCGGACGGTCGCGGCGGAATTCTCCGAGCTGCTCGGGACACAGCCCGGAAAGAGGCTCGGCGGAGCGCTGATCGTGGCGGGCGTCAACCTGACCGAGCAGTTCAGGAAGGCGACGGAGGAGCTGGAGGAGGAACACGAGAGCAACCTGCGGATGTTGCGGCAGCATCTCGAGTGGACGACCCGTCAGGCGGCCGCTGCGAAGAGTTTGTCGGTCGTCGACACGTTGTGGGGGTGGCTGGGCTGGAGCTCCCCGCAGCCCGCCGGGCCCAAGTGGGATGACGAATCGGAGAGCGAACTCCGGGACAGCATCGCGAAGCTGCCGGACGAGATGCTGCTGAAGCAGAAGAAGTTCCTCGCCGATCAGATCTCGGCCATCGAGCGGGGCCTGCAGGAGGAGCGCCACGGTCAGGTGCTGAGCGCGGCGGAGCGGCGCGCCTTCAGGCACGATCGCGACCGCATCCGGAAGCGGCTGGCACGACTGATCGTGGAGCCGACCGGGCACCGCGGATACCACGCCGTGCTGGAGACGGAAGTGGGGAAGCACCCGCAGTTCGGTGCGAAGCGGCAGGACGTCAGGGTCGACAACTACACGGATCTCGCACGGGGCCTGCTGGGCTGGACCGCGGCGAAGCCGAGCCGGCACCAGGAGAAGGAACTCGCCCTGCGGGTCGAGTCCGAAGGGCACGTCGAGCAGATGCTGGACATCCTGCTCACCCGCATCCACACGCATGTGCGGGACCTCCCTGACGGGGAGCGGATGCTCGGCGAGATGGAATCGGGCGTGTCCCACGCCGACGGCAGGGAACTGGGCGCCTACCTCCGGCACTTCCGTGCGAAGAACCTGCCCGAGGACCTCAGGCATCTGGCGACGACCGTCTGGGACCGCGGCGGCATGGCGGCGGTCCTGCGTGACCCCGCGGAGTTCGGCATACGCGACAAGATGATGGTCCTGCACGACCTCATGGAGTACTTCAAGGACTCCCGCCACTATCCGGTGACGTACGGCACCGGGCTGCTGCCGGCCGACCGTTCGAAGGAGGCACAGAGCACTACCGTCGTCGACGAGGACGGCCGCCGCATCCACTCCACGAAAGATCGCGGCCAGAACCCGCTCAAGGACGGCAGGACCCACCCCTCGACGCGGAACGAGAACGCGGAGTCGACGATCCTCGCGCGCGAGCTGGGCATTCCCGTGTGGGCAGGCCAGTCGTTCACCGCGATGCGCATGTTCAAACTGGCGCAGTGGGCCGGGGCGTCGCGGCAGGAGATCGCCGCGGTGGCCTGGGGCATCTTCGCCTTCTGGCGGCTGCACTACGACCACCGGGAGGAGCTGGCCCACCACACGCTCCACGAGACGCTGGACATCGCCCAGAACTTCGGTGTGCCGTACTCGCTGCGCGACCGGGCTGCGGGGCTGTCCGAGGTGACGGTAGAGCACCTCCTCACGTATGTGGAGACCGAGGCCGCGGGCTTCGCCCGACTGGCCGAGCGTGTGAACCGGGCCGTCGACGCGCTGTCCCGGCGCGAAGTCCCGGAGAGCATGAACGAGACCCTGGGCGAGTTGGGCGACGCCGCCGCGTACTTGACCGCGGTCGCCCTGGAGATCGAGCGCCGCATGGGGCCGGCGCGGTCGCTGGTGGGCGAAGGGCTCACCAAGCCCGGGATCCACGCCGTGATCGAGCTGGTGGACCACGTACCCGCGGGCCTTGCGGCACAGGAGGTCGTGACGGAGCACGGACGCGTCCTGCTGCTCGGCCTCGACGGCGGCTCGCGCGACCACGGAATGGACCCGCAGGCCGAGGGCTGGGAGATGGGCCGTGAGATCACGGTCATGGCCGAGCGGTACGGCCTGCAGGAGCGGGAGCTGGAACAGCCGTTCACCGTGCCGGGGAGCGGCAAGGGCGCAGAGGTGTTCCGCGAGTTCAGCCGGCCGTTCCCGCACTCGTCGCGGTCGTACGGCTACCAGGTCGGTTCCGCCGGAAGCGTGCTGCTGCCGGACGGCGGCGCGCTGAGGGGGCGTTGGACGCGGTTCGGGGACGACTTCCTGCATGAGCAGGGATACGTGCTGCGGGGGGACAACGGCTGGATCGGGCGCGTCGCGAACTGGGAGGAACTACGGACGGTCCTGCCGTCGGACGCCGCCGAGTACGAACTGGCGGCGGACGAAGCACGGATGTACTTCGTACCTTCCGACGGGGGCGGCCGGACGGTCGTCCTCCCGCTGACCGAGGAACGCACCGAGTCCGACGGCGGGCGCACCGGTGTCGGACTGCGGGCCACCGCGGCGGGGGCTTACGAGCCGTCCGTGGAGGGTGACCGCACCGACCTCGTCGCCGACGCGGTGTCGCCGAGCGACACCGGCGCGCGGTTCGCGGTGGAGGTCGACGCGGTCGACGCAGTCCACGCGGACCGGACGGCCCACCCGGTCGACGAGGTTGACGCGGTCGACCTCCTCGACCTGGACCGGTTCCGCGCGCACACCAGCGATTCCACGGCGTCCGACCTCCGGTCGCTCTCGCGGGTGGCGGACCTCGACCGGCTGCTGCACGACTACCAGGCGATCGACGAGCACGATCACGCGCGGCGCGCCGACGCCCTCGACGAGCTGTCCGAGCGGGCCCGTGCCTACGCGGCCACCACTAAGAACGAGTTCCGGCAGCAGGCCGTGCAGCGGCTGGTCGAGCAGGCCGGAACCCGGGCCGCCATGTACCGGCGGCAGGAGGGATCGCAGGAGGCGCCCGCCGGCACCGCGGAGGCCGTGCCGCCCGGTCCGCTCGGGTACCGCGAGCGCATCGCGCTCGCCAAGCGCGAGTGGGAGGGGCCGGTCACCGAAGAGGTGGCACGGCTGGAGCAGATGCTGCTGGACGCCGGTCCCGGCGCCCGGTCGCTGGTCATGGGCGCGGTGCCTGGTGAGCAACTGTGGGCGGTGAACGTCCTGGGGACGGTCCGCTGGCTGGAGCAGGCCACGGCAGAGCGGACGCAGGCTCCGCAGTCCGCACAGGGCACGGTGGTGTCGATCGACCTCGACCCACGCGCCAGGCTGATCGCGCCCGACCCGCGGCTGCTCGGTGCCGGTGCCGGCACCGAGGCGGCCCGCTTCTGCGAGCTCGTCGTGGGCGGGGATCTGAAGCACGTCGTGTGACGGCCGCCGCGCGCAAAAGCGCCGGGGCCGCGGAACCGGTGGAAACCGGAACGCGGCCCCGGCGCCCGGGGTGCCTCGTCAGCGGGAGAAGTCCCCCAGCTCCGTGCGGAGCTCTTCCAACACGGGGACGAACTGCTCTTCCTGCCGGGCGGCCAGAGCCTGCTGGGCGTTCCGGACCGCGGAGACGATCATGTCGGCCAGGCCCTGCGCGTTGCCCGCGTCGGCCACGACCTGTGAGATCACCAGGTCCTGGAGTACGCCCTTGCCGTTGACGGTCGCCTGCACCGCTCCGCCGCCCGCCGTGCCCTGCACGGTCAGCGCGCGGAGCTCCTCCTGGGCCCGGGACAGGTCCTGCTGGATCCGGCGGGTGCTTTCCAGGAGCTTCTGGATGCCGAGGCCGTCGTCAAGGTCCATGTCTGCGTTCCGATCGTGTGGTGGCCGTGCGGTGGCGGGGGACCGCCGTTTCTTTCGAGCTTATGCGGACGAGCGGCCGGGGGGAGCCGATGTGACCGGTGACGCACGGAACGCCGGCCGCCGTCGGCGCTCCGTGCGTCACCCCGTCCTCGCTCAGCGCTTGCTCCACTTCTGGTTGTCGGTGCCGTAGCAGGTCCACAGCTGGAGTTTGGTGCCGTTGGCGGTGTTCTTGTCGACGACGTCGACGCACTTGCCGATCGCGGTGTTCACGAGGTCGTGCGAGCTGTTCACCTTGAACTTCTGGGCCCAGCCGCCGTTGCATCTGGCGAGCTGGATGGGCGTGCCGTCATTCTGGGAGGCGCCTGCGACGTCCATGCACAGGCCGAACATCCGGGCCGTGCCGTCGGAGCGGAAGTCGATCTTCTGCCACGATCCGCCGCCGCAGTCCCAGATCTCCAGGCGCGTGCCGTCAGTGGCCATGCTGTTGGCTGCTCCCGTGGCAGCGACGCAGCGGTTGCTGTCGTGGCTGACGACCGCAACGCCCGGGTAGGTGGTGTTCTGCGGCGCCTGCGTGGTCTGGGTCGACCGCGCGGTGTTGGCACTGCCGGACCCGGAACCAGAGCCGGAGCCGGTGTTCGCACCGGCGATCGGCGGCCCGGTCGGTGCGCCCGGCGCCTTCTCGCCGGATCCGCCGCTTCCGCCTCCGGCCTTGGGACCGCCTCCGCCGTTCGGCGCCGGGGCGTCGGGGCCGACGGCCTTGACGCCGCCCGGCATGCCCGGTGCGGTCGAGTTGCTGTGCGAGGTGGAGGACTGCGCGGCGCCGGACGCGGACGGGGAAACGGAGGCGGCGGCGACAGCCTTCTCCTTGTCGCCGGAACCGGCGGGGAGCTTCGCGATCGCGAACACCACCAGAACCACGACGGCGGTGAGCGCGGCCGCGGAGACTATCCACGTCCACGGCCGGGCCCGCGGGTTGCCCCCCTCGCGGAGCTGCGTCGTGCGCCGGGTGAAAGCGTCGGCGAAGCGCGACGAGGCTCCGTCCAGCAGCGCGGGGTCCTGCGGCTTGGGTTGGGGCGGCACTTCGTCTCCTGTGAACTCGGAAGCCATGGGGTGGGTATGGGAAACGTGACGAGGCGATTATCGAAGCACGGCTTGGCGATTCGATGGCCAGGGGGTACACACCACGTAACGGTTATTTTAGGAGTCAAGTTCTGTCGGCCACTGGCGGGGCTCCCGTACGAAGGCGGCTCTCCGGCCGGGCACGACGCCCATCTGTGCGTGGAGGGGGCCATGCACACCGCTGAGCTGTGGAAACCGGCCCGGTGCCCGCTCGAACAGGTGTGGCGCTTCGGGGTGAGGGTGCCGGTGTGCGGGTCACCGCGATGTGACGCTGCCCGGTGGGGCCTTGACGTACACAACGAAGCTCCGTGCGCAGATGGCCTTCTCAAGTCGCCTGCGCAGCGCGGAGCTTACGTGGAGGCATCCGGCACGTCCGAGCGCGCCGGCTGCCGTCCCGGCCCGGTCACCGTGCTGCCCACTGACGCAGCGCGCCCTCGGTCACCTCACCGCCGGCCGGAGGGGCTTCGGGTGCCTCGGCGGGACGGGCGCGGGCGGCCAGCGGGTTCAGGCGCCGACGGCCGCGCGTCCGGCCGCGTAGGTGCGGGCCCGCTCGGCGACGCGGCGTCCGAGGTGCTCGGCGGTGGGCGGTTTCTGTCAGTGGTTGCGCATCAGCAGGTCAATGGGCCTGTGAGGTAGTCTCGCATGGCTTCGGATGGGGTCTTGTCGCCGAGGACCATGCGGGGGCGCCGGTTGAGCTGTCGGGCGACTTCTCGCAGATCGTGGGACGTGTGCACGGACAGGTCGGTGCCCTTGCGGAAGTACTGCCGCAGCAGCCCGTTGGTGTTTTCGTTGGTGCCGCGCTGCCAGGGTGAGTGCGGGTCACAGAAGTAGATCCGCAGCCCGGTCAGCGCCTCGATGTCTTGGTGCAGGGCGAGCTCTCGGCCCTGGTCCCAGGTGAGGGTCCGGCGGAGCTGGGTCGGCAGGTCCGCGGTCTGCGCGATAAGGGCGTTGCGGACCTGAGGGGCCTTCCAGCCGTGCGGTAGATGGACGAGCCTCACGTAGCGGGTGCTGCGCTCGACGAGGGTACCGATGGCCGATCCCTGGCCACGCCCGATGATCAAGTCGCCCTCCCAATGACCCGGTTGAGTACGGTCGTTGACCTCCAGCGGGCGCTGGTGGATGAGCGTCATGTTCTTGATCTTGTTGGGTTGGGGGACGCCTCGGCGCTGCTTCTTGCGCCGGGTGCGGCCGGTGCGGAGCCTGGCGTCCTTGAAGCCCAGCAGGCCGGCGAAGAGCGCCCGATAGATCGTCTCCGGGCAGGCCCGCATCGCCGGATCGTTGCCGAAAGACCGGGCGAGAAATCGGGAGACCTGCTGCGGTGACCACTTTTCGGTGAGCTTCTCGCGTACCAGGGTGCGCAGCGGCTCGTGGCTACGGATCTTCTCCTCCTTCGGCCTGCCACGGCGCAGGAGTGCCTGGTTGTGGGCCCACCAGGGCTGGTAGCGGCCGTCCGGCTTGCGGTTGCGCTCGATCTCCCGGTAGACGGTCGAGAGGCTCTTGCCGATCGAGGCGGCGATCTCCTTGACGGGCTGTTTGGCATGGAGGCCGTCAGCGATAGCGATCCGGTCGTCCTGGGTGAGGAAGCGCGGAGATATCGGGCCGGGGTCGGGAACGAGCATGCTGCCAGCATCTATGAACCACAGCGATCCGCAGCTGGTGGACACCCCGACCTCGCGGGCGGCAGCAGCACCCATCAACCCCTCGCGGAGCAGCTCGAAGTACCTCCGCTTCACATCGGTCGGCATCCTGTCCGGGGCTTATCGGGGCATCGGAACGTCCTCCTCGGAGAGCGTTCGCAACCACCAATAGAATTCAAGTGACAGACTGACGTTTCACCGAAGCTCCGTTGGTTCAGGGCGACTTGCGAGGTCAACCACCTCAACGGAGCTTCGGTCTTTCCGGGCACGGGCCTCTCATCAGCGGAAACGCGTACACGCAGGACTTTGCGGCAGCCCTGAAACACTGGCTTCGAGTACCTTCCGAGCTCAAGAACAGGGGCGTCGAAGACGTCCTCATGCTGGTCTGCGACGGGTTGAAGGGGCTGCCCGACGCAGTCGGCGAGGTCTGGCCGCGAACTGTGGTGCAAACGTGCGCGGTTCACCTGCTGCGGGCGTCATTTCGATACGCGGCCCGGCAGGACTGGGACAAGATCGCGAAGGCGCTCAAGCCCGTCTACACCGCGCCGACCGAGGACGCGGCCGCGACACGGTTCCTGGAATTCGCCGAGACCTGGGGCAAGAAGTACCCGGCGATCGTCCACCTCTGGGAGTCCAGCTGGCCCGAGTTCACGCCTTTCCTTCAGTTTGATGAAGAAATACGCCGCATTGTGTGCACGACCAACAGCATCGAAAGCGTCAACGCCCGCATCCGCAAGGCCGTTCGCTCCTGCGGGCACTTCCCCACAGAGCAGGCCGCCCTCAAATGTGTCTACATGGCCGTCATGAGCCTCGACCCGACCGGCGCCGGCCGCAAACGCTGGACCATGCGCTGGAAGGGCGCCATGAACGCCTTCGACCTGGCCTTCGACGGCCGTCTCACCGCAGGCCAACTCTGGCCACACCAAACCCAGTTACACCGCTCGCTTGGCTCTGTCTCACATCCGGTGGTGACGGACGGTGATGATGGCGACGGGTAGACCCACGAATCAAAAAGCTCGCAGGTCCAGTATGTTGGAGCGACCGTTGGTTGGAATAGCCAGCCTGCACAGAGACCTCCGATGCGAGCCTGGCGTGCCGACGCCGCGTCTCCCAGCGCAGCGCTCTTCGCTCGTGAAACATCGAGGTCAGAGCGTCAACCGCACTCTCTGCAACTGGCTGCCGTCGATGCTCACGATCTGTCACCACCGGATGTGTGACAGAGCCGCTCGCTTTACAGACCCGAGGTGTCCGGTGAAGATTTCCGTGCCCCGCGACTGGGACGGATCCTTCGAGCCGAAGATCGTCAAGAAGCGGCAGCGGCGTCTGCCCGGTGTCGACGAGATGGTCATCTCGCTCGCCGCAAAGGGCCTGACCACGGGTGAGGTCCAGGCCCACCTGGCCGAGGTGTATGGCACCGGCGTCTCCCGCCAGATCCGCAAGGTCATCTGCTCGACGAACGCGATCGAGAGTGTGAACGCCCGCATACGCAAGGCCGTCCGCGCCCGCGGGCATTTCCCTAACGAGGCCGCGGCCCTCAAGTGCGTCTACATGGCGCTGATGAGTCTCGACCCAACCGGCAAGGGTCGCAAGAGGTGGACCATACGCTGGAAGGCGCCTCTCGACGCGTTCCAGATCGCCTTCGAAGGCCGGCTCGCACCGGCCAACGACTGAACCTCAACAACCAAGATCAGCCGTCAAATTGACACACCCACTGGACGGACCAGCCACCTGCGAAGACCCTGGGGCTGGTGCGCCTACGGGGATCAGGACGTGCTTTTACGTTGCTCTCGCGCGGCGCGGGTGATCGCACGGCGGATCGGTTCGTAGCCGGTGCAACGGCAGACGTTGGAGCTGACGATGTCATTGATGCGTTTCTCGTCGTCGGCGATGCTCGGGTCGGCCTCCAGCTCGCCGGTGGCCACCATGAGGAAACCAGCGGTGCAGAAGCCGCACTGCAGCGCACGCTCGGCGGAGAACGCCTTCTGCAACGCGCTGGGTTCGCCGTCCGGGTCCGCCAGACCCTCTACCGTCCGGATCGCCTTGCCATCGCACTGCACGGCCAGCATGAGGCAGGCGCGGAGGGACTCACCGCCCACCAGCACGCTGCAGGCCCCACATACGCCGTGCTCGCAGCCCAGATGCGTTCCGGTTAGCCGGCAGTCGTCCCGCAGCACGTCGGCGAGGATGCGTCGTGGCTCTACGTCAAGCGCGTAGTCCTGACCATTGACGTTGAGGGTGATCTTCATCTGCTCTCTCCTTGAGGAAGTGTTAGGTAGCTGATCAACTTCGGGCGGTGATCTTCGTGGGAGCTGTCCGCGAAAATGACGTCCATGTGTGCCTGCACGTGCATGCCCGCCTACGAAACGTCGTTGACGGACGCTCATTGGGCTCTACGTTCTTGACCGAGCTGGTCCTCCCGTTCGTAATGTGGGGCCCAGGGGTGCTGTGGTACCACCACCCCTTGACCTCGTCGCGGATGGCGCGGGCGTGCTGGCCAGGCCTGATCCCCAGTATCCGGTGGGCTGCGGTCCTTTGCTTCTACCGCTTCGTCGCCCGGCGCCCCACGACGATTCGGCCGCCGATTAGGAAGCATGAGCAAGTCGCTGAGTAGAGCAATGCCGGCAAGGTCGTCTGTGGTGTGAGCAGAACGAATACGCACGTCAGGAGCATGAGCCGGATATGGGCGGGGATCGACAGCGGCAAGGGGCATCACCACGGCCCTGCCCTGGATGTGGACGGCGAGACGCTCCTGTCGCGGCGGGTCGCCAACGACGAGCTCGAGCTGCTGAAACTGATCAGCGATGTCCTCGACCTGGCCGATAGCCGTGAGGTCACCTGGGCCATCGACATGACCGGCGGAGAACCCGCGCTGCTGCTGGCCCTGCTGATCAACCATGGCCAAGTAGTCCTCTACATGCCCGGACGGCTGGTGAACCGCGCCTCTGACGGCTACCGCGGCGAGGGGAAGAAACACTTCCAGGCAGTACTCGCTCTCGCCCGCCGACGCGTCAACGTTCTGTGGGCCCTGATCCGTGACCGACGGTGCTACCAAGTCACACCCTTCTCGTGGACACCTGCGGGCTCGTCCTGCGAGCGGTGGTGCACTCGGCCTCGATCCTGACCGTGCTGGGGCCATACTGGTCCTCACCTGCATTCGAGCGCTGTTCCCGCAGGTCGGGATCGTGTGGCTCATGGCCGCGCGGCTCCCCGGGGAAGACATCAAGCCGCACGGCCCCAGCGAGCGAAGCCGCCCGACGCGTCACCGAAGACCTCAACCATCAGTGATGGACCAGTTACCTTTCTCAGCGTCGGTGCGCGACCTCTGGTCTGCTGCGGCCTGGCACAGCGTCCTGGCCACCACGGTCGCGATGGCGTGCCTGCGGTACTCGATGTCGGCGTAGGGCTCGGCGATCGGGGACGCATCCTGATCCGCCGCGATGCGGCCGGCTCGGGCGAAAGGATGGCCCTTGGGCAGCTTGTAGCCCGCCGGCACCTCACCGGCCTCCACGCCGGCCAGCACCTCCTCGGCGGCGCGCGCGCGCACAGGACGGTCGGCGCAGTTCACCAGTCCGATCCTGGCTCCCTCGATCATTCCGTCGCTGATATCCAGCGTCGCCCCAACCGCCACCTGAGCGAAGCAGAAGTGCGTGCGCCTGTGCTCGATGAACCCGACGCCCGTGTCGCCGCTGAGCAGTGGCCACCGCAAGGAGGTGATCACCTCGTGCGGTTGCCGGACCGTCCGGAAGGATCCTGTGAAGAAGTCGCAGGCGCCGACCTGACGGATGCCCCCCGGACCGGTCAGCTCGATATCGGTATCGAGAGCCACGGCGAGAGCGCACCATTCCGACGCCGGGTGGGCCCAGCCGAAACTGCCCGCCATAGTGCCGCGGTTACGGACGGGCGGATGCGCGATGTTGACAACGGCACGCGCGAACAGCTCTCCGAGCGGGCCCGGCACGGCCCGCGGGTTCTCGAAGACACGGTGCCGGACGAGAGGACCGACCCGCAGAACGCCGTCCTGCACTTCCATTCCGCCGAGTTCCGGAATTTGGTTGATGTCGACCACGACGTCGGGGCTGAGACGCTTCAGATGCATTTCCAGGAGCAAGCTCTGCCCGCCCGCGAGCACCTTGGCGTCCTTGGCGTTGCTCAGCGCGTCGACAGCTTCGTACACCGTCCGCGCCGTGAAGTAGTCGAAGACCGCGGGCTTCATTCGGGTTCCTCCGACTTCGGGGCTCGAGCCGCGCGCCAGACCACATCGGGAGTCAGCGGCATCTGCAACAGATCTGGATCGGCGACTTGAAGAGCATCGACGACCGCGTTGACGACCGCCGGCGGCGTTCCAATGCAACCGGACTCGCCGGCTCCCTTAGCTCCCAGCGGTGAGACCGGGCTCGGGGTGCACGTGTCCCTGATCTCGATCGGCGGGACTTCCTCAAATGTCGGCAGCAGGTAGTCCAGAAGACCGTTGTCCAGCATCGGGGCACCGGCGTCGTCATACGGGATCGCCTCGTACAGGGCTTGTCCGATTCCTTGCATGCATGATCCGAGGGCTTGACCGTGCACAGTGCCGGAGTCCAGCACTATCCCGCAATCGTCGACCGCTACCACCCGCAGCAGTGTCACCGTTCCGAGCTCGGTGTCGACCTCCGCCACCACGACATGCGTGCCGAAGGGGAAGGCCGCCTCGGTCTCGAACCTGTCGTCCACCTTCAAGGGCTCAGTCAGCTCGACCAGTTCGCCCAGCTCCAGGCACATGGAGTCGTCATCGGTGTGCTGCAGGCAGCCGTCGGACCACATCACGTGCTCCAATGGCACGTCCCATATCGCGGCGGCCCGCGCCAGGGCCGTGTCGATGACCTGTCGAGAGCAGTGCTGCAGCAACGCACCAGCCACCTGTGCTGTGCGGCTGGCGAACGACCCGAGACCGTCGGGCTGTTCGGCAGTGTCGCCCTCGATGAGACGGACACGTGTCTCGTCAATACCGAGGGTCCTCGCCACCAAGCCGGCTAGCACCGTCTCGTGGCTCTGGCCGCTAGACGCGGCACCACAACGGGCGGTGACGGTGCCGTCCTGGTGGACCTCGACACTGCCGCACTCGAAAAGGGTGCCCGGCTCGCCTCCGGAGCGCTCCACGTAGGACGACAGTCCGATCCCAATTGGCTTGGCGGCGGAGTCCTCACGCCGCCTGGCCTGCTCGGCTCGCCAATTGTCGTAATCCACGGTCTCCAGGGCCAGTTCGAGCGCTCTGGCATACTCACCGCTGTCGTACTTCCGGCCGGTGGGGGTCTGGTGCGGGAAGCTCTCAGGCGGGATGAAGTTCCGCCGCCTGAGCTCGGCGGAGTCCACCTTCAGCCTGCGGGCCAGCGTGTCCATCGACCGTTCTAGCGCCATCACCGCTTCTGGACGGCCGGCCCCCCGATAGGGATAGGTGATCATGGTGTTGGTCAGCACCGACCTGACCCTCGCGTGCACTTCGGGGATGGCGTACGGGCCAGGTGCCATGGAGGCGGTCTGCATGGGCAGCGCAACGCCGAGGTGCGGGTAGGCGCCGACATCAGCTTCCAGACTCAGCTCGTAGGCCAGCAAGCGTCCGTCGGAATCGGCGGCAAGACGGGCATACTGGTCCTGTCCCCGGCCACGCGTAGCGACGAACATGGATTCGAGCCGGTCCTCGATCCACCGGACAGGTCGTCCGAGGGTCATCGCCAGATGGGCGACCACGACGAACTCCGGCAGACATCCGCTCTTGGAACCGTATGCTCCTCCGGTGTCGGGAACGACCACCCGGATCTGATCTTCCGCCCAGCCCCACAGCGAGGCCAGTTCGCGGCGCAGGCGATATGGCATCTGGTGCCCGGAGTGAACGGTCAGCCCGTCCTCGTCCGGGATCACCAGGATGCCCCGGCACTCCATCGGTGTCGGCATCAACAAGCTCTGCCTGTACCGCCCCTCCACCACTACGGCCGCTTCGCGCCAGACCGAGTCCTGGATCGGCCGGCCCGTCTCGTCTTCCATGACGACATTGGTGGTGTGCCCCTCGAACAAGGGGATCGCGTCCGCCGCCACAGCGGCGGACGGCGTGACCATCGCGCGCAGCGGTTCGACCTCGAAGGTAACTCTCGCCGCCGCGTCTTCGGCCCGATAACGGTCCTCCGCCAGCACCACCGCGACCGCCTCCCCCGCATAACGCACCCGCTCGCGGACCAGCGGCGGCCACTCCCGGCCGTCGGCGCCGCGGTCCGAGGACTGGCCGAGTACGGGGTCCGGGACAGACGGCAGTTGCTGGAGCGTGGCCGCCGTATACGCGCCCAGCACACCCGGCCCCGAGGCGGCCTTGCTGGTGTCCACCGACCTGAGGGTCCCATGACCGACGGCGCTGCGAACGAATACCGCGTCCAGACAGCCGGGTACGTGGATGTCGGCGACGTAGCGGCCCCGGCCAGTCGTCAGCCGTTCGTCCTCCCTACGCGTCCACTGGTACACAATCGGACCTCCGCACTTGCTTCAGGGCGTGACGACGGTCTCGGTACCTCGGCCCTGGCCCTGGTGGGACGCCTGCCAACGCTGTCCAAGGAACCCTCACCTTCAAACGTAGAGGCGCGACTGCAACTCCGCACGCCACAGCGCGCCCGCGTGCTCTGTACAAACTCCCCAGAGCTGGAGGACGGCTTCGAGGATGTCGGCCTGATTTCGGAGAAAAAACATGAGTTGACCTGCGGAAACGCCTGTGAGCACGCCGAGATGGCGTGTCACTAGTGCAGCGCGTCGCAGGTCCTTTGCTGGTTGAGTGTGCGGGGTCTGGCTACGCGTGGTAGTCAGCGAGGTGGACGAGGGCGGCGGTATCGAAGGCTGCCGTCGGGCTGCCGGTGCGCAAGACCGCGTCGGTGTAGGCGTCGGTGGCGCTCAAGTACATGGCGAAGCCCCAGGCGTTGTCGTCGCCGAGGTATTCGATGCGGCACAGTGGGATACGCGCGTCCTCGCCCTCTTCCTCGACGATCGCCGTGAGGTAGCCGAACGAACCGCGCCACCGGGTGTCAACCTCGGCCAAGGCGGGCCAGCTTTGCAGCTGGAAGGCGTGGTGGTCGACGGTGTCGTCGACCTCTTCCTTCAGGCGTTTGGGGGGAACCGGCATGGTGATCACCCAAGCTCCCGGCTGGTGCTCACGTCACGTTGCCGCGCAGCAGCGCCGTCGCCGCGCGCGTGGCGCGTGTGGCGACATCCTCGGGGGAGAGGCGGGAGCAGGTCAGGAAGTCCTCCGTGTCCAGGGTGACGTAGCCGTGGGCTAGGACGAAGAGCTGTTCAAGTAGGAGCAGTGCTTGGGAAGGGTCGGCGTGGCCCGCCTGCCGGGCGAGGTCGAGCAGCAGCGCCATCAGGTCCCGGCCGGCCCGGGCCACGTCGGCGTCGCGCAGCGGCCTCAGCTCCCGGGCGAAGATCACGTCGAGGCCGGCGCCGCGGTCGGACACGTGGCGCACGTATGCCCCCGCGGTGGCCGCGAGCCGGTCGATCGGGTCGGGGCCGGCCGCCTGCACGGCGGCCTCCATGGACCGGGTGAGCTCGTCGGCGGCCTGTGCCGCGACGACGGCGAGCAGCGCGTCACGGTTGGGGAAGTGACGGTACGGGGCGGCCGTGCTCACCCCGAGCCTGCGGGCGAGTTCGGCGACGGAGAAGCCGGCCATCCCCGTCTCGGAGAGCAGCACGAAGCTCTCAGCGATCAGCGCCGAGCGGAGCTGCCCCCGGGCAGGGCGCTCACTCCCCGCCCCACTTGCTGCGTCAGTCACTCGGTCCACCTTCCTTGACTATAAGTAAGAGACCACTTACTTTAGAAGTGATAGCCCTCTTACTTCTAGCACTGGAGGCCGCGCATGACAGGGATCGACGGCAAGGTGGTGGCCATCACGGGCGCGGGCAGCGGGATCGGCGAGGCGAGCGCGCTGCTCCTCGCGTCGCGCGGCGCGAAGCTCGTCCTCGCAGCGCGTCGGAGCGACCGGCTGGAAGCGCTCGTCGCCCGCATCGAGGCCGATGGCGGCACGGCAGCCTGGACGACGACGGACGTGCGTCGCCGCGGAGACCTCGCGGACCTGGTGGCGTACGCCTGCGGGCGCTATGGCGCGCTCGACGTCCTCGTCAGCAACGCCGGGATCGGCCCCATCTCGCCGTTCGACGAGCTGCGCGTCGAGGACTGGGACCGGATGATCGACGTCAACTTCCGCGGCGTGCTGCACGGGATCGCGGCAGCGCTCCCTGTGTTCCGTAAGCAGGGCAGGGGGCAGTTCGTCAACGTCGTCTCGACCGCCGGGCTACGCATCGTGCCGAACCAGGCTGTCTACGCGGCGACGAAGAACGCAGTCCGCACCGTCTCCGAGGGACTGCGCCAGGAGGCCGGGCCCGACCTGCGGGTCACCATGGTCTCGCCCGGCTACGTCGCGACGGAGTTCGCCGACTCGGTCACCAGCCCCACCGTCAAGTCGCAGGCCCCGGCAGTCGACTTCTCCCTCTCCCTCTCCCCCGACGACATCGCCCGCGCTGTCGCCTTCGCGATCGAGCAGCCGTCGAACGTCGACGTCGGCGACATCGTCGTCCGCCCCACGGCACAGAGCTGACGCCTCACGGGCCTCTCTGGGCGAACTCGTCGACGCCCAGGTGCGTTTCCTCCGGAGGGACGGGCCTGACCGGGGATCTCCCGGCTTCGCCCGTCTGTCCGGCAGGGAGCGAAGCGTCAGGAGGCTGTCAGCGATTGATGATCGCCCCAGCTTCCGGCTGGTGCTTACTCCAAAGGAAACGCACCCTTCGTGGCCCATCCACCCGCACCGCCGTTGCCGCTTTCACGCAAGCAGGAACGCAAGATGCGCACGCTCGTGGCCGCTGCCGGGGCCGGGCAGGCGGTGGTGCGGCGCGCACGGATCGTACTGCTGGCCGCCGCGGGCCGGCCCACCACCGCCATTGCCGCCGAGCTCGGCTGCAGTGTGCCCACCGTGCGCACCTGGCGCGAACGCTTCCGCCGCCGTGGGGTGGCGGGCCTGTTCGATCGCCCGCGCAGCGGACGCCCCGAACAGCATGGTCCCAGCGCGCGCCTGGCCGTGGTGGCCACCGCTACCAGCGTGCCGCCCGAGGGAGCCACGCTATGGACCCGCGTCACAATCGCCGCCCACCTGGCCGAACGCGGCCTGGTGCTCTCGCCCTCCACGGTCGGCCGGGTCCTGGCCGAGGCGAAGGTGCGCCCGCACAGGGTCCGCGGCTGGCTCAACCGGGCCGACGACGACGCGTTCTGGTCTCAGGCCGGCGCGGTGTGCCATCTCTACCTGGACATCCCACCCGGCACGTTGCTGGTCAGCGTGGACGAGAAGACCGGCGTTCAGGCCAAATCCCGCCGCTACCCCACCCGGCGCACCCGCCCCGGACAGGCCGAGCGGCGGGAGTTCGAGTACCGCCGGCACGGCACCGTCTCCATTGTCGCCGCCATGGACGTGGCCACCGGCCAGGTCCTGGCCGAGCGCATCAAGCGCAACGACTCGGCCGCCTTCATCGCCTTCCTACGGCGATTGAACCGGCTGACCGACCCGGCCCTGCGCCTCCACCTGATCATGGACAACGGCTCCTCGCACACCTCCAGGGCCACCCGCGCCTGGCTCGCCGCCCACCCGCGAATCACCGTCACACACACGCCCAAGCACGCCAGTTGGCTGAACATGGTCGAGCAGTGGTTCGGCGTCCTGACCCGCCGCCTGCTCCGCCGCGGCGACTTCACCTCCCGCGAGGACCTCGAAGCCCAGATCACCGCTTTCACGATCCGGCACAACCGCACCGCCCGCCCCTACCAGTGGCGCTACGACGCCGACGCCGACCACGCCCGTCACCCCCAGACCGCCCCAGCGGAGTACACCAAGGCCGCATGATCCTCACCCACCGTCACCAAGGCGACCACCAGCAACCGGCAAAGGACCTGCGACGCGCTGCACTAGGCGGGGCATAGTGCCTGGTAAGCGGCCTGCGGTCAGATCGGTGATCCTCCTGGGCGGGGTGACGTTCAGGGCGGGGGTCTGCTGCAGGTTCGGGTGACAGGTTCGGTCACGCGGCCTGGAGGGCCGGTGGTGTCATGACGGTCTCGAATTCGACGGCGGTCAGGCGGCCGAGTGCGGCTTGTCTGCGACGGCGGTGGTAGGTCCGCGTGAAGTTTCCCCAAGGCCGGGTAGTTAGCGTTTTCGCAGGTCACGCAAGGGGTGTTGACGGGTTTTCGACGTGGAGCAACGGAGCTCGTTGGTACAGGCAGTCGTCCAAGACAGCTTGTCCCGCAAGGAGCTCCGTTGCCTGTTCATTGTGCCCCGTCGTCGGCGCTGACGACCATCACCCGTACGGTGATGGTGGCCGCGGGCCGGTTCGCTCCCGGTCACCTGGGGGAGCTGACACCGGTCATGCCATTCGAGCTGGTCGACGCGATCTTGTCCGAGACCGGGACCGTGCAGCGGCGGCTGCGTGATCTGCCCTCGCGGGTCGGCATCTATTTTTTCCTGGCGATGTGCCTGTTCCCCGAGATCGGCTACCGGCTGGTCTGGGACTGTGAGAATGGGGCCACCTCGTTCGGGACCGTGGTCTGATCCGGTCTGGGACTGACCATCGTGTCCGGAGCAGCGATGCACCGAGGTTGACAGACCATAGGGGCATCAAGCTGACCGCCGGTCTGGCGGGGATGCCGACGGTCGTCTGCCCGAGCACGAAAGCGCTACGTGATCTGCGCCGCAGGCTCGGCAGCGCGCCGGTGCGGGCGCTGTTCGAGGTGCTCGCCGGGCCGCTGGCCCAGCCGGCCACACCAGGGGTACGGTTCGGCCCGTACCGGACGGTGTCGTTCGACGGCTGCAGCTCGATCAAAGTGCCCGACAGCGAGCGCAACCGCGGCCGGCTGGGGCGGTGCGCGCACGGCGGCTATCCCCAGGTCGAACTGATGACGCTGGTCGAGACCGGCACCCGGGCCGTGATCGGAGCGGTCTTCGGCCCCACCCGGGAAGGCGAAACCTCGTACGCCACCAGGCTGTTGCACCATCTGGGACCCAAGATGCTGGTGCTGTGGGACCGGGGCTTCGACGGCAACGACTTCCTCGCCGCCGTGCACTCCACCGGCGCGCAGGTCCTGGGCCGCATCAACCAGCGCCGCCGCCCACCGGTCCTGAAGGCGCTCGCCGACTCCTCCTACCTCTCGGTCATCGGCGACGTCCAGGTACGCATCATCGAGGCCCGGGTAAGCGTCCGCTGCACGGACGGCAGCACCTTCGAGGGCGCCTACCGTCTGATGACCACGCTCCTGGACACACGCCGCTACCCCGCTCACCGCCTCGTGCACCTCTATCACGAACGCTGGGGTGCGACACGAAGTCGCACGAGTTTGAGTGAATTACCTGAAGGAGGCCGACAGTTGATGTCGACAGCGTAGTTCCGGGCCAGTGCTCAAGGCCCGTCCCCACTCCGACATGCGTCGCTGGCAACGGCGGGGTGTGAAGCTCGGAGGAGAAGCCCAGGGACTCTCGTTCCATCCGGGAGTTACAGGCAAGGGGAAGACGGGACGGGTGAACGCAAGTGAACCCCTGATGATGCTTCGTAATCGTGACCCCCGCCGATGGGTTGTTCCAGCGGAGTGCAGGACTGGCCGTTGAGAAGCGGCAGGCGCCGGCTGAATCCCCATCGTCAGCCGGGAGAGCATCGCCGCCCCGGAGTTCAGGGGGCACCCACCCCGGTCGTGTCTCACTCGTGCGGAACGTGGAAACCCCGTTGGGGTCCGGTGCCGAAAGGCGCCGGTCAGCCGACCGTAAGGAAGGTCCAACTCCCCAGCGGGAACAGGATGGCCCAAGAAGCGAACGCCGGTGGCCGAAAGGCAACGGGAAGCCGCGGCGGATGATCAGCACCTCCGCTGGTCGCCGCGGACAACCGGCCGGATACGGGCACTGCCCGGACCCGAAAGGGTGCTGACGTGGGCCAGGTGGGCCTGTGAGGAATCGATGACCATCAGCACCAAAACCGAAGGGCAAGTTGGACACCATGACGATACGAACAGTCGAGGCGCGAGCCGCTTCGGGTGCCGACGGCGTGGTGAACGGACCGGAGGGCGACTCCACTGATTGGCAGTCGATCGACTGGCAGCGCACGGAGGAGGAAGTACGGCGGCTGAGGCAGCGGATCTTCACGGCGTCACAGGCAGGGGACCTCAAAAGGGTCCGCAATCTCCAGAAATTGATGCTTCGCTCCCGTTCCAACACGCTGGTGAGCATGCGGCGGGTGACGGAGGTCAACGCTGGCCGCAAGACGGCAGGTGTCGATGGGCGGGTTGTCCTGCTGCCCCAGGGGAAGGCCGAGCTGGCCGACTGGATGCAGCACCGGGCGGCCCCCTGGAAGCCCCGGCCCGTCAGGCGGGTGTTCATCGACAACGCCGATGGCCGCCAGCGCGGCCTGGGCATCCCCGTGATCATCGACCGGTGTCTTCAAGCCGTGTCACTGAACGCGTTGGAGCCTGAGTGGGAGGCACGGTTCGAGCCGAGATCCTATGGATTTCGGCCCGGCCGAGGCTGCCACGACACGATCGGAGCGATCTTTCTGGCCGCCAAGGGCAAGGACCCGAAGCGGCAGTGGATTCTTGACGCGGACCTGGCAGCGGCGTTCGACCGGATCGACCATAATCGTCTACTGGCCGCCATCGGACAGTTCCCCGCCAGGGGACTGGTCGAGCAGTGGCTCAAGGCAGGAGTGATCGATCGCGGCTGCTTTGCCCCGACCGAGGAGGGGGTCCCGCAAGGCGGGATCATCTCCCCCGCGCTGATGAACGTGGCCTTGCACGGAATAAAAGAGGCCGCCGGAGTCCGCTACCGACCCACCGGTCCGCGTGCCGGTGAACTGGCAGTGGGCTCACCGGCCTTGATCAGGTACGCCGACGACCTGGTGGTGCTCTGTCACAGTCATGAGGAAGCCCAACAGGTCAAGGAACGGCTCGCCGTATGGCCGGCGCCCAGGGGGCTGGCCTTCAACGAGGACAAAACGCGCATCGCGCACCTCGACGAAGGCTGTGACTTCCTGGGGTTCACCGTCCGCCGCTTCAACGGCAAGCTGCTGATCAAGCCGAGCAAGACAGCCGTGCGACGAATCCGGGCACGGCTCACCGCCGAAGTGCTGGCCCTTCGGGGACAGAACGCGGCAGCGGTGATCACCAAGCTCAACCCGATCATCCGGGGTTGGGCTGCCTACTATCGGGGCGTGGTCTCCAGCAAGGTGTTCACCTCGCTGGACAACCACGTGTGGAAGCTGGTCTACAAGTGGGCCAGGCACACGCACCCGAACAAGCCGAGGGGCTGGGTGACAGCCCGGTACTTCGGCCGGTTCAACACCTCCAGGCAGGACCGGTGGGTATTCGGCGACCGGGAGACCGGCCGCTATCTCGCCAAGTTCGCCTGGACAAAGATCGTCAGGCATCAGCTGGTCATCAAAGGGGCGTCCGTGGACGACCCGGCGCTGACCGAGTACCGGGCCTCGCGGCGACGCAGGAACAAGCCCCCGCTGAGCCCGCCCTGGTTGCACCTGCTTCAGGGGCAGCACGGGCAGTGCCCTCTCTGCGGAAGCCTTCTCCTGCATGCCGACCGGGAGCCGCAAAGCCCCCAGGAATGGGAGCAGTGGCTACGGGCGACCCGGACGGCGGTGCGCGGCAACGCGCTCACCCTCATCCCGGACGCAGGTCAGCCGGACGATCGTGTCGCCTTCCGACTGATTCACGTCCACTGCCACCGCTGGCGCGGTAGCCGTGGACCGGCAAATCTGGCTGCCCGTGGGCCTTCAGGGCCTGCTTGAGCCGGATACGGTCAACGCCGCCCGTCCGGTTCTGAGGGGGGTACGGCGCAGCAATGCGCCGCACCTACCCGACAACACGAGAGCGCCTACTACGCCCTGCGCCACACCGTCCTGCACGGACGTGTCCTGCGCTCACACGACCCGGTCGGCGTCGAACAGGAAATGTGGGCCCTGCTCACCCTCTACCAGCTCCTGCGCCGCACCACGGTCGAGGCAGCGGAGTCCCAGCCGGGCACCGATCCCGACCGCTGCAACTTCACCATCGCCCTCCAAACCGCCCGCGACCTGCTGGTATGTGCGCAAGGAGTCTTCGAGCAGGGCATCGGAGAGATCGGCCGCCGAGTTCTGTCGACGCTGTCGCCCGCACGGCGAAGCCGCGTCAGCACCCGCAAGGTGAAGTCACCTATCTCCCGCTATGCGGAGAGGAAATTGGACGGCCGACCCGACGGCAGCAAGGTCGTGACCTCGACGACGATCACTCTCCTGCCACCCCCCACTGCCGCAGCCCGCACTGCCCGCGACGACCGACCGGGAGAACACCGGCAATCGCATGGCACGTGTCCTGACCATCCTGCAGGCGGAGCCCGAACGGCTATGGCGCTCAAGGGAGATCGCCGTGCTCCTCGGCGACGTCACCCTCGTCGCCACCTATCGCCAACTTGCCCGCTGGACCGAGAGAGGAAAGATCAAGAGAGTCCGCACGGGCCGCTACGCGGCCATCACACAGACCCCGAACCCCTTGCGTGACCTGCGAAAACGCCAACTACCCGGCCTTGGAAGTTTCCCCATGATCTTGGACACGTGATGGTTACGCCGCGAGGGCGTGTTGCTGGCGCTGCCTGGTCTCGGCCGGGGTGAGGTAGCCGAAGGTCTTGTGCTTGCGTAGGCGGCGGCGGTTGTAGAAGGTCTCGATGAAGTTGAAGACCTCGGCGCGGGCGGTGGCCCCGGTCGGGCCAGGTGCGGGTTCCGATCTCCTCCTTGAGCAGGGCCCAGAAGCTCTCCGCGGCGGCATTGTCGAAACAAGATCCGGTGCGCCCGCAGCTCTGGCGAAGCCCCAACTCACGTATTCTGTCGCGGAATTGGGCCGAGGTGTACTCGCTGCCGCGATCGCTGTGGATCACACAGTCGGGCTCCAGTCCGCTGCGGCCGTGGGCCATGTCGAGAGCGTCGATGACGAGTTCGGCGCGGTGGTGGTCGGCCATGGCATAGCCGACGACCTCACGGGTGGCCAGGTCCAGCCAGCAGGCGAGGTAGAGCCAGCCCTCGGCGGTCGGCAGGTAAGTGATGTCGCCGACCAGCTTGATGCCTGGACGCTCGGCGTGGAAGTCGCGGCCGATGAGGTCCGGGGCCGGCTTCGCCTTCTTGTCCGGCCGGGTCAGCGAGCGGTGCTTGCGCCGGGTGGCGCCGCGGATGTCGCGTTGGCGCATGATGCGGGCGATGCGCTTGCGGTTCACCCGCTGCCCCAGGCGCCGCAGTCCGGCGTGGATGCGCGGGACGCCATAGGTCTTCCGGGAGGCGATGTGCAGCACGGTGATCTCGTGCGCGAGCGCGTCGTCGGCCGCCTGGCGCTTTGGACGGGCGGCCTCGCCGTCGCGCCAGGCGTAGTAGTAGGAGGAGCGGGCCACGTGCAGCGCCCGGCACAGCAGAACGATCGGGTAGTTCGCCTTCTCCGCGTGGATGAACCGGCACAACTCGCTCACCGGTCGTTCTCCTTCACGAAGAAGGCGGTCGCTTTTTCAGGATCTCGATCGTCTGCTGCTGTTCGCGGCTCTCCTTGCGCAGCCGCTTGAGCTCCTCGCGCTCGGCGCTGGTCAGCTCGCCGGGGGTGCCCTCTCCCCGGTCTGCCTTGGCCTTGCGGTACCAGCCGCGCAGGGACTCGGAGCTGATGCCGAGTTCCCGGGCAACGGCGGTGACCGTCTTGCCCGAGGAGTCGACGAGCGCGATCGCGTCCCGCTTGAACTCCTCGGTGCACCGCTTCGTGTACTTGCTTCCCACCTGGTGCTACTTCCTCTGGAACCTCAGGTCCCAGTCTCCAGGTGTCCACGATCAAGGAGAAGCTTCACAAGCTCGCTGCCCCCGCCTTCTCCGCTTCCCGTGCGAACTCGGCGGCCCGGTCTACCTGATGGGCCACATGGTTCAGGTACGGAAGAGCGAAACCGATCTGCATGATCACATCCTTGTCGAGGGTTGCTGCAGGAGACGGGGCCGCTGGCATCGAGTCGGCCAGAGGCAGGAGCAATCAACTGCCCACGCGGGGCGGAGTGGACGTTCTGTGAACACGCCTGGCGTGCGACGCGTACAGACGAGGTGCGATGACCGGCATCAGCAGGCGTGCTGGGAGGGGTGCGTGGGCCAGCACCGCCTTGACGACATCGGGGTCGCCCTCGTACATCACCATGCCGAAGGTCAGAGGAAGCGTCTTCCTCGGACTCTTCTCCAAGCCGTGCTCCCCCATCCGCGCCCATTCCGCGGCGGTGACGTACCGCTCGGCCAAGGGAAGGATCTCCTCCTCCTCCAGAGCCATGTGCTCGACGAGGACCGTCAGCAGCCGTTCCAGCACCTCGGCCAGTTCTTCACCGCCGCGGCCCGTGGCCCGCCACCCGGACAGCAGTGCCACCACCTCCGCGTGGGCGCGCTCGATCGCGTGGTGTTGCTCCTCCATGGTGGGCACGATGGCCGCGGCATCCTCGCCTCCGCGCTCAAGAAGCAGCGGCCACAGCACCTCGTCCTCACCCTCGTGGTGCAGATGAAGGACGAGGCACAGCAGTTCGACATGTGCGCCGACGACCTCAGCCCGCTTCATGTCCCCGGGGGGCACCGCCCGGACCACATCGGGAAGCAGCCGGAACTCGCGGCGCATCATTGTGTGCGCCATATACATGTCACGCACATCCGCCATCGGTTCGCTGAATACGGACCCCACTGTGCATTCTCCCTCGCTCTGGTCCACACCATGCCGCGAGTCGGGACATCGGAACGGATGCCGCCAACTCGCCCGCGCAGTCACCCTTACACGTAAGTGCCTACGCAAGCAAATAGCCAGTCAGGGCGGAATCGTATGATGTGGGGCAGCGGTCAGTTCTACCCAGCGGACAGTCGTCTGCATGGCGTACAGTTGACAACTTTTTCCCAGCCCAGCACTCCGCCGTTCGTTTCCTGGTGTCGGCGTACGGGCTTCTCTCCCCAGCTGCGTACAGATGAACGTCCCCAGCTGTTGAGGCCCGCTTCTGATCCTGGTGGGCCATGCTGATCCCATGACAGCTAAGGGGTGGGGCATAGCGGTCGTGGCCTGGAGCGTGATCGCTGTGCTGTTCATGGGGACGACTGTGTGAAGTTCCCCCCGCGAACTGGACAGCGGGTGTTTACGCGGCCGGGACGAGGTTCTGCCTGAGCAAGGATCTCGTTTCGAGCGGGGTCACGTACCCGTAGTCGGGGTGCCGACGGAGCCGGCTGCGGTTGTACTCGACCTCGACGTAGCGGAAAACGTCGGCCCGGGCGGCTTCGCGGGTTGCCCAGACGGTGGTTCCGATCTCCGCTTTCAGGATGGCGAACCAGCTTTCCGCGGCGGCATTATCGTAACAAGAGCCGACACGCCCCATCGACTGCCTCATGCGCAACTTGCGTATTTCGCTGCGGAATTCGTCACTCGTGTACTCGCTGCCGCGATCCGTATGCATGACGCAACCCTGCTCCAGGCCGCCACGCCCGGCCGCCATCCGCAAGGCGGCGACCGGCAGCTCGGCGCGGTGGTGGTCGGCCACCGCCCAGCCGGCCACCTCCCGCGTCGCGAGATCGATACAGGTCGCCAGATACAACTTCCCTTCCAGCCTGCCGAGTTCGGTCATGTCGCCGACGAGCCGCATCCCGGGCCGGGGCGCGGTGAAGTCCCGGCCGATCAGGTCGGCGGCAAACACCGCCCGCTTCGCCTGCCGGGTCAGACCCCGCCGCCGGCGGAGGGTGATCCCGACGATCCGGTGCTTGCGCATCAGCCGCTCGATCTTCTTGGAGTTCACCACCCGCCCGGCCCGCCGCAGGGCGGCGTGGATCCGCGGCGCCCCGTAGACACCGCGAGATCCGGCGTGAAGCACCCGGATCTCGCCCACCAGCACCTCCTCGGCCCGCTCCCGCACCGTCCGGGCCGGCCGTGACGCCCTGTGCGCGTAGTAGGTGGAACGCGGCACTCCCAGCACACGGCACAGAAACGCAACGCTGTGACCTGCAGGATTACCCTCCGATGCCTTCTCCGCATCGATGAAACGACACCGTGCCACGGTGTCTACCTCATCTTGTCCTGAACGAAGAAGGCGGTCGCTTTTCCCAGAACCTCGATCGTGGCCTCCTGCTCGCGAACCTTCCGCCGCAGCCGGACCAACTCCTCACGCTCCGCAGTGGTCAAAGCCCCAGCGGGTCCCTCACCGCGGTCGACCTTCGCCTGCTTCACCCACCCGCGCAGCCCTTCCGGACTCACGCCCAGATCCCTCGCGACCTCGGTGACCGTCTTCTCCGAGGACAACGCCAAGGCGACCGCGTCCCGCTTGAACTCGGCCGTGTACCGCTTACTCATGTTGCTCTTGCTCACTACCTGTGACTGCTTCCTCCGGGACCATCCGTCCCAGTATCAAGCTGTCCGGCCAGCAGGGGGAACCTCAAAGCCGGCGTCACCCAGTCCATGGGCGCGGTCGGTTCCAGCGCGGACAACGCGCTCGCCGAGTCCTTCAATGCGACCTGCAAACGGGAGACCCTCCAAGGCCGGCGGGCCTGGGACACCGAGCGCGAGGCACACCTGGACCTTTTCCGCTGGCTGCACCGCTACAACACCGTCCGACGCCATTCCCGCCTCGGACATCGCAGCCCGATCGCCTACGAGCGAGCACTCGCAACAACATCAACTACGCTGGCCGAAGCCGCATAACCCGTGTTCAAGATCAGGGGTCAAGGCCCGTTTCGTGGTGTCTGATACCGAGAGGTTCTCCGCCCGGTTACAGCTGGGTCTGTCCACCGTTGACCTCGTAAACGGAGCCGGTGACGAAGGAAGCCTCGTCCGACAGGAGGAACGCGGCGACCGCTGCGACCTCGTCCGTGGTGCCGCTTCGCTTCATTGCAGTCTTGTCGGCGATGGCCTTGCGTACCTCCGGGGGCAGGTTCCTCGCGGAGGGGGCGTCGATGGGGCCGGGGGCTACCGCGTTGATCCGGATGCCTCGCTCGGCGTATTCGACAGCGGCGGAGCGGGTCAGACCGATGATCCCGTGTTTGGAGGCGGCGTAGGCGGGGCGTCCGGCGTGGGCCATGACTCCGGCAGTGGAGGCCATGTTGAGGATGACGCCGCCGCCGCTCTCGACGAAGTACGCGATCTCGGCCTTCATGCAGTAGAAGGTGCCGGTGAGGTTGGTTCCTACGACGTCGAGCCAGTCCTGGGGGTCGACGTCGTGCGTGTCGGTCAGCGCGGGGGTGATGCCGGCGTTGTTGAAGGCGAAGTGCAGGTGGCCGTAGGTGCTCACGGCGAATTCGACAATGCTCTGGGCGGCCTGGAAGGCGGAGATGTCGGTTGTGAACGCGGAAGCCTGCCCACCGGCAGCGACGATCTCCCTGGCGACGCGTTCGGCGCCGACGCTGTCGCGGTCGGCCGCGATGATCTTCGCGCCGGCGCGTGCCAGCTGCTTGGCCGCGGCCTCCCCCAGGCCGGAACCGGCCCCCGTGATGATTCCTACCTTGTCATTGAAAGTCATGATCTGATCCTTGATGCAGATGTGCCGGGTGCGTCAGTGAGTCGGGGCCAGGGCGGTGAAAACCGCCCCTGTGGGATCGAGGAGGACCGTGATGTCGCCGTGCCCGATTGCGGTAGGCGGCATCAGCACCGTGGCACCGAGCCGGACGGCGGCGTCGGCTGTCTGCTGAGCGTCGGCCACGGTGAAGTAGGCATCCCAGTAGGGCGGGATCTCGGCCGGCATAGCCGGGGGCCTCGGCAGCAGTACCGAGATGCTCCGGCCGCCCAGCCGCCAGTCCCGGCGGTTCAGCGGGCCGTAGGGCTCGCCCAGAGTCCAGCCGAAGACTTCCCCGTAGAACGCCGCCGACTGCTCAACGTCGTCGGTGATCAGCTCGCCGCCGTGGAAGGCGCCGGGCTCACCCGCTGCACCGCAGCCCTGGTGCTCCCCCGCTTCCCACAGGCCGAACCGGGTGCCTGCGTGGTCGGCCACGACCACCGACCGCCCCGCCGTGCCCAGCCCGTGCGGGTGGACCAGCACCTTCCCGCCGGCGGCAAGAACCCTTTCGACGCTCTCTCTGGCGTCGGCCACGGTGACGAACGTGGTCCAGCCACCTCGCTCGGCACCCGGCGCAGCGGTCACGGCCGCTGCAGGACGTCCGCCCAGCAGTGCCATCCGTGATTGCGGCTGCCCGCCAAACCCTTCAGCGAAAGCCCAGCCGAACAGCTTCCCGTAGAAGCGAGTACTCGCTTCGATGTCGGGCGTGTTCAGCTCGACCCACGCCACTGTGCCGACCTGGTGGAAGTCGACGTCCATCGTTCTCTCCTCTCGGCAGCCCCCGCCTGTCAACAGTAAGCATGAATGTCACTCGATGACAAGTTCATCATTGAGTGACGTTTTCTGGACGGTCGAGGCGCAGATCTCCGAGCCCCCGGCGGCTTGGAGATCCTCCGGGAGAGGCACGTGCGGCATAGGCGGCATGCGTCATGCCATCGATTGACGAAGATGACATCCACTGACAGTTATGATGCGGAGATGGCAGCCATAGATGCGAAGACAGAACGCGGTGGGGTGCGCGAGGTTGCCCGTCGCGCGGTCCGCGCCGAGATCGCGGCTAAGAGGCCGCGCGGATAGGCGTGCGGTCATGATCGGCGGTTCGGGCGTTCGTCCCAGCGGTGAGTTGTCCAGGCCCGCCGGATCAGGCTGCGTATGGTGATGATCGTGTCGGCAAGGTCGAAGAAGGCGTCGATGACAATGGCGCGCCGCTCGTAGCAGCGGGCGAGCCGGGAGAAGGCGTTCTGCCAGGCGTGGGTGCGTTCGACGTGCCAACGCCTGCTGGCCTGGATAGGCGCCTTCTCGCCTTTGTGGGAGATGCGGCCGTGGAGGCCGCGTTCGTTGAGCAGCGCGCGGGTCTTGTCCGAGTCGTAGCCGGCGTCCAGGTGCACGGTGATGCCGTCGGGTAACGGTCCCAGGTCGTCCAGGTGGTCCAGGGTCGGTGCGAGCAGGGGGGAGTCGTGGCGGTTGGCGCCGGCCAGGACACGGCCCAGCGGAATGCCGTATCCATCTGTCATGCCTGAGCGTTTCAGGCCCTGTTTGCCACGGTCGACCGGTGAGCGCCCGGCGACCTCGCCGCCTCCGGGAGCCTTGGTGATGGAGCCGTCCACGGCGATCTGGTCGAGGACGAGGCCGACGATCCGGTCGTAGGACTCCAGCGCGATCTGCTTGAGCCGGACGAAGAGGCCCTGCCGTATCCACTCGTCACGGCGGTTGCGGATCGTGGTGGCCGAGCACGTTGTGTCGGCGATCGCCTCGTAAGAACAGCCGAAGCGCAGCAGTTGCAGCATCTTGTCGAAGATGATCCGGTCGCTGATGCGTTGGCGGTGGCAGCCGAGCGGATGGTCCGGGTGGTACTCCGGCCGCTCGGGCAGCAGGGCCGCGAATTGGTCCCAGAGCGGTTCGGTGAGCCATGATGGCAGCGCGGGCACAGGCCTCCTCAGTGATCACAGAGCGTCGCAACTCCATGATCACCAAGGCCTGTGCCCGTTCTGTTGCCGGGGTCCCCCACCGCGCCTATCTGCGCGACCTCTTAGTCACGACACTCTCCGCCTAATCCCAACATCGCAGGCCAGCAAGCCAGTCAACTAGAGATCGAGACGTCTGCCGAAGGAACCATTACAGGTCAACACCCATACCAGATGTCGATCTTGTGTTGTCTCTGCACTTCAAACGCTGCAGCTCAGAGCTTGATCGATATCAACTAGACGGAAGACGGACACTCGTCCATTCCTCAACGGATACGCCCACCTGCTCATCCGTCTCAACCACCGGCACGATCAAAGGACCCCTCCGGGGGTCACTGCCATCCCGGAGCAGTCCGCCCGGACGGCCTCGTGCAACACCTCGGCATGAACACGGCACAACCATCCGTGCCGCTTGAGGGTCACATCAAGTGTGAGCAAACCGCTCTCCGAGGCACAAGGGGGAAATGTGAGAATCACGCGCAATATCGCAGCTGCCGGGGCGTTGACCGCACTGGCAGTGGGCGCCACGACCGCGCTCAGCACGACCGCCTCCGCCGCACCCAACGTCACACCGCGCACCGTCTGCGGCAGCGCCTACAAAACCGTCAACTCGGTGCCCGTCGGCTCGCTGGGCACCGTCTACCTGACGTACAACTCCACAAACGGCAAGAACTGCGTCGCGACCATCCGCAACAACCCGGGCACCGCCAAGAACATGTCCACATACATCTACGTCCCCGCCACCGACGAGTGGGCCGGCGACTACGGGAACTTCACGTCGTACGCAGGACCGGCCTACGTCTACGGCAGGGGCTACTGCGTGAGCTGGGGCGGCAACATCGACAACGTGTACGTGTCGGTGGAGAACTCCAACTGCGCCGCCCTGAGGGAACACCGAGTCACCGAAATCCGCTGATCCGGTACAGCATCCGGCCGCGAGCCCCGCGCCGCCGCCCCCCGCAGGCCGAACCGGCGGGACCCTGCCGCTGACGACTGCCGGGAAGGCAGCCATGAGCCGCAGGCGGCGCGGGACCTCGTCGTGAGCCGGCCGACCAGCCGCCAGGCCTGCCACGGCAGAACCCGGGAGACCGCAGCCAGTTGCTGCCCACCCCGGCCACCCCCACCTGCTGGTCAGCCAGAAGAGCGCGGTCGACCCCGACCACCCGGCCGTCAGCATCGGCACCCTGAGCGGAGGCCTTCCCCGCGGGCTGACACTGAGCGGCCTGAGACAGGACGGCATCCTCAACGAAGCAGCGGACAGCGCCGACCCGCTCAGGCTGATGCGGCTGTTCGGCATCACCGAGCAGGCCGCCATGCGCTACGTCACCGCCGCCCACCCCGAACGAACCGCCAAGCTGCCCAGGTAGCCTGCCTGGTTCAGCCCTGGAGGGTGGCGAGCCAGTCGGTCAGCAGGCGGTTGACCTCGTCGGGGCGCTCCTGCTGGATCCAGTGGCCGCAGGCGTCCAGGAGGTGGGAGGCCGACAGGCCGGGGAGGGTGGTGGGGTAGGCGTCGATGGCGTCGGACATCCAGGTGGTGGAGGCGTCCAGGGCGCCGCCGATGAACAGGGACGGCTGCTTGATCGGGGCTCCGCGGTGCGGGGCGAGTTCTTCCCAGTCGCGGTCCATGTTGCGGTAGCGGTTGAGAGCGCCGGTCAGGCCGGTGCGCTCGAACTCCCCGGCGTAGACGTCGAGGTCGTCCTTGCTCAGCCAGGCCGGGAGGACCCCCGTGGGGAAGCGGTCGCGCAGTCGGCCGCCGGCGCGGGCAACGAAGTGGGGGTCTGGCTCGCCCTGGGCGGGCATGGTGTCGGCGGACAGGGCCGCGTAGAAGCCCGCGAGCCAGCCCCGGACGTCGGGCTCGATCTCCGCCTCGGCGCGGCCGGGCTTCTGGAAGTAGGAGACGTAGAGCTCCTGCTCGGGGCCGCCGATCCGGCCGAAGATGTCGGTCGGGCGCGGGCCGCCGGGCGGTGCGTAGGGGACGCTCAGCAGGCCGACGGCACGGAAGACCTCGGGGCGGAGCAGGGCCGAGGCGGAGGCAATGTTGGCGCCCCAGTCATGGCCGACCACCACCGCGCTCTCCTCTCCGAGGGCACGCACGACGGCAACGTTGTCCTCCACCAGGTCGAGCATCCGGTAGGCCTCGGTCGCCTCCGGCTTGGAGGAACGGCCGTAGCCGCGCACGTCGATCGCCACCGCCCGGTAGTCGGCCGCAGCGAGGGCCGGGAGCTGGCGGCGCCAGGAGTACCAGGACTCGGGGAAGCCGTGGACGAGCAAAACCAGCGGGCCGGTGCCCTGCTCGACCAGGTGCAGGCGCCCGGCCGGGGCCTCGACGGTGCGGTGGCGGAGCTCGGCGGTCGGCTCGGGCTGCATGGGCTTCTCCTCGATTCGCGGGCGGACGCGGCTGCCCATCGATCATGCGGCACGGCACCCGCCCGACGCGATCAGCCTTGCCCTTCTGGCAAACTCGCAGGACAGAGCGGTGGAGCGGCACGGAAAGAAGGAGCGGGAAAGGTGGCAGTCGAAGACGTGGACGGCACGCTGGCCGCGATGGGGCCCCGGTTGCGGGCCGCGCGCGAGCACCGCAGTGCGACGCTCGCCGGTGTCAGCTGCGCGACCGGCATCTCGACCAGCACGCTGTCCCGGATCGAGACCGGCCGGCGCAAGCCCACCCTGGAGGTGCTGCTGCAGCTGTCGAAGGAGTACGGCGTCTCCCTGGACGAACTGGCCGGCACCGCGCCCGCCCCCGCGGCCGAGCCGCGCGCTACGGCGCCGCTGAGCTTCGGGGATGACAAGGCGGTGCTGCCGTTGACCCGGTACGTCGGCGGCCTGCACGCCCACAAGCACGTCCTGCCCGCTGTCGAGGGTCGGCCCGCACGGCCGCGGCAGGTCTCCCACGAGGGCTACGAGTGGCTGTGCGTCCTGTACGGGCGGCTGTGGCTCGCGCTCGGCGACCAAGACCTCGTCCTGACTGCCGGGGACGTTGCCGAGTTCGACACCCGCACCCCGCATGGGGTGGTGAACGCCGGCTCCGGCGGGCCTGTTGAGTACCTGATTATGTTCGGGCCCCAGGGCGAGCGCCTACGGCTGCGCACCCCTCCGGCCGTTGGCCGCGGGGACCGCCAGCCGAATCGCGCCCAGGCCGGCCGCGAAGCGCAGCCGTAGGCTCCGAAACCCGTTCCGGCAAGACAGCGAAACCGCGACTTGCGCGCAGGTTCGCGGCCAAGGGCTGCCCAGATTCCTGAAACTCGCGCGCTACCGGCCGGACGGCTCAGAAGATCCGTCGCCGGGAGCAGGGCCACGAGTACGCCGCCGCGCAGCTCGTGGCGCTCGGAGCTCCGCGGCTGCGGCCCGGCTGCGACCCCGCCGTGCGGCTGCGTCACGCCCTGGTCGCGGTCGGCGCCCGCAACCTCCGGCACCGCAGCGCGCACCGCTACGTGTTCCGGCTCGGTCGAACCCGCCAGGAGCGGGAAGAGAGCGAACTCGGACTCACCGCCCTGCGGCCGTACCCCGAGCAGCCCGACCCCGAACCGGAGATGTGGGCGCAGTGCTGTCCCCACGGCATGTCGTTGGGGCCGCCGCGGACCGAGCCGCCCAGCGCCTCCACCCGGCCGAGCGTCTCGTCGACGTCGTCGACACCGATGCTGAGCAGGATCCGCGACGCCGCCCCAGTCCCCGGGTTCTCCTTGGCCACCAGCCCGAAGTCGGTGTCGCCGATGCGCAAGCCGAGGTAGAAGGCCGGGCCTTCCGCCGGTGCCCGGAAGATCTCCTCAGCGCCGAACAATTTCGTATAAAAGCCGAGCAGAACGTCCTGGTCGGCAGTCCCAGCTGGACGGTCTCAGCGGGCATGCGCCGGTGCAGGAGCAGGACCTCGATCAGCACTCGGGTGCCCGCCGCGTCGCCGTGTGCCTGCCGGGCAGCGGACCAGAAGGCTTCGTGGGCTTCGGTGAAGGCACCGCTCTGCCGGACAGCGGCCAGAGCAGTTGATCCGGCCATCGCCCCGGGTTTGACCAGGAGAATTTCCAGGTAGTGGTCGAGTTCGTCACGGTAGTCGTGGCGTTTGGTCAGCCGCGGATGGAGGGCCACGACCTCCCGCCGGTCGAAGACCAGCAGTTCGTTGCCCCGCAGCAGCAGCACGCGCACGCTCTGGCCGATGAAGCGGGCCGGTACCGAGTAATGGCACTGGCGGACTGTGATCCGGCTGGTCCGGTCGGCCTTCGGTGTCAGGGTGATCCCGCATTCGAATGCCTCGAACGGCAGGGGTGCCAACGTCTCAGACTCGGCAGCGAAGTTGAAGCCGACCGTGGTGAGCCTGCCGTGCAGGATTCGGTTGTCCTCGGCGGCATCGATCTCGGCGATCCTCTCGTTCAGCTCCTCCAGCGAGTCCACCTCGGGGACGGGCACCAGGTGCGTGCGCCGGTACCGGCCGCTTCGTGCTCAACGCCGCCCTTTTCATGGGCGCCTTCCTGGCCGGGGATGCAGTAGAACGCGTCGAATCCGTAATGCGCCCGGAAAGCCACCCACCGTTCTGACTCCACCCGGCTGCGGCCGGTGCAGACCCGGTTGACGGCCGGTTTGAGGTTGTCGTAACGGATGTGCCGTGTTGGCCAGGGCCCCGGCGTGTGCCCGGCTCGTCCCGGGTTGGAGTGGTTGATCGCGGCAGCGGGCCCCGGAAGCAGGTGAACACGGCACCTGTGGATCATGGAGTTCTCTACGCTTCAAGATCCACGAAGGTGCCGTGTTCGTCCCTCCATCATCTCCTGTCGCTGTTCCCGCGCCTCACGCACCCCGCCTGGAGGCCCTCGGTGACGCTGCCGCTCAGGGGCAAGTCCGTTGTCTGGTCGCCGAGTTCGAGTCGGTCACCGACCCGCGAGGGGCTTGCGGAGTGCGTTACCGGCTCTCCTCGCTGCTGGCCCTGGTGGTGTGCGCGATGACGGCGGCGGGCCACGACTCGATCACCGCGGCGGCGGAGTGGTGCCGTCGTGCGACGCCGCATGAGCTCGCCGCCTTCGGCCTGCCCTGTCACCCGTTGCTGGGCCGCTACCGAGTCCCGAGCGAGAAGACCCTGCGCAGCGTCCTGGGGCGTCTGGATCCCGGCGAGATCAGCGCGGCCGGCTACGACTACCTCCGGCCCCTGCTGTCCACGCAGCCCCGTCAGCCGGATCCGGTGATGCCCGACGGGGGAACCGAGCGCGAACAGCGCCGGGCCCATCGCACGGCCACCCGCGCCGAGCCCGTGCGGTCCAGGCGGCGGGCGATCGCGCGCAGACTGTTGAGTACGAAGCGGCGTCGAAGTCGTATTCCGTGAAGAGGCGTTGGTGGATCCGCCGAGCGGTGTGCCTCTGCTTGCGCGGCGCGCTCAGGTCCTCCAGCAGCATCGCGTCGATCCAGTCCTTGGCCGGGTCCAGGACCGTCCCCCGGGGTCTGGGCACCTTCCGCGGCGGCGGCACTGCCGAACTCAGCGCCTGCCGGACCGTCCGGCGGTGAACGCCGTACTTCTCCGCGAGCACACGCTGGGACAGATCCGGATCAAGACACTTGTCCCAACGGATATTCGCGAACAGCTCAACACGCGACGAAACCACCCCGGCCTCCCGACATGACCGTGACCAACTACCACGTCCCGACATGACCGTGATCGACGGGAGACACCCTGACGTGAACAGGCGGACGGCCCAGCGCATTCACTCCAACGTGGGCACGTCGACGCCTCATTGCCGGCCGCGCGTTGTTTCAGAAGTGAGTGGAAATCCCGAAGGTCTCGCGGAGCCGAGCCATGTCATGACGGTCGCGGTCGGCCGGCTCGTAACCCTGATGGAAGTAGGCCTGCTGTTCGGCTGACAGACACGCAACTACCAAGCCCCCGATCGTGCCGGTCACAAAGCACGAGGCCGGATAGACAAATGGATGTTCCGCATCGGTTGATGCCTGCACCGCCGAACCGTCCGGCGCAAAGGCCAGAGGATGAAGATCGATCTCTCGTCCGTCCAAGGCCGTGACTACGAACCGCACGGGCCGCCAGTCCAAGGTCTCTACGAATCCCGCGTCATTCAGGAGCTCGACAACATCGGCTTCGTGATCATCCCGGAACATCAGATCGAGATCACGATGCTCGCGGGTCTGCTCACCGATCAGTGCGTCGATGCCCCACCCGCCACCGATCCAGGCGGCAAGGCCTGCCTGCTGCAGCCGTTCCAGTACGGATAACACATCATCAGCCGTCATCACCCTGGGCACGTTAGTACACCGCAACCGCCCCCAAAGCGAGTGGAGCCAGATCAACTTCTTACGTCAGTGGAGCCACTTTTCGTTGCCAGGGTGGAGCCCACAGAACTGCTTACAGACAGCCTCCCGCTGCGCGAGATTGCTGCCGGCTACCTGGCCGGGCTGGAGTGCGCCGACCTCGGCGACACCTACGGCGTTCCGGCCGGCACGATCAACTACTGGCTGGCCATGACCGGGGTTCCCCTGTGTCCCGGAAGCCGTGGCGTCCCACTGGACTGCAGCGTCCTGGACAGCCTCGTCCGCCGCCGGAAGAACGGCGAGACACTCGCCAAGCTCGGCCCGTCAGGAGACGTACATTCTGGGCAGATCGCCACAGCTCCCGTTCCATAAGTCGTTCCACAAAAGATGTTCCGGAACTCCCGTACGGAGCCGACTTCCGGTACGGTCCGGCCATGGGAACCGACAACCGCCACCCCGCGGGCGGGCTCGAACTCGCCTACGCCCGGGGCTCCACCACCAAACAGAGCCTGGAACGCCAACTCGACGCACTGAACGCCGCGGGCATCCCCGACGGACAGACCTACGTCGACAAGAAGAGCGGCGCCACCGTCGACCGCCCCGGCCTGGCCGACCTGCTCGCCTACGCCCGCCCCGGGGACACCATCGTCGTGTACACCCTCGACAGGCTCGGCCGGAACCTACGCGAAGTCCTCAACCTCGTCCACGACCTGGGCGAGAAGAACATCGGCGTGCGCTCCCTGGCCGACCCGCTGCCGATCAACACCGCCGACGAAGGCATGGGCCGCATCGCCTTCCTCCTGCTGGCCCTCTTCGCCGAGATGGAACGCACCTTCACCGCAGAACGCGCCGCCCACGCCCGCGCCGTCGCCGAAGCCGCCGGCCGCCACATCGGCCGCCCCGTCGCCCACCCCGAAGACAAGATCGAGTACGCACGGCTACTGAAAGCCCGAGGCGAGTCCCTCGGGCAGATCGCCGCGAAGACCAGGATCCCCAAGACCTCGCTGCACCGCTATCTGGCAACCGCCACCGGGGAAACCGAAAGCGACATGCCGGCGTGAGCGTCCGAAAGCAGGATGATCCGGGCCGCGTTCCCGAACTTACCTGGTGGCTGGACGATCCTGAGCTCTGGAAGCTTCTGGAGTTCGAAGGGCAACATGACGCGGATGGCCTGCCCGTCGATCTGAGGTGGAAGGACCGTCAGCAGCTCCTTGAAGACCTGGTCCGCCTTCCTGGACTGGTCGACGTCGACTTCGCACGGTTCTTGCTGACCCAAGAGACACGATGGCATGGACACGCTTGGGGTTTCAGTCACAGCATCGAGATCGCCGCCCTCTTGGTTGCTGAGCACCGCCGCGTCCAGGACATCTGGCTCCTCTGGGAGGCAATCGCCAGAAGCTTCGACACCTGGGGCGGCTTCCAGCCGCACACCCTGCTGTTCGCCGCCGGGACCGCCCGCGCGATCGAGTACGTCGGCGCCTCTGACCACCCGCAGCGGAGCAATCTCCTTGAGCACCTCCACGAGATCCCCGAACCCTCCGAGGAAGCGGTCACCGAACATCTGGCAGGCCGACGCCGCTACTACATCGAGATCCTCAACGAACTCGATACGCCGTAGAAGCACCATCGCCATCCGACTCCCTCAGCTCATGCTGAATGCAGGGGGCTTCGGATATCAGTGCAGACGACTACGGAAATCGACATCGGGCGTCAGATCCACCCCGGCAGTGTCTCAGAACCGCCTCGCACAACTCACCGGTTTTGAGAGGACCTCCGCAAACGACGACCTGCGGATTCACGATCGGCTCCGGGGTGTTCGCAGAACTCTCGCAACTGGTCATTTATGCGAGGGACTGGGCGTGCCTGCCCGCCGCCGAGGTGGAACCGGTGTGAGATCGAATGCGGGCAGTGCCCGCGGTCAGGCTGGGACATTCGCATGAGCGGAGGCAAGGATGCTTGGTGACCCGTTCGGGCTGGCCGAGGTGCTCGCCGCTGCGGAGGACGCGGCACCGGGGGCATCTCTCGCTGTGGTGGCGCGCAATCTACGCGACCGGTTCGACGCGCGGGCGGTGTCGTTCCTGTTCGTCGGCGTCGCTGGCCGGCAGATGGTGCGGGTCGACGAGGGTATCGCCCCGCGGGCCGGCCTCGACGTCGATCAGATCCAGCTGGCCGGCAGCGTCTACGACCAGGTGCTGCGCACCCAGGAGCTGGTGCAGGCCCCCGACGCCGGGTACGGAAAGCGGGTGTTCGCCCCGGTGACCAACCGCGGTGACACCATCGGCGTCCTGGAGTTGTCCCTGCCGCACATCAGCCAGGAGATCCTGGACGAGGTTGGCGAGGCCGCGCACGCGCTGGCGTACATCATCGTCACCGACCGCCGCTTCACCGACCTCTACCGGTGGGGTCAGCGCGCTACCCCTCTCAGCCTGGCCGCCGAGATCCAGCACCAGCTCCTGCCCGACGCGCCCTCCTGCGAAGCCGCACAGTTCGTGCTCGCCGCATGCCTGGTCCCGGCCGACGACGCCGCCGGGGACACCTACGACTACGCCCTCGACCACGACACCCTGCATCTTTCCGTCACCGATGCCATGGGCCACGACGTCGACGCCGCACTCATGGCCACCCTCCTGGTCAACGCCTCGCGCGGCGCTCGTCGCGACGGCGCCAGCCTGACCGAGCACGCCCGCCGGATCCACCAGGCTCTCCTCGACCACGGCCGCCACACCATGGCCACCGGACAGCTCCTGCGCATCGCCCTGGACGGGACCGGCGCACAGCTCGTCAACGCCGGACACCCCTGGCCGCTGCTCCTGCGCGACGGCACGGTGAACGAGGTGCGCCTGGACGTCGACCTGCTCTTCGGCGCCCCCGGACCCACCCCGTACCACGTACAGTTCCTCGACCTGCGCCCCGGCGACCGGCTCCTGCTCCACAGCGACGGCATACAGGAACGACAAGCCGAGTCCGTCGACCTGCCCGGCCTCATGCGCGAGACCGCCTTCGAACATCCCCGCGAGGTCGTGCGCGTCCTGACAGCAGCGGTTACCGACGCCTGCGGCGGCCACCTGCCCGACGACGCCACGGTGCTGTGCCTCGACTGGCACGGCCCCCACCACGACGGCCGCCACGCCCACGCCGGAGCCGGCCGATGAGCACTTCCCCGTGTCCATCCGGATCCCGCTGCCGGGAAGAGGGCATTCCTCTCCACCGTCCGCGTCGCCATCGCCGGCCGCGGCCGGTCCGCGCAGGGGGCGCAGGCCGTCTCGGATGCGCCGGCCCTCAGCCGTCTTCCCCTTCGTCCTCGATGGCATCGGGGTCGCCGAAGGGCCGCAGGCCCTGGCCGGGTCCGCTGGCCTTGATGTTGAACAGGTAGCGGCCCAGGAAGTTGATGTGCCGGTCCTTGAGCGGGGAGAGGCGGGCCACGTCCTCGTCCTTGATGTCGTGGCCCGCCGCGCGGAGCCGGGCCACGGCGGCGTCCAGATAGCGGGTGTTCCACAGCACCACGGCATTGAGGACCAGACCGAGGGCGGCGAGCTGGAACTGGTCTTCCTGGCCCTCGCGGTACGCCTGGCGGATCTGGCCCCGGCCGCCGTGGCAGATCGCGCGGGCGAGCCGGTGGCGGGACTCCTGCACGGTGAGCTGCCGGTTCATCAGCCGCCGGTAGGTGTCGTCCATCGGGTCGACCAGGGCGAGCAGGTGCATGGTCTTGTCGATCCGCCCGTACTCGGCGAACGCCGCCCCCAGCGGGGTGGGGTGGCCCTCGCGGCCGAACATCCGCAGCAGGTCGTAGGCCCGGACCTGGTTGGTGATGAGCGACCCGGCGACCCGGAGCATGTCCGGCCACTGCGTCTCGATGCGCTTGAGGTTGACCTTGTTGCAGGCTACGGCCTCCAGCGGCCCGTACCCGGCGGCCGGCTCCCCGCCATCGTCGGACAGGTCGGCCCGCCAGAACCGCTGATCGGCCAAGTCGCGGAAGCGCGGGGCGAAGCGGAAGCCGAGCATCTTGTACAGGCCGAAGGCCATGTCGGAGTACGAGGCGTTGCCGGTCGCCACCATCTCCGGCTTCACCCCGCCGTCCAGGTTCAGCAGCGTGTCCAGGGTGCAGAGGCTGTCGCGCGGGGTGCCGCGCACGACCATGGCCCCGATCCCGGCGACCCGGTCGTTGACGGCATTTAGCCAGGTCACGCCGCGTTTGTAGCCGTAGTACTTGGGTGAGGGGCCGGTGTTGATGCTCTTGACGGGGACGACGAAACGCAGGCCGTCGACGGAGGCGAGCAGGCCACCGCCCCACATCTGGGCCAGCTCGATTTGCGACTGGGCGGTGATGAGTGTGGCGTTCGCCGCGGCGATGGTATCGGCGCGCACGTAGTTCTGGTCGACGTGGGACAGGCGCGAGCGGGTCAGGGCCTTGTTCTCCGGGTCGATGACCGGGGGCAGGCCGATGTTGCAGCTCTGCGAGACGAGCAGGGCGACCAGAGAGACGAGCAGGCCCTCCATGCGGGTGCGCCGGTCGGAGACGTGCCCGAAGGAGTCGAGGAACGCGGTCCAGGAGTGGACCTCGAACAGCAGGTCCGGCAGGTCGATCCTGGGGAGCATGGCCTCCGTGGTGGCCTTCAGCCGGGTCAGGAACCCCGGTTCGCCCACCGCGCCGAGCTTGTCCACCGAAAGGTGGGCCCGGCCGCCGCCCTCGGGGACGACGATCTCCACCTTCGCATCGTCGCGGCTTCCTCCAGGCGGTCGGCCATCTGCCGCCACGCCGCGTCCAGCCCGCGGGTGAGCTGGGTCAGGTACTCGCCGGCGTCCTCAGTCAGGGACAGGCCCGCCAGCACGTCCGCCCGCATCGCCTCCCACCGCGCGCCGTCCAGCAACCGCGCCCGCGGGTCGGCCCACCGGTTCGAGGGGGCGGCGAACACGTCGCGCCGGTTCAGCGCGCGGTGCAGCTGCTCCAGCACGCACACCACGTACGCGTCCCGGTCGACCGCCCCTGGGGCAGCTTGGTGTTCGAGAACACCGCCCGCTTCCACATGGCGGGCACCAGCTCGGCATCGACCTCACGCGGCAGCAGCGGCCGGTCCTTGACCCTCCGGCGCGAGAGCCCAGGCAGGCGGCGCACCGCCTGCAACAGGCACCGCCCGGCCGGGGCCGCGCCCAGCGCGTCCGACTCGCCCAGCAGGGCCAGAAACGGGCGCACAGTGTTGTAGCGCAGGGCCAGCTTCTCCCGCATCGCCGCCTCGGCCGACCCGTCGTCCTCCGGCACCAGGGCCTCGACGGTCGTGACCGCCCCGGCCACCGCCGTACGCGGCACGGCCTCCTCCACCGCCGCCCACAGCGCGGCCACGTCCAAGTCCGCCTCGTGCTCGGCGACCAGGTCCAGCTCCTCGGTGAGGATCTTCGACGCCTTCGCCAGGATGCGCGCGGCCTTCTCCAACTGCGGCAGCATCGCCAGGCGCTCCCGCTCCGACGCCCGCCGCGCCGGGCTGGTCAGCCGGTTCGCCATCAGCACCGCGAACAGGTTCAGCGCGTCGTCGACCGCCTGCGCCTCCATCTGGCGCACCACCGCCGTCAGCAGCGCGGTCCGCCGGGGCTCTGGCGCCCGCTCGATCGTCTGCGCCTTGCTCGCTGCCCGTACCGAGCCAGCGTGGACAGCCGGTTCGCGATCTGCTGCGGACTCCAGGCCGTCGCCCACCGCCGGTCTTGTCGGCGGGGCTTGTTACGCCCCTTCCACTGCGGGGTGACCGGTCCCGGCACCGGGGTCCCGTCCGGAGCCTGGATCACCCCGGCGAGCCGGTCTTGCACGTAGGCACACAGCTGCCGGTTCGCCACCAGCTTCGCCACCTTTGGCCGCCGGGCCCGCCGTTCGGCATGCCACTGCGCGGTGGACGCCCGATATTCGAGGCGGCAGGTGCGCGTTGAGGCGTTTCGGCGGATCTCCCGCGAGATCGTCGACGGCGACCGGCCGAGCCGGCGCGCGATCTCGCGGACCCCGAGGTTTTGAGCCCGCCATACGGCGATGTCCTCGCGCTCCGAGTGCGACAGATAGCGCCCCGACACGGTCGGTGCAAGGTTCGGATTCACGCCGCCAGCGTGGCGAAACCACCGGGTTGCAACCAGGGGCGACACACCGGCCACAGCCGCAGCTTCGTCATATCGAAGCCCCGGGCGATCGCAGCCCAGAACCGGACACGATCCTCCCGCCATGCGACCGCCGGCCGGCCCGGCGAGGGCATCTGCCCCCGGTACTCACGAGCCTTGCGCTGCTGCGGACCAACACCCATCGCTCCGCCTCCGACTACGAGGTGTTGCGACGATCAGTTGAATCCACCCAGTTCCGGTCACGGAAGTTCGTCCGGGCGCTCGACCGGCACCGGATCGTCGGCTCGACAGGGAAAGTCGGGGCGGCAGGCGGCAACGCGGCCATGGTGTCCTTCTTCGGCCTGCTGCAGAAGAACGTCCTCGACCGTCGGGCGTGGGCCACCCGTGAGGAACTGCGGATCGCGATCGTGACCTGGATCGAGAGGACCTACCACCGGCGCCGCAGACAAGCCTCGCTCGGCCGGCTGACCCCCGTCGAATTCGAGACCGTCATGACCACACCGGCCCTCCAGGCCGCGTGACCGAACCTGTCACCCAAACCTGCAGCAGACCCATCCGCCAGTTCGGCCGCTCAACCCGCCAACTCGCATGCTCAGTCACAACGCGATCGACGGGACTCACAGCTGTTCAGGATCTACAGGTCGAACTCGAGGTGCTCGATGTCGGTGAAGCGGACCTCCTCCAGCTGGCCCGCGCGGCGGCCGTTGTCCTGGAAGTACGCCTCCTTGAGTGCTTCGGCGGCGATCTGCTGGAGCTGCTGGTCGGTGGCGCCCTGCTCCTGGCCGTCGAAGAGGCGGGCGGCGTAGCGGGGTGGCAGTGCGACCGTCAGGTGCCGGAGGCGGTCCTCGTCTGTTGTCCCGATCGGCGCGGTGTAGCCGATCCGGGCACGGGTGTCGATGACGATGCCTCCGGTCGTCGCCGCCTTCTGCCGCGCCTTGGCCCGGATCTGCGGCTGCCACCGCTTCTTCACCTCACGCTCCAGGCGGGCGGCGAGGTCCGGGCGGGGCTTTTTGATCTGGTCCTTGACGTACCGTTCGACGGTGCGCTGGGAGATACGCAGCATCTGGGCGACCGCCCTGGTGCTCTTGAGCTGCTTGACCAGGTACCGCATCTGCGCGGGCGCGCTCTTGGGCGCCGGGCGGGTGAACGCCTTGTGCACCGCGGCGTCCAGGCCGTCCCCGAACATACTCATCGCGGTCTACTCCCCGTTGTCGATGTCGGTGACGGTGCCGTCCTTGATGTACCGGGCGAGGTTGAGCTCCGGGGCGTTGAACTGCTCGCGGACACCCTCGCCCCACAGCACGCTCTGGGTGCCCTCCCACTTCACCAGACCCGGGTTCACGCCGAGTTTGAAGCCGCCGGGCAGTGGCTTGCCGTCCCGGTAGGGCAGGAAGTCCAGCGGGGAGGGCCCCTCGGACGCGTACACGGCGCAGTCCGAGAGGACCGCGACCGGGTACTGCCCGGTGAAGGCGGCGTGCTTGACGATCTTTCGGTGCATGTTGATCCGCGTGCGGGAGATGACGGCGGCGCGGATGTCCGGGCGCCAGGTGGGCCGTGCAAGGGCCCGCCACGGCTGCCCGGGCTTCCAGCCCTCCCCGCGCGGACGCTCGCGCAGCTTGCCGATGCCGCCCTTCACGGTCGCCTTGACCGCGGACACCACGATCGCCAGCTCGGGGTCGCGCTGCCGGTAGCCGTCCATCGCCTTCAGGAACTCCTCCGGCGACAGGTCGGCGCCCACCCCGAGGTCGGCCATCGTGGCCAGATAGGCATCGCGCAGCCGGTTGTACCAGGCGTCCAGGTAGCGGCCGTTGTCGTGGCGGACGTACGCCTCGGCCGGGCGCACGTCGTAGCCGAGCTCCACCGCGTACGCCACCGTCGGCGTCGCGTACCAGGCCGGCCCCTCCGGGCGCTCGCCCTTCGGCGTGAACGGGCTGGGCAGCAGCCCGGCGTCCAGCTCCGCCCACTTGTCCTTGGCCACCTTCACGCGGGACAGGTCGACGTGGCTCAGGTCGACCAGCCAGGAGCCGGGCAGTTTCGGATCGAAGACGGGGTTCTTGACGTGCACCGGCGCGCCCAGGCCGACCGTGAGGCCGTTCGCGCCGGCGGCGAAGGCCATGTTCACGTCGATGCCCACCAGATGGGGGCGAAGGCATTCGGCGTCGGTGAGCGGGCGCGCCCAGTCGTACGCCTCCTCCACCAGAACCTCCGCCGGAGTGCGGCGGTGGAAACGCGGCAGGTCGGCGAGCAGCGGGTGCCCGTCCGGGGCCTCGCACGGCGCGCAGTCCACCGGATCCTTCCCCAGCGAGCCGGGGTTGTGCTCGGAGTGCCGCTTGCCCGTCGCATCCGGTTCGGAGGCGCGGGTCGGCGGGTGCAGGGCGGTCATCAGCTCCAGGCCGGTCACGGCGGTGGAGCCGCGCGGCGTCATCACGCGGGCCGCATACGTGCCCAGCAGCCGGGCCAGGTCCGCCGGTGGCAGCTGCCCCGTGCCGGCCCAGTGCCGGGGGTCGAGCGCCTGCCAGGACGGGATGCACAACTGCACGCATGCCCGCTCCGAACCCGTGGCGGGGCGGTAGATCCGCGCCCACGGCCCGAAGCCGCGCTTGGTCAGCTGCCAGTTGGCGCGCGTCAGCTGCTTGATGACCTTGTGGCCCTCCGGGATCCGGCCGGCCAGGCGCTCCTGCTGTGTGAGCGTGACGGGCAGGCCGTAGTGCTCGCACGCGGCCTCGGTCAGCACGAGCAGCGGGTCGGCGTCCTTGCCCGGCCCGGACAACTTCGGCTGGCCGAGCCGCCCTTCGCCGAGCGTCCACTCCACCAGGGCCGGGATCGACTTCGCCGGTACGTCCAGGACCAGGCCGCCGACGCAGTACGCCAGTACCTGACCATCCGCGCCGACGTCGACGATGGCGAGCGGACCGTTCTCGAAACGCGGGTCGGCGCCGCCCGCCGGGGTGCCGGCGGGGGCGGCCTTCTTCGCGGCCGGACGGCGCGACGTCGGCCTGGTCGTGGCCGCCGGGCGCGGTACAGCGGCAGGGGCTGTGGGGCGGAGTGCGGTGTTGGCAGGTTCCGCATCCGGGCCCGTTGGTTCGGTGCGGGCTTGGGCCGGTTCAACTGCCTTTGGCGCAGGAGCGGCTGGGACGGCAGGCGTCTCGGGAACCGCCGTGTCCTCAGGGGGCACTGGGGTGGTGGCAGGGTAGAGCTGGGCGAGCTGCTTGAGCATGCGGGCGTATGCATCGCGCTCCGGCGGCCGCGGCTCGGTCTTGCCGGCCTCCCAGCCGCTGACCGTCGCGCGCCGCACCTGCAGTGCGGCGGCCACCTCGTCCAGCGTCAGGCCGTGCGCCTGGCGCAGCCGCTTGCGTTTTGCCGGGGGCGGCAGCGGGGAGCGGGACGCAACCAGCGCGTCGACCGCATCGAACAGCTCAGACATGCAACACCTCCTGTCCCGCAACCCTAGCGTGAAGCGCACGTATCGCGTACCAACCACGTACGGATACCGTAAACGACGGTTGGGGGTTCACGGTTGCTTCCGGAAAAGGCGCCCCCGGGCTCGGGCTGTTGCAGGCTCACTGGCCGAGGGTCCGTGGTGGTGTCATGGCTATGCCTGAACTGGCCGGGCGAAGCGGCTTGGTGTGAGAGACCTGGGAGAGCAGGCGACCCGCCGAGCGGCGGCCATCGCGATGGCAGAACGCCCGGGGGCGGCATGCCGGCGCGACGCCCTGCTCGCTGGCCGGGGAGGTCGACATCGTCGGCTTCCTGATCGTCACCTTCCTGCGGACCAGCGAGCCCGGCGCCTGCCGGATGCCGGGACGGCACCGCGCCGAACTGACCGGCACCGGCATCGACCCGGCGCTGCAGCGCGACTCCAGCCCCGGTGAACGTGCCGAGCGATGGAAGGAACGCCTACGCCAGGCCGGTGTTGCCCAGGACAACACCGACAGGCTGCTCGGGCTGCTCGGGCTGCTGTTCCCGGCAGTCCAGCAGGCCGTCGGCAACGGCGGCGACCCCCGTGCCACGGCGCGCCGACGCGGGATCGGCAGCCAGGACCGCTTCGACCGGTACCTCGTCTTCACGCTGCCGACACCCGCCCAATGCCACCGACACGCCCACTCACAGCCGCTCTGTCGGTGGGCGTGACGGCCTCGCCGACGCGCAGCACCGGTGAACGCGGCCCGGTCCCCAGCGCGTCCGCACCGCCCCGGAGCAGGCCGCACCCCAGCCCGGGGAGAGGGGAAAAGAAGAGACGCTCTTCCCTCAAAAGGGAAGAGGTGTCGGCAGCACCGTCCGCCGACCCACACTCGCTGACCTGCGGTGGAACACCTCGACGAATTCACCGCTGACAACCCGTTGAGCAACCCGCCAAGCAACCCATTACGCACCCTGCAGAGCCACCAGTTGAGCCATCAGTCAGGCAGCCGTGCCTGGACTCCGCAGATGGCCAGTGACTGAGCCCGGATCCACCGGCTGACCTCTGTGGACAACTTCTCCGGGAACGAGGAAGAGCCTTGTGACCTGCGATGATGGGAGTTCTTGAGGCTTCCAGCACGCACGATGACAAGGCTCTTCCGAGATGCAATCTTCCCATGCCGCCGTCCATGTCTCCGCACTCTTCGACGAGCCGAATCTGATCGCGGATGCGGGGCTGCTTCCGCTGATCGCGCTCGCCGAACGGGTCGGCCTGCCCGGTCTGGCCGCCCAGGTCCGCATCGAGGCGGCCGACAACAGCGGCGGCGCCCATCCGGCGGCCAAGGTGCTGTCGCTGCTGGGCGCGATGTGCTCGGGGGCCGACTCCATCGATGATGCCGACCGGCTGCGGCACGGCGCAATGGACCGGGCCTTCGCCGGGATACGCGCCCCGTCCACGCTGGGCACCTTCCTGCGCTCCTTCACCCACGGCCACAACCGGCAACTCCACCGTGTGCACCGGGAATTCCTGGCCCGCCTCGCGACCCGTACCCCGCTGCTGCCCGGCGCCGGGCAGCTGATGTTCATCGACATCGACCCCACCCACCGCCGGGTCTACGGACGGGCCAAGCAAGGCGCCGAGCACGGGCGCCTGAAGGGGCAGCGCACCCTGCACCCGATCATGGCCACCCTGTCCACCCCGCTCGCCCGGCCGGTGATCGGTGCGGTCCGCCTGCGCCGCGGCAAGGCCGCCGACGTCCGCGGCGCGAAAAGCTTCGTCGCCCAGGCCCTGGCCATCGCGAAGGACGCGGGCGGAACCGGAATCCGGATGGTGCGGGCGGACAGCAAGTTCTACACCGCCGATGTGGCCGCCGCCTGCCACAGGTCCGGTGCCCACTTCTCCCTCACCACGGGCATGAACCCCTCCATCGCCGCCGCGATCGGCCGCATCACCGAGGACGCCTGGATCCCGATCCGCTACCCCGAGGCGTTCGTGGATCCCGACACCGGCGAGATGGTCTCCGACGCCGAGGTCGCCGAGACCGAGTACACCGCGTTCACCGGACGCAAGAAGGCCGAGCAGGTCACCGCCCGTCTGATCGTGCGACGGGTGCGACGCCTGAACCCGCAAGCAGCCACCGGGCAGGGCGAGTTGTTCGACTCCTGGCGCTACCATCCCATCTTCACCAACAGCCCCTTCGGCATGCTTCAGGCCGAACTGCACCACCGGCAACACGCTGTCGTGGAACAGGCAATCGCGGACGGGAAGTCCTCCGCGCTCGCCCACCTGCCCTCGGGAAACTTCCAGGCGAACGCCGCCTGGCTGATCCTGTGGGCCATGTCGCACAACCTGCTGCGGGCCGCCGGCGCCCTGGCCTCGGCCTTCCACGCCAAGGCCACCACCGCCACACTCCGCGCCCACCTGATCCACGTCCCCGCCCGACTCGCCCGCACCGCGAGGACCAAGCTGACCGCCCACCTGCCCGCCAACTGGCCCTGGCAGGCCGCCTACCAGGACTTGTTCGAGGCCGTCCATCACCCACCGTCGACACCCTGACGGCCTCCATCGACACCGCACCCTGACGGCCGCACCGGCCACCGGCACCACCGCCCCAGCCCCGACTCGCAAAACACCTCGGACAGGCCGCGACCCGAGCGCGGCGGGCGCCGCCCGCCCTCGAACCCAAGCCCCACACCACCATCAGCCCTCGGCGAGAAATCGGACCTCGGAAACATCAGCCGGTGGATCCGGGCTGAGTCCTCGAATGCCTTCTTGATGAGCAGTTTCAATTCATCGCGCCGCTGGGCCGTCGCGGAATCCGGGCGGCCGCGCCATTCGTAGTAGCCGGATCTGGACACGTCGAGGCGATTGCACATGTACTCGACGCTGTACGCGTACTCCACCGTGTCGAGTCGCATCTCGTCGATGAACTCGTACTTGCTCACTACCGGGGATCCCTCGCGAAGTACGCCGCGCATTTTTTCAGGAAGACGTTCTCCATCTCGACTTCCCGAATACGGCGTTCGAGCTCCTTCAGACGGGCCCGCTCGCTCACCGTCAGGTCTGCATCGGCAGACGGCTCATGCTGTTTCTGATGCTTCTTCACCCAGCCCCGGCGCGTCTCCGGATTCAGCTCAAGATCGCGAGCCGTCTCGGAGATGGTCTTGCTGGACCGGAGTGCGATCTGGACGGCTTCCTCGCGGAACTCCGGTGAATATTTGCTGGGTGGCGCCACTTCGTGCTTCCTCGTTTCCTGTTCAGGGCAATCCTATTGGGTCCCTGTCCGGGAACTTCGAGGCACCACACCACCTCCTACATCACCGCCGATGCCGCCGAATACTTCGGCCTCCCCCGTGACCGCACGGTCATCATGGGTTCGCAGATCGAGGTGTAGGCGCTCCTATCCCCGGCGGCCCCCAGCTGCCGTGGCCGAGGCATGCCCCACGGCCCAGGTCGGCAGGTGCTCGATGCGAACGACGGCGCAAGTGATCGAGACCCCGCCCCCGTGTGCCACGATCAGCACATGGTCGCCCGCGCCGACTTCCCGCGTTTCGACGAGGTGGTTGAGGCCCACGATCTGGTCATTGACCGTCATGTGCCCCAGCCCCCGGCCGAATTCGAGCAGCCCCTGCTCGGTGCGGAGGCCCATGGGGTCGAGGATCCCCTTGAGGTAGCCCTCCCGGCCGGTGAAGATGTGCGCCACGCGGGTGATGTCGCCGGCGTCGAGGTCGGCCTCGGCCATCGTCCGCAGAGCGAGTTCCGTCCGTAGTTCCCCTTGGCGCCCCACGGCTTTGGAGATCGCCTCGTCCAAGGGTGCGGCCGTCGCCTGCCGGTCCTCGGCGTCCACGTCCGTCACAGGAGGGAACTCCTCGTCGCGGAAGCGCTCTTCGACCTCGGCCGTGGATCCGCTGTTGATCGACAGGAGCCTGGCGAAACTCGGCTCCTTGGTGAGCACGACGGCGCTGGCTCCGTCGGCGATGACGCCGTTCTCCAGGGACGCCCAGCGGTTGAAACGCGGGGTGCTGACGTTGTCGGAGCCCGTGACGAGTGCCGCTGCGCGCTCGGGGACGGCCAGGAGATGGCAGGCGGCGAGTTCGAGCGAGCCGATCAGTCCGTTGCATCCCTGACTGACCTGGTAGGAGGGGATGTCCCGGTCGGTGACATGGCGCAGGACGTAGTGCTGGGCCGACCAGGCTCCAGGCCCCTGTTTGTGCATGCCGGCGTGGATGTGGAGGGCGAGGTCATGGGGGTGGGTACCGGCGCGCTCGATGGCCTGGCGCGCTGCCCGCACAGCCATGTCCGGGGCCGGCGTGTCACCGGCGACGGCCGCTCCCGTCCATCCTTGGTACTCGTGGTCCTCGGGGTCGTACCAGCCCAGTTCCACTGCTCTCCCGGCGTCGAGGACGGCGGGGATGTGTACGCCGAGCCCTGCGATGTACAGGTCGGGGGTCTTCACTTCGAGGACGCTCCTTCCGGCGCGTGGTCGGCCGGCGTGGCCGCCTTGGTGTCGGCAATGGCCTGGGCCAGGGAATCGACGGAGCTGTCCCGGAGGATCTTGACCATCGGCAGTCTGACCTTGAGGTGCCGGTCGATGTCGTTCCTGAGCTGGACCGCCATCATCGAATCCATGCCCATCTTGTTGAACGGCCGGCTCGCGCCCACGCGCTCCGCCTTCAGGCCCAGGATGGCGGCGGCGATCTTCTTCAGTGCCTCGACCACCCCTGGATCCGTCACGGCTCGGGGCCCGGGGACGGGAGCGGGCGCGGTCTGTCGCGTCTGCTGTACCGGCCGGGCCGCGCGGGCCTCGGATCGCGCCGTGGCCGCCGGGGCGTGTGGCCGTGCCGGGGTGTCGCGCCGGGTCAGTTCGCCGAGCAGCGGGGCGTGTGCCGCGTCCGGATGGACACGCGCCCATGATGGCCAGTCGGTGCGCAGGACGACGGAATGCGAGGTGCCTTCGGCGAGGATGCGCCCCAGAAGGGTGAGTCCCTCGTCGGGGGAGAAGCTGGCCATTCCCCGTGGGACGAGGCCCCGGCCGCTCTCCTCTTCCTGGCGGGCGACCATGCCGACGCTGTCCCAGTAGCCCCAGTTGACCGAGGTGGCCGGGGCGCCGGAGGCGAGGCGGTGGTGGGCCAGGGCGTCGAGGAACGCGTTTCCGGCCGCGTAGCCGCCCAGGAGGGGTGACGACAGGATCGAGGAGCCGGAGGAAAACAGGACGAACATGTCCAAGGGCAGGTCGCGCACCAGCCAGTGGAGGTTCCAGGCCCCTGACACCTTGGCCCTGAGGAGGGCGGTGAGGTGCCGCGCCGTCGTGTCGCTCACGGGGACGGAGTCGTAGGTCCCGGCCGCGTGGAACACACCGCGCAGCGGAGCCTTGCCCCTGTGGGCCCTGTCGGCGAGGAGCGCGCGCATCGCATGGTGATCGGCCACGTCGACGGCCGCGTACTCGACGTCGGCGCCTCGCAGCGCGAGATCCCGCAGCAGGACCGTCAGTGCGACCTCTGGGTGGTCGGGGGCGGCCGTCGCCGGGGCGGGCAGCGGGGTTCGGCCGGTCAGGAGGAGGGTGCGGGCTCCCTGGTCGACGAGCCAGGACGCGAGGCGTGCTCCGATGCCTCCTGCGCCACCGGTGATGAGGTAGGTGCCCACGGCGCGCACGGGTCCGGGGGACGTGGTCCTCCCGCGGCCCGGTGCGGCGGGCAGCACGTCGTCGGGGAAGGCGACGGTCTGAACGGTGCGCCGCCCTGGCGGGCTTTCCGTCCTGAGGATCTGACCGGCTTGGGCGGCACTGAGTTCCTGGTGGGGCAGCGGGGAGAGCGCCCCCTTGCCGACGAGGTCGGCCGTCGCCCGCAACACCGCACCGGCTCGGTGGGGCTGGTGCCGGATCATGTGGGCGATGTCGACCGCGTGGAAGGAGATGTTGGGCACCAGGCGAGTGCGCTCCAAGGGGGCGGCATCGGCGCTGTCGGGCCCGGTGAGCTCCACGTAGTGTCCGTAGGGTGCCAGCAAGGAGAGGCCGGCGCCCAGGTCGCGGCCCGTACGGTTGCTGAGGATGACATCGAATCCGGCCCCGCCCGCGGAGGTACGGGAGTCCGCGACGTGCCGGATGCCCCGCCCTGCCGGCCACTGCCCCTCGTCCGCGCTTGCGCCGGTGACGTGGACGTCCGCTCCCAGCCATCGGGCCACATTCACCGCGGCAGGACCGATTCCGGGGGTCTCCGCATGGACGAGCACGCGGTCGCCCTTTGCGACGCGGGCGACGTCGTGGAGCGCGTGGTACGCCGTCAGGTACGCCCGGGGCAGTGTGGCGGCCTCGGCGGGCGCGGTACCTGTGGGCATCGGCGCCGTCAGAACCGCCTTGGTGACGGCGTGCGAGGCCGTCGCGTTCTCGGCGAGGGCGATGACCAGGTCGCCGACGGCCACGTCGCGCACGTCGTCCCCCACGGCGATCACGGTTCCGGAGCAGCCCGTGGCCAGTGGGACGCCCGGGCGGTCGAGTGCGGCGTGGGAGACCCGGATGACGACCTCGTCCGCGTCGGGCACGGGAAGCGTGAACGGGGTCAGCCACTGGTCGGCGGCTGTGCCCGGTCGTGGGAGGGAAAGTCGTACGGCCGCCACTGGCCCCGTGCCTGCGGTGGCCCTCTCACGCATGACCAGGCGGGCGACGCGGCGCGTGCCGTCGCGCAACGCGATCTGGTCCTCGTCGTCGGGTCCGAGGAGGTCCGCGATCAGGGCGTCGACGCTCCTTGAGTTGCGGTCGAGGTCGACCAGGCGCGTACGCAGTTCCGGGTGCTCGGCGGAGAGAGTGCGTCCCAGTCCCCACAGCAGCGCCTGGAAGGGGGCTACGTGCCGGTCGTCGGCTGCGACACGCTGGGCATGGCGGCTGATCAACCATAGCCCGGGATCGCCGGGCTGTTCCCGGGCGTCCAGGGCCTGCGCGAGGTGGATGACACTGCCGCAGGCCAGCAGCTGGACTCTGTCGATCTCCTTTGCCGTGGCGTCGAGTCCTGCTTCCGCGTCCAGGGACCACAGGTGCACGATGCCACGGAGTGGGCCGCGTTCTACGACGTCGTCCAGCACCGCGGAGTAATGCGCGGGGTCGGCGGGGTCGATGCGGAACCGGTCGCCGGCGGCCTGATAGCTCGCGGCGGCGGTCACGACAACGGTCTCCTGGCCCTCGGCGGCGAGCCCTCTGGCCACGGCCCGTCCGCAGGGCCCGCTGTCGCTGAAGACCAGCCAAGTTCCGTGCTGGGAAGGCATGCCGACGGCGTCCGGGCGTGGCTGTGCCCTCCACTGGAGTTCGTACCGCAGGCCGTCCAGGTCGTCTCCAGGGACCGAAGGGGCGGGGGCAGTGGTCACGGGGGCCTCCTCAAGGGCCGGGGCATGACCGGCGAGGTACTGAAGTCGCGCACCGCGTATCTCGGCCAGGAGCCGTCCGGAGGCGTCGGCCATGCGGATGTCGGCGGCGAACGAGTCCCCGCGCGTGGTCGGCACCAAGCGCACGTGGCTGAAGACTTCATGCCCGGGCCGGTGATAGGTGCGGAACTCGTCGATCCCGCCGAAGACGAACACGCCCTCCGGGTCCGCCACCGTGCGCGGACGGGCCGCCGCCATCCCATGGCAGCCGGCGTCGAGCAGCGCGGGATGGAAGTGGTGGTCGCCGAGGGCGGCGCGCACCCCCTCGGGACTCGCGAGGCGTGCCAGAGCCTCGCCGTCCCGGCGCCACAGCTCCACCACGCCTCGGAACGCACCATTCCACTGGTTGCCGCGTTCGGCGTTGTAGGCGTAGAACTCGGCGGCACTCTGGTGCGTGGGGAGGCTGTTCCGGACGGCCGCCAGGTCGACCGGGGTTCCGTGTTCCGGCTCGTGAAGGGTGCGACCCATCGCTTCGGCGTGCAGGACCCACGGGGCGTCGTCGGAGAATCTGCCGTGGACTTGGAACGCGACCCGTTCCGAACCGAGGACGGCGCTCACCCTCAGGGTGGGGGCCGGGCCGTTCCCGTCGAGGTAGAGGGCCTGCCGGTAGTGGACGTCGGTCAGTGCGACCGGTCCGTCACCGAGGATCTGCCAGGTGGCTTCCGTGAGCAGCTCCAGGTACAGGGTGCCGGGCACGACGACGGTGTCCTGGATCCGGTGGTCGGCCAAGTACGCGTGGCGGCACGGATCGAGGGGGCCCTCCCACGTGCGGGTGTCTCCGGCGGTCGTCGTACGGGTTCCCAGGAGCGGGTGGCCGGGCCCGGTTTCCGGCCGGGGCCGCGCGGGCTTCGCAGCGACGGCGGACTCGGGCAGCCAGTGCCGGGTGCGCTGCCAGGCGTAGCCGGGCAGCGGAACGTACCGGCCGCCGTCCACGATGGCGGCGAGGTCCAGCGGCACCCCGGCGGTGTGCAGGCGCCCCGCCGCGGTCAGCAGGGCGAAGCGTTCGCCCTCGTCGCGGTGGAGGGAGCCGACGGCGATGGTGTCGTCGCGGCCTGCAGCGCGACCGGTCTCCTTGATGGCGTTGATCAGTACCGGGTGCGGGCTTAGCTCGATGAACACGGTGTCTTCGGCGTCGAGTTGGCGGCGCACCGCGCCAATGAAGTCGACGGCCTCACGGATGTTCCTGGCCCAGTAGTCGGCGTCCATGCCGGAGCCGTCGACGACCTCACCGAGGAGCGTCGAGTGGATCGGGATCACCGCTCGGCGCGGGGCGAGGTCCTTCAGTGCCTCCAGCAGGTCGTCGCGGACCACGTCCATGTGCGGGGAGTGCGAGGCGAAGTCGACCTTGACGAGCCGGTTGGGTATCCCCCGTGCGTCGAGGCCCACCAGGACCTCGGCCAGGGCGTCCACGTCTCCGGCGAGCAGCGTCGAGGACGGGCTGTTGGCGGCCGCGACGGAGACGGTGTCCTCGTGGCCCGCGAGGGCCCGGCCCGCCTCGTCGGCGGGCAGGGCGACCACGGCCATGGCACCACGGCCCGCCAGGCGCCTGGCGATCCGGCTGCGGCGGCAGATGACGGCCGCGGCGTCCTCGAGGCTCAGGGCTCCCGCGATGTAGGCCGCCGCCGATTCGCCCATGCTGTGGCCGATGACGACGTCGGGTTCGACGCCCCAGGAGCGCCACACCTCCGCCAGGGCGATCTCCATCGCCCACAGCGCGGGCTGGATGACGTCGAGTTCGGCGAAGCGGTCCTCGGGACCGTCTCCCAGGAGTTCGATGACGGACCACCCGGTCTCGGCGCGGATCGCGGCGTCGCATGCCTGCATGGCGCGGGCGAAGACCATTTCGCTGTCGAGCAGTTCTCGTCCCATGCCGATCCATTGGGACCCCTGACCGGGGAAGACGAACGCGACCCTGGGGCGCTGTGCGGGATCGGTGTACTCGGAGAAGGACAGGGAGGGGTCGGGGTCGCCTTGCGCGAAAGCGGTCAGCGCCAATGCGGCCTCCTCGCGGGAGGCGGCCGGAAGGGCCAGCCGGGCGTCGAGGTGGGAACGGTGCAGCGCAGCGCTGTGGCAGATGTCGCGCAGGCGCGGGGGACGGCTGCTCCCGGCCGTCAGGAATCGTGCGTAGGACGCCGCGAGTTCGGTGAGCGCCTCGGGTGTCGCGGCGGAGAGGGTAAGCAGTTCCGTGCGGTCGGTTGCCTTTCCCCCGACGGGCTCCGGGGCGGGCACGTGTTCCTCCAGGACGAGGTGGGCGTTGGTGCCGGAGATGCCGAAGCTGTTGACGCCCACCAGAGCGGGCCGGGCTGCGTCGGGCAGCGGCGTGTTCCGAGTCGCGACGGTCAGCGGAAGTGTCGCCCAGGGCACGGCCGGGTGGGGCTCGTTGAAGTGCAGGCTCGGGGGGACGACGCGCTTTTCGAGGCAGAGCACCGCTTTGATGAGGCCGGCGATTCCTGCCGCTGCCTCGGCGTGCCCGATGTTGGTCTTGACCGAGCCCACGAGGACGGGACGATCGGCGGGCCGGTCCTTGCCCAGGACCTCGGCGAGCGCTTCGAGTTCGACCGGGTCACCGACAGCGGTCCCTGTGCCGTGCGCCTCCACGTAGTCCACGTCGGCCGGGTTCACGCCTGCGTCGGTGTAGGCACGCAGAAGTACGTCGCGCTGGCCCTTGACCCCAGGGGCGACCATGTATCCGCCGGACCGGCCGTCGTTGCCCACCGCGGAGCCACGCAGGACCGCCCGGATCCGGTTCCCGTCGGCCAGCGCCTGGGAGAGGGGCTTGAGGATCACGCTGCCGATGCCTTCGCTGCGGACGAAACCGTCCGCGGACGCGTCGCCGAACTTGCAACGGCCGTCCCTGGCGAGCATGCCCGCGCCGGAGTACGCGACTCCTGCGTCCGGCCGGAGAACGAGACCAGCCGCGCCCGCGATGGCCAGCCGGCATTCGCCGAGGCGGAGGGCCTGCACGGCATGGTGCACTGCCACCAGTCCCGAGGAGCACGCCGCATCGACGGTGATGCTGGGGCCTCGTAGGTCGAAGGCGTAGGACAGCCGCCCTGACATGGGCGCGCGGAGGCCGCCTCCCGTCATGTCGTACAGGTCGTAGTGGTCACGTGCGGCACGCTGAGCGTGCCAGTAGTCGTCGCTGATCTGGCCGATGTAGACGCCGGTGTCGGAGCCCGCCAGTGCGGACAGCGGGATGCCCGCGTCCTCCAGGGCCTCGTAGGCGACTTCCAGCAGCAGACGCTGCTGGGGGTCCATTTTGTTCGCCTCCCGTGAAGTGATGCCGAAGAACTCGGCGTCGAACTCCGCGACCCCCTTGAGGAATCCGCCCCATCGGCTGACGGTACGGCCGGGCGTACGCGGGGTGGGGTCGTAGAGCGCGTCGACGTCGTAGCGGTCGGCGGGGATCTCGGTGATCGCGTCGGTGCCGTCGCGCAGGAGCGCCCACATCTCGTCGACGGTGTCGGCGCCGGCGAACCGGCCGGCCATGCCGATGACGGCGATGGGTTCGGCGGGCTCCCGCCCCGGTGTGCGGCGGGGCTTGTCGTGCACGGGCACGGTCTGTTCCTCATGTCTGGCTGGGTGGCTCTGGTGAGACCACGGGGAGTGCTGCTGGCTGGACCGCTTCCGCGGAAGAGCTCCCGGCACGGCGAGCTCAGCCCGTGCGGCGGGTGGCGGCGAACCGGGTGTCCGCCTGCTCTTGGACGAGGTCCAGGTCGTGTTCGGTCTCGGCACCGGGTGTCGCGTCGGGCAGGTCGTCCTCCAGCCGCCGCAGGGGCCGGTACAGGAGGCCGAGAGCGCCCCATGCGGCGATGCACAGCCCGCACACGATCAGCAGCAGGGCCATGCCGCTTCCGGGACCGGTGCCGAGCACGGCGCCGAGGGCGGGATGCCCCCGCAGGGCGGGAGTGAACACACCGTCGGCGAGCGGTCCCGCCGCGAGGAAGCCCACGGGCTGGGTGGCGAGCGCGAGCATGACGTTGGTGGCCAGGACCCGGCCCTGCAGTTCCTGTCCCACCTTGACCTGGATGATCGACAGCCAGTGGGCATTCATCACGGCCATGGCGCCTATCCGCAGCGCCAGGCCGGCCGCCACCACCGGCAGGGAGGCGTGCACGCCCATCAGGACGGTGCCGGCGCCGACGCCGAGGGTGGCGCCGATCATGCCGATGGCCCGGCGCCGGGTCCCCCCCCAGGGCACCATCAGCAGTCCGCCGACCACGCCGCCCAGTCCGCCCACCGTCGTCACCAGGCCGAGCTGCGCGGTGCCGGCGAAGGAGAGCACAAGCGGCTGCACCGCGACGAACACCGTCGAGGCGAACAGGTTCAGCACCGCGGCGAAGCCGGTCAGCAGGAGCAACGGCCTGCGCCGCGCGATGAACCGCCAGCCGCCGGTGAGGGCCTGGCCGAAAGTCTCGCGTTGTCTGCGGAACATCCGGTCGGGGAAGCGGACGGCCAGTAGGGACCCCACGCCCGCGGCGAAGGCGCACACGCTGACACCGACGACGCCGGACACGCCGACCACGGCCACGAGCGCACCGCCGAGGAGCGGTCCGACCACGCCTGCGAAGCCGAGTCCGAGCCCCACGAGGGCGTTGGCCTGCGGCAGGTACGGCTTGGGCACCAGTTGAGCGGTGGCGGCCAGATAGGCGGGCCGGTGGAAGGCGGTCGCGATGGAGGTGATCGTCACGATGAGGCACACGGCCGCCAGGGACATCCGGCCGGTGGCCAGCAGCACCGCCAGTACCGCCATGGCCAGCCCGCTGGTGCCGTCCGCCGCGAGCATGACGCGGCGGCGGTCCACCCGGTCGGCGACCGTTCCCCCGAGGGGTGTGACCAGCACGGCGGGCAGCGTGGCGAGCATCGTTACCAGGGCCAGGTCGAGGACCCGGCCGCTGCGCTGATAGGCCCACACGCCGAGCGCGAACATGCTGAGGCTGCCGCCCAGCATGGACAGGAACTGCCCGGCCGCGACGGTGTGGAAGGGACGGAGGCCGGAGGACCGCACGGGGGTCGCCGCGACCGGCTCGGGCAGGCGTCCGGCCGTCCAGTCCGTGATCCGTTGCCTGAGCAGGGCGGCGAGGGGGGCTGCCTGATGGCGCAGGAAGTAGTGGCCCGCCTTGGGGATGGTGGCGAGCTCGACCCGGTCGGCGAAGGCACCCCATTCGCGGTACCGCTCCTGGTACAGCTCGGTGGAGTGGTCGGCCTCGCCCACCACGCACAGGACCGGCGCCGCCAGGGCGGCGCGCGGCGCGGCCAGTTCCCGGGCGTACCAGGCCCGGGCCTGCGTCGAGTCGTGGCGCATGGCCCGCAGCGCGGTCTCGGTGGTGGTGTCGTCCATGTCGTCGAGGATTCCGCCGGTCGTGCGCAGGACGTCGCGGTAGTGGCGGCTGGAGGCCCAGCGCTCCAGCGGCAGGACGCGGTTGGCCCAGGCGGCCAACCGTCCCGGCAGCCCCGCAGAGGGAAAGTTGCCCGCCACGACCACGCCGAGCACCTCGCGTCCCCCGGCCTCCAGCCTGCGGGCGAGCGCGACGGCGGCGGCCGATCCCACGGAGTGCCCGTAGACGAGTACGGGCCCGCCGACCGTCGCCTCGATCTCTTCCGCGAGCCGTTCGGTGAGCTCGTCAAGCGGCCAGAACTCCTCGGCGGGGCGCGCGGGATCGTGCCCCGGCAACTCGACGGCGAGGAGCGCCAGGTCGTCCGGCAGCGCCGCGGCGAGCGGCTGGTAGACGGCCGCGGACCCGCCTCCGTACGGGACGCAGACCACGGTGGCCGCGGCGTTCCGCGATCCGCTGAGGCGGTGGAGCAGACGGCCCCGCCCGGTGTCGGCCGCGTCCAGGTGGGCGGCCAGTTCGCGGACGGTGGGCCGGGTGAACATGTCGATCACCCGCAGCCCGGGGTCGCAGGCCCGTACGGCACGGACCGCGGCGAACGAGTCCCCGCCGAGCGCGAAGAAGTCGTCGTCGATCCCGATCCTGGGCAGTCCGAGGACCTGTGCCCACACCCCGGCGAGGCGGTGCTCGGTGGGGGTGCGCGGCGGCACCCGTTCGTCGGCGTCGCCCGAGCTGGGGCGTGGCAGGGCGGCCCTGTCGACTTTGCCGTTGGGCGTCAGGGGGAACCGGTCGAGCACCGTGAGGGAGGCGGGCACCATGTACTCGGGCAGCCGTTCCCGCAGCCCGGTGCGGACCTCGCGGGAGTCGAGCGAGCTTCCGGGGTCCTGCACCACCCAGCCCGCGAGGCCCTGGCGCTGTCCCTCGCCGACGGGCAGCACGACCGCTTCGGCGACACCCGGCAGCCCGCGCAGGGCTTCGGCCACGTCGCCCGGTTCCACCCGGTAGCCGCGCACCTTGACCTGGTCGTCGACGCGTCCGCGGAACTCCACCCAGCCGTCCGGGCGCATCCGCAGGACGTCGCCCGAGCGGTACAGGCGCCGCCCGTCCACGGTCACGAACCGCTGCGCGGTCAGCTCAGGTGCACCAATGTAGCCGCGGGCGACTCCCGGGCCCCCGACGAGGAACTCCCCCGGTATGCCGGCGGGCAGCGGGCGGCCCTCCCGGTCGGCGAGGAAGCCGGTGGTGTTGGGCACCGGGCGGCCGAGCGGGACGATGCCGGTCCGCAGGCCGTCGGGCACGTCGTCGACGTCGCAGACCATGCGGACCATGGTGGATTCGGTGTGCCCGTAGTGGTTCTGCACCCGCAGCCCGGGGCGGGCGGCGCGGGCGCGCTCCACGATGGACCAGGGCAGCGCCTCGCCGGCGAACATCAGCAGCTTGCGCGGCAGGACGGCGCCGATGTCGCCGTGGGCCGCGAGCAGTTCGAAGTGGCTCGGGACGAGCTTGATGACGTCCATGGGGTGGTCGGCCAGGTAGCCGGCCAGCGCCACGGGGTCCATGGCCGTCTCGCGTGCCACGAAGTGGAGGGTGCCGCCGGTGGTGAGGGCCGCGTGGAAGCAGGTGTGGGCGAAGTCTGCCGCGATGGTCGACATCACGGCGAAGACGCCGCCGTGGACGTCCTCGCCCAGCCGTTCCAGGACGCCGTCCAGGTAGTCGGTCACGCTGCCGTGCTCGACGGCGACGCCCTTGGGTGTGCCGGTGGACCCGGAGGTGAAGATGACGTGCAGCAGGTGCTCGGGGCGCACCGGCACGTCAGGCCGGTGCTCGGGGCGGTCCCGGAGCGTCGCTGGGTCGTCGAGGACGACGACGTGCCTGCCGTCCCCCTTGAACAGTCCGGCGAACTCCCGCACGGTGACGACCGTGCGGACCCCGGCGGTCTCCAGGATCGAGGTGATCCGGCTCGCCGGATACATGGCGTCCAACGGCACGTATCCGGCACCTGCCTTCAGGACGCCGTGCAGCGCGGCGGGCAGGGCGACCGAATGCTCCAGCAGGACCCCGACGGGCTCGTCGCAGGTGACTCCCGCGGCGATCAGCGCGTGGGCGATGCGGTTGGCGGTGCGGTCGAGTGCGCCGTAGGTCAGCCGGCCGTCGGGAGCGACGACGGCGAGCGCGTCGGGGGTGCGGTCCGCCCACCGCTCGACGAGCGGGTGAAGGGTGCGCGGTGTCTCCTCGCGTACCGGGCCGCGCAGTGCCGCGTAGGCGGTCGGTGCCAACGCGGCAGCGCCCACGGGCGCTTCGAGGTCGTTGAGCATCTGCGCCAGCAGGTTCTGGTACCACAACGCGATGTCCCGCACGGTCTCCTCGTCGAAGAGATCGCTGCGGTAGTTCACGTTGCCGGTGAAACCGGCCGGTCCTTCCGCCACGGTGAGGTGGAGATCGGACTTGGCGGACAGCACCGGTGGGCTCAGCGCGGTCACCTCGAGTCCTGGGAAAGCCGGCGGTTCGTCGCCCAGGACGAGGAAATTGAACAGCGTCTGAACGATCGGCGCGGAGGTGGCGCTGCGGTCGGGACGGAGCCGCGAGACCACCCGTTCGAACGGCACGTCGGCGTGGGCGAACGCGTCCAGAGCCAGCTCCCGGGTCCGCTGGAGCAGTTCCGCCCACGTCGGGTCGCCGGAAAGGTCGGTACGCATGACGACGGTGTTGATGAAGCAGCCCACCATGTTGTCCGTACTTGGATGGCGGCGGCCTGCTTCCACCACTCCCACCGGCACGTCGGTGGTGCCGCACATACGCGACAGCAACGCCTGCCAGGTCGCGAGGAACACCATGAACGGGGTGCAGCCGGTCCGTACGGCGACCTCCCGGACTCGTTCGGCGCGGTCGCCGGCGATCACCAGGTCGACCTCGCTGCCCGCGGGGCCTGCGACCGCGGGCCGGGGCCGGTCGGCAGGAAGGTCCAGCTGGGGCGCGAGACCGGCCAGTTGCTCCTCCCACCAGTCCAGGTCGTCGTGCTGCTCCGGATGGGAGGCCTGCCACGCGGCGTAGTCGGTGTGCTGTTCGGGAAGCGGCAGTGCCTCGGCGAGTCCGAGCCTGGCGGCGTACAGGGCGGGGAGTTCAGCGCGGATCACGCCCAAGGACGTGCCGTCGATGGCGATGTGGTGGAACGTCAGGGCGAGTACGGAGACGTCTTCGTTCCGGAGCAGCGCGGCACGCATGGGCGGCCGCCGCGCCAGGTCGAAGGGCCGGCCGGCCTCCGCCGCGAGCGCCGCGTCCAGGTGTTCCACAGGAACGTCCTCGACGATCACAGGTACGTCCGCGGCGCTTCCCACGACGGTGACGGGCTCCCCGTCCCGTTCTTCGATCCGGCTGCGGAGCACCTCGTGGCGCTGCGCCAGCTCCCGGACGGCGGCGAGCAGAGCCTGTTCGTCCAGGGAACCGCGCAGCCGCAGCACGACGCGGGAGTGGAACGCGGAACCGCTGGTGCCGAGCTGATCGAGGAACCACAGCCTGCTTTGCGCGGAGGTGAGCGGGACCGGCGCGGACGGGTCGGAGCGGCGTGGCAGGGTGTCGGCGGGCTTGGCGAGTGCCGCCGCCAGGCGCCGCTCCAGCAGCTCACGGGAGCGCGTCTGCGCATCTCCCGCGATCACGAGCGAGCCTTCACCGAGAGCCCCAGCTCCCATGGCGTTCATCCTCCTTCGAGATGCCTGCCGCCGCCGGCGGCCGGCGGTCCAGACGACACCGCCTCATGTCTGCGGGTACAGCGCGGGCGCATCCGATGACCGCCCGGGAGAACCTCATGATCCGTACGCGCCGGACGACGTTCGCATCGTGATCCGCAAGCGGCCCACTGCCTCCTCGGCCCGGCGCACGGCTTCGTCCGGAGTCGCCGCACAGCTGATGGCGAACGCGGCGCAGTCCATCGAATGGCGCAGTTCGTAGGTACGTGTGCCGGGCTCCACCATGAAGCCGCAATGGATCACGTCCGGAACCGCATACGCCTCCTTCAGCCCGTCGACGCTTTCGACCACACCGGGCCCGGCGTGCAGGAAGCGGACCGCCGCGAATCGCCCGGCCCGCCGCGGTAGCGGGGGTTTCGGGTCTTCGCCCTTGTGCAGGCCCCAGTAGGCGCGGAACAACTCCGTGTCGTAGGCCCACTCGATCAGGTCCACCATGCGGTCGCCGGGCAGGCGTCCGGCACACTCGACCAGGTAGGGCGTGCCCGCTTCGACGATCCACTCGCAGCAGACGAGGCCCGTGCCGAAGCCCACCGTGCGCACGACCGCCTCGGTCTGCTCACGCAGGCGCGTTTCGAGCTCCTCGGGTATGTCGGCGGGAGCCAGCTTTCCGCGCTCGACCGGCCTGGGGCCCGGGTACAGCTCTGTCTCGGTCACGTTGCCGAACAGCGTCCGGCCGGCCGACACCAGCAACTCGACGCTGAACTCCCGTCCTTGGACGAAGCGCTCGACGAGCATCCGCACAGCGGCGGGCCGGTCCGGCCCCGAGACGCTCACATCCAGGGTGCGGCACTCCGTGACGCATTGCGCCCAGACCGCGTCGATGTCGTCCGCGGACCGGAGGATGTACGTGCCGAGGGACCCCACCCGGTCGGCCGGCTTGAGGATCGCCGCGCCCGGGTGGCCTGTCATGAACGCCCGCACCTCTTCCGGGCTGCTGACGGCCTGCGACTCGGGGTTGGGGATACCGGCCGCCCGGGTCACCCTCCGGAGCAGCGATTTGTCGCGCAGCAGCTCCGCCGCGCCGAGCCCGGCGCCGGGGAGGCCGTAACGCTCGGCGAGACGTGCGGCAAATGGAGTGGCGTACTCGACGGCGGGGGCTACCGCGGCCGGCGCGAGATCGGGATGGGCGTTGAAGAACTCATCCGCTGTCCCTGCCAGTTGGTACTCCCAGCCGACCACTTCACGGATCACCGCCGCATCCTTCAGCTGGGATCGCAGGTGACCCTTGCGGATGGTCTCCGGTTCTTCGATGAGGATCACCGAGGCGTCGGGCTGGAACACGCCGATGGCAGCCACCGCCACCCAGGCGAATCCCACCATGATCACGGGAGGGGCCGTCATGTTTCTCTCTCCTCGGGCATTCAGGATCGTTTCCGACCGGTGCACGGTTCTGGCCGGAACCGTCATGCCGGTCCTTCCCCGGTCTCGGCGGCGAGGCGCTCCAGCATCGTCCGCTCCACTTCGTCGGCGAAGTCCGCGAGCACCGGACGGTCGAAGAGGGTCCGCACCGGCACTCGCTGGCCCAGCGCATCACGCAGCCGCCCCAGCATCCGGGTCGCGGACAGCGACGTGCCGCCCAGCGCGAAGAACTCGCCCTCCGGTCCGATCTCGTCCACGTGCAGCACTTCGGCCCAGGTCCGCGCCACGAGCTGTTGCATCGCCGACATGGGGGCCACGGCCGCCGGCCCCACCACGCCGGGCGCGGGCAGCGCTGCGCGGTCCACCTTCCCGTTCGCCGTGGTGGGGAACGCGTCGAGGACGACCCACCGGCGCGGGACCAGGTACTCGGGCAGCGTGCCGCGCAGATGGGCTTCGAAGGGCGCGGTCTGGCGGCCACCGTGCCGGGTGACGACGTAGCCGGCCAACTGCTGCTCGCCGACGGGGCCCGCTACCGTGACGACGGCGTCGGCGACCTCCGGGTGGCGGCGCAGCACGGCCTCGATCTCACCCGGTTCGATGCGGTGTCCGCCTACCTTGACCTGGTTGTCCGTTCGGCCCAGGTACTCCAGTGTGCGACCGTGCCACCGGGCGAGGTCACCTGTCCGGTAGCACCGCTCGCCGTCCGGACCGGTGACGAACCGTTCCTCAGTGGGCCCGGACCCGCCGAGGTAGCCGCGGGCAACGCCCGCGCCGGCGATCCACAGTTCGCCGGTTACGCCGGGGAGCGCGAGCCGCCCCCGCCGGTCCACGACGTGCACCCGGGTGCCGGCGATCGGACCGCCGACCGGCACCGGATGGTCTCCGACCGGCTGGTCGACCCGCGCGATGGTCGAGTAGATCGTGGTCTCGGTGGGCCCGTAGGCGTTCCACAACTCGCCGACCCGCCCGGCAAGTCCCCAGGCCAGCGCCGGGTCGAGCACTTCGCCGATGCTGATCACCCGGAGCGCGGGCCGGCGGGGCCAGTCGGCCGCCATCAGGATGCGCAGCGCGGTCGGCGTCGCCGTCGCGACGGTCACGCCGGTCTGCTCCATCCACGCGGCCAGCGCGTGACCGTCCGCCGCGGTGTCCCGGTCCGCGAGCGCCAGCCGGGCGCCCGAGGCGAGTGTCACCCACAGTTCGTAGCCGAACACGTCGAAGGTGAACGGCACCACGCCGAGGGTGACGTCGTCCTCCGCCATCCCGGGACTCGCCGACAGGGCGGCGACAAAGGCGGCCAGGTTCGCATGAGTCACCTGCACGCCCTTCGGCCGGCCGGTCGAGCCGGAGGTGAACAGGACGTACGCCGTCTGCTGCGCATCCGGTTCCGGCAGCTCGGCGGGAGGGGCCGCCCGGTTCACGGCGTCGTCCACGTCGATCACGGTGACCCCCGCCACGGCACGGGCCGCGGCGAGGGCCGTGCCGCCGGCGACGATCACGCGCACCCCCGCGTCCGCGGCAAGCTGGGTCAGCCGGGCGGACGGGTGCTCGGGGTCCAGCGGCAGGTACGCCGCCCCTGCCCGCAGCACGGCGAGCAGGGTTCCGGGTAGCAGCCGGCCGCGTGGGAGGCAGACCCCGACCGGTTCACCCGGCCGGACACCGTGCGCCGCCAGGGCGGCCGCCACCCCGCCGGACCACTGGGCCAGTTCGGCGTAGCTCACCGCACCGTCGGAGGCGAGCACCGCGACCGCGTCCGGCCTGCGGCGCGCCTGTTCGAGCACGGCGGCGACGACCGTGGCCGGTCGCTCCTGCGGCAGGGACGGGCCGGTCGCTGCCGAGCGCAGTTCCGCGCGTTCCCCGGCTGACAGCGGGTCGAGCCCGAGGATCGGCCGGTCCTTCGCGCCGAGCACCGCGTCGAGCAGGGCGACGAACCAGCGCGCCCAGCGCCGCACGGTGGCCTGGTCGAACAGACCGGTCCGGTAGGTCAGCGTGCCCGCGAACCCGGTGCCGTCGTCGACGAGAGCGAGCGATAGGTCGGCCTGCGCCGCTGTCCGCGGTGTGTCGATCCGCCTCGCGGCCACGTCGGCGAACCTGTTCGTGGGGGAAGGCAGGTCGATGACGTTGAGCATGGCCTGGAACAGCGGAGTGGAGTCCGGGTCGCGCTCCGGATGCAGTCGTCGCACGACCTCCTCGAACGGCGTTTCGGCGTGGTCGAGGGCGGCCAGCACCCGCGCCCGGGTCCGCAGCAGTGCCTCTTTGACCGTGGGGTCGCCGGACAGGTCGCCGCGCAGCACCAGCGTGTTCGCGAAGCTGCCCACCATGTGTTCGGTGCCCGGGTGCGTGCGCCCGGACACCGGCACGCCGACGGGTACGTCCTCGGTCCCGGCCAGCCGGGCCAGCAGCACCTGCCAGGCCGTGAGCAGCACCATGAACGGGGTGCAGTCCAGCTCTGCCGCGACGGCACGGAGCCGGGCGGCCAGACCCGCGGGGAGCGTCAGCGGTTCGACGGCGCCCGCCCAGCCGGCCGCCGGTCCACGCGGCCGGTCCATCGGGAGGGCGAGCGGCGACAGCCCGTCCAGTTGCGCTGCCCACCAGTCCAGATGCTCGTTGGCGGCTCCGCCGCCGTGCCGGGCGCGGAGCCATTCGGCCACATCGGTGTACTGGGCGCCGAGCGGCTCCGGAGCCGGGCCGTTGCCGCGCCGCGCCTGGTACAGCGCCGAGAGATCGTCCAGGATCGTCGTCCAGGACCAGGCGTCGACGGCTATGTGGTGCACCGTCAACACGAGTACGTGCTCGGCCGTCGAGGTCCGCAACACCAAGGCCCTGAAGGGTGGTTCGCGGTCCAGGGCGAACGGCCGCGAGACCTCGGCCCGCACCGCGGCGCCGACGCCGTCCTCCCCGGCCTCCGCCACGGACACCGCGATGGTGTCGGGGGCGACCGGTACGGCCATCAGCCCGGCCTCACCCTCGGTCACGACCATGCGCAACCCCTCGTGGCGGCCGCCGAGGTCACGCACCGAGGCACGCAGGGCCGCCATGTCGATCGGGCCGTTCAACCGCAGTGCCACGCTGGTGTTGTAGGCGTCGCTGTCGGGATGCAGGCGCCACAGGAACCACAGTCGTTCCTGCGCGGGCGACAGCCGTACCGGCGCGGCGGGATCCGGGCGCCTCGGCACGGGCCCGGACACCGCCGTCTCCGCCATGCGGCGTTCCAGCTCCGCCGCCAGGTCGCGCAGCACCGGGCGCTCGAAGACGACGCGCACCGGCAGCCTGCAGCCCGTGGCCTTGGCCAGCATGCCCACCATCCGGGTGGCCGCGAAGGAGTGACCGCCGAGCGCGAAGAAGTCGTCTGTCGCGCCGACCCGTGGCAGGCCGAGAAGCACCTGCCACACCTCGGCCACCGCCTGCTCGGTGGGGGTGCCCGGCACCGTCGGGGCCGTCTCGGGCTCGGCGTGCCTCGGCACCTCCCGCAGGGCCGCGCGGTCGGGTTTCCCGTTGGGGGTGAGCGGGATGCGGGTCACCACGACGATCGCGTCCGGCACCATGTGGTCGGGCAGCGACTCACGCAACCGAGAGCGGATCGCGTCCGCCCCGGGCGCGTGGCCGGGAGCAGGCACGGCCCAGCAGGCCAGCCCCCGCTGGTCCCCGTCCCCTTCGGGCAGCACGACGGCGTCGGCCACCTCGGGCAGCGCGCGCAGCGCGGCGGTCACCTCGCCGGGTTCGACCCGGTAACCGCGCACCTTGATCTGGTCGTCGGTGCGGCCATGGAACTCCACCACGCCGCCGTCACGCAGCCGGACGAGGTCGCCGGTGCGGTACCGGCGCCCGCCGTCCGGGCCGTCCGGGCCGTCCACGAACCTTTCGGCGGTCAGGTCCGGTCGTCCCACGTAGCCGCGGGACACGCCGGGCCCGCCAAGCAGCAGTTCACCGGGGACACCCGCCGGCCGGGGCCGGCCGGAACGGTCCACGACCAGGCCGGTCACATTGGGCAACGGGCGGCCCAGCGGCACCAGTCCGGTGCGCGCCTCCTCGGGGATCTCGTCCACGTCGCAGATCAGCGACATCATGGTCGCCTCGGTAGGCCCGTAGTGGGTGTGGACGGCGAGGTCCGGCCGCAGTCGGCGGACATCCTCCACCAGGGACCACGGGCAGCCCTCCCCGCCGAGGATCAGCAGCTTCGCGGGCAGGACACCGGCGAGGTCTCCGTGGCGGGCGAGCATGGTGAGGTGGCTCGGTACGAGCTTGACGACGTCCACCCGGTGCCGCGTGAGGTAGGCGGCGAAGGCTCGCGGGTCCGTGGCCGTCTCCCGGTCCGGCAGGTGGAGGGTGCCGCCGGTGAGCCAGGCTCCGTACAGGCAGGCGAGGCCGAGGTCGGCGGCGACCGTGGACACGATCGCGAAGGATCCGCCCGCCACGTGGGGCATACGGGCGGTCAGACCGGTGACGCAGTGCGCCAGGTTGCCGTGGCTCACGGCGACGCCCTTGGGTGCCCCGGTGGATCCGGAGGTGAAGATGACGTGGGCCAGGTGGTCCGGGCCGATGTCCACGGCCGGCCGTGAGTCGGGCCAGACGGCGTGGGCGGAGTCCGGTTCGACGACGTCGGCAATGCCACGGACGCGGTCGGCGGGTTCGCCCGCCGTCACGACCAGCCGGGCGCCGGAGGTGTGCAGCATGCCGCCGATGCGGGCAGTGGGGTAGGCCGTGTCCATCGGCAGGTACGCGCCACCAGCTTTGAGGATGCCGAGAACGGCCGTGGCGAAGCCGCATCCGGGGTCCAGCAGGATGCCGACCGGCTGGTCCGGGCCCACGCCCAGTGCGATCAGCCGGTGCGCCAGCCGGTTGGCGCGCGCTTCCAACTCGCGGTAGGTGAGGGTGCCGTCGGGACCGGTCGCGGCGATCGTGTCGGGGCGCTCGTCCGCCCACCGTTCGAACTGCGCGTGCACCGGCACCGCCGACGGTTCCGCGGTCGGGCCCGCGAGCGCGGGACCCGCCTCCGGTTCCAGGGGTATCTCGGCGACCGGACGTCCCGGATCGCCGATCATCCCTTCCAGCAGGGCGAGGAACCACCGCACCAGGTTCTCCGCGGTGCGCGGGTCGAACAGGTCGCGGCGGTATTCGAGCCGTCCGTTCAGCCCGGAGTCCGGCCCGCCGTCGGCCAGTTCCATGCTCAGGTCGAACTTGGCCGTGGCCGGCTGCACCAGCCGCCACTCGGCCCGCACGCCGGGCAGGGTGGGCGGCGCCACCTCGTCGTACAGGTTGAGCAGCACCTGGAACACCGGCGTCGCAGACAGGGGCCGCTGCGGCCGCAGCCGTTCCACAACGCGCTCGAACGGAGTGCGGGAGTGACTGAACGCGTCCAGTGCGCCGGCCCGTACCCGGGCGATCAGATCACGTCCGGTCGGGTCTCCTGTGAGGTCGGTGCGCACCACGATCGTGTCCAGGAAGCAGCCGACGACTGCCTCGCTTGCCTCGGAGTGCCGCCCCGCGTGGGGAACACCCACCGCGATGTCGTCGGTGTCCGCGAGCCGTCCGAGCAGGGTCTGCCAGGCGGCCATGACCACCATGAACGTGGAGGCGCCCGTCTCCGCGGCGAGGGCACGCAGCCGGGTCGCCGTCGCAGGCGGCACCTCCACCGGTGTCGCCCCGCCCGGCCAGGCCGACTCCGAGATCCGCGGCCGGTCGGTGGGCACGTTCAGTACGGACGGCAGGCCGGCGAGGTACCCGGCCCACCAGTCGAGGTCGACCGGATCCTCGGCTGTCTCGGTCGCCACGTCCGCGTACTGCGGTGCCGGCGCCGGTGGCTCGCCGTCACCGCACCGGGCGGCGTAGAGGGAACCCAGGTCCGCGAGCAGCAGCCGCTGTGACCATCCGTCGGTGGCGATGTGATGCAGCGTCACCGTGAGCATCCAGTAGCCGGGCAACCGGAACACCACGGCCCGCATCGGCGGTTCGGCGGTGAGCCGGAACGGGCGACCGGTCTCCTCGGCCAGCGCCGCGTCCAGGTCCTCCTCGCCCACGTCCTGGACGGACACCGGCACCTCGTCAGCCGGGCAGGTACGTACGATCGGCTGGGCTCCGTCCGGATCGATGACGCCGCGCAGCACCCGGTGCCGCTCCGCCAGGTCCCGGAGGGCACCGAGCAGGGCCTCCTCGTCCAACTGCCCGGTGAGGCGCAGTACCAGAGGCACGTTGTACGCCGGGCTGTCCGGCTCCATCTGCGCGAGGAACCACAGCCTTCGCTGCACGGCCGACAGCGGAACAGGGTCTTCCCGACCGGAGTCTGCGGACCGGACGGTTTCCAGCGCCAAGGCCTCCCGAGCGGCCGCGAAACGCGCCTTCAGCAGTGCGCGCGGACCGTCGCCTGTGGTGTTCATCGTTTCCGTTCCTTGAGCTCGTTCGGCCTGCTCGTCGAAAACGGGACGCATTCCCCCTCACGCGCACCACGCGAGCAGATTTCATCCACTCGACAACGACCAGCAGCGACGGCAGCCTAAGCCCCTTGAGGAACCATCAAATGGAACTTTAACGCGTCGATGACGGTAATCAGGCCACCCTTGACGTGAATTTCACGCACGGCCGCCACAGGGTGCCACGATGGACCGGGCCAGGGTGGGGCCGACGTCAGGACCTCGGAAAAGTGAGAGTGCATCCGGCCATGCTGGTGATGGATTTCGCCGCTTTCCGAAGTGCTACAGTTCGGCCTGGCCGCATCGCCGGACACCGAAGATGCCGCGCGACGGAAACCCGCCGGGTAAATGCGTAAGAATTGGCTGCCGCATTTTCCCGGCAACCACGAAACGCACGAGGCCGGTCAATCCGTTTTGCGTCCCGGCCGCCAGAACGGATATCAGCGGGCCGAAGCGCCCCGCCGACGAAGTAGTGAACGGGCCGACGGTTTTCACCGACGAACCACTGCCCCCGAAGTCAACGGCCCCCACTGCGTCCGGCGGAGCGACTCCGCCGGACCGGAACGGCCGGAACCGCAGTCCACTGGATGAACGACGAGGAAGGGGAGGCGCGATGACGACGACCGGGTCGGACCGTACGTCGGTGCGCCACCGGCAAAAGTCGGACCCCGCGCTCGCGGGGAACGACGCCACCTTGGCGGATCTGTTCGAGGCACAGGTACGGCTGTACCCCGACAGGACGGCCGTCACCTGTGGCGCCGAGCACCTCGACTACGCCACCCTCGACGAGCGTGCCAACCGCCTGGCCCACGCGCTCATCCGGCACGGCGCCGGTCCCGAACGGGTCGTCGCCCTGGCGCTTCCGCGCTCGATCGACCTCGTGGTGGCCGTCCTCGCGGTCCTCAAGTCGGGCGCCGCCTATCTGCCGCTGGACCTGGACCACCCTCGGGAACGCCTGGAGCGCACCCTCCGGGACGCACGCCCGGTGGTGCTGCTCAGCCTCGAACCGATCGCACTGCGCACCGACGTCCCGCCCATGGTCCTCCGCGACCCGGGGACCAGGACGGACCTGGCGCACGGTCCAGTGACCGCGCCTACCGCGGCGGACCGCCACGGCCCGCTCACCGTGCACGCGGCCGCGTACGTCATCTACACCTCCGGCTCCACAGGCCGGCCCAAGGGCGTGGTCGCGTCCCACCACAACGTCGTCCGCCTGTTCACCCGCACCGCCGCCTTCCTCCGATTCTCCGAGCGCGACGTGTGGACGCTCTTCCACTCCTACGCGTTCGACGTCTCGGTGTGGGAGATGTGGGGTGCCCTGCTGCACGGCGGACGCCTGGTCGTGGTCTCCTACGATGTCAGCCGCTCTCCCGAGCGCTTCCTCGAACTACTGGCCGACGAGCGGGTCACGGTCCTGAGTCAGACGCCCTCCGCCTTCTACCCGCTGATGCACGCCGACCGGGACCGTCCCTCGTCGGGCAGCCCGCTCGTCCTGCGCACCGTGGTGTTCGCCGGCGAGGCGCTCGACTTCGCCAGGCTGGCGCCCTGGTACGAACGGCATGGCGACGACGCCCCCGTCCTGATCAACATGTACGGGATCACCGAGACCACCGTCCACGCCACCGTCACGGCACTCACCCGCGACGACGCCGTTGCCGGCGCCCCGAGCCGGATCGGTACCGGCATCGCCGACCTGTCCACCTACGTCCTGGACGAGGCACTGCGCCCGGTGCCCGACGGTGCCGCCGGAGAACTCTACGTTGCCGGGCCGGGGGTGGTGCGTGGCTACCTGGGCCAACCGCCCCTGACCGCCGCACGCTTCGTCGCCGATCCCTTCGGGCCGCCTGGCAGCCGCATGTACCGCAGCGGCGACATCGTCCGCCGTACCGAGCGGGGCGAGCTGGAGTCCCTCGGTCGCGCGGACGAACAGGTGAAGATCCGCGGCTTCCGCGTCGAGCCCGGTGAGATCGCGGCGGCCCTGGAGGCTCACCCGGTGGTGCACCAGGCCGCGGTCATCGTCCGCGAGGACACCCCCGGCGATCGGCGCCTGGTCGCCTACGTCGTCCCCCGCCGCCGAGTGCGGGCACTCGCCGACACCACGGCGCACGTCGACGACTGGGCGAAGGTCTTCGACTCCCAGTACGCGGGCGCCGGGACGACGGGCGACATCGCCTTCGGCGAGGACTTCACCGGCTGGCACGACACCTATGCCGACGGCGCTCCCCTGCCCGCCCCCCACATGCGGGAGTGGCGCGACGCAACGGTGCGGCGCATCCGGGAGCTGCGCCCCCGCCGCGTCCTGGAGATCGGCGTGGGGACCGGACTGCTGCTGTCGCAGCTGGCTCCCGGATGCGAGGAGTACTGGGGAACCGACATTTCCGTGAGGGCGGTTGACACCCTGCGCCACGAGACGGCCGCGCGGCCAGGTCTGGACGGGCGAGTCCAGCTCAGCCACCGGGCGGCCCACGACGTCGGCAACCTGCCGCCCGCGCACTTCGACGTGGTGGTGCTCAACTCCGTCTTGCAGTACTTCTCCGACGGCGACTACCTGCTCGACGTGCTGAGCAAGGCCTGGAACCTGCTCCGTCCGGGTGGAACCCTCTTCGCGGGCGACGTCCGCGACGCCAGGTCCCTGCGCTGCTTCTCCAGCGCCGCCGTCCTGCGTCGCGCGTCCGCGCGGGACGACCGGGCAAGGCTGCGGCAGGCCGTCGAACGTGCCCTGGCCCTGGAGGCCGAACTGCTCGTCGCTCCGGACTTCTTCCACGCCTTCGCACGGCGGGAGGACGGTGGGCGCGGTGGACGTCCAGGTGCGCCGCGGCCGCCACCACAACGAGATGACCCGGTACCGCTACGACGCCGTGCTGCACAAGGCGGGCACACCGGTCACCCGTGCTGCTCCGGACCCCGTCCGGCTGCGCTGGTCCGAGGACGTGGCGTCCGCGGCCCGACTCGCCTCCCGGCTGCGCGAGCAGCGCCCCGAGTGGCTGAGGGTGGCCGGCGTGCCGAACCGACGGACAGCCCAGGAAGCCGCGGCCGTGCGGGCCTTCGACCACGGGGCGGACGTCGCCGAGGTCCGCGACCTGCTGGCGCGAGCACCGCACGGGGTCGATCCGGAGGCGGTGTACGCCCTCGGCAGTGAACTGGGCTACCGAGTCGCGGTCGCCCCGTCGGCGACGTCCGTCGACGCGGTGGACGTCCTCTTCTCCCGCGTGGACGGGATCCTGGAGGCGTACGAGCCGACCGGTTCCATCGCGGAACCGGCGGTCTACACCAACAGCCCCATGGCGGCACGCCACGGCGCACAGGAGACCCCCCTCCTCCGGGCCCACCTGCGTGAGCGGCTGCCCGACTACATGGTGCCCGCAGCCGTGGTGTACCTGGAGCGGCTGCCCCTCACAGTCAACGGCAAGCTGGACCGCGCTGCGCTGCCCGCGCCGGAGGCCGGAGGAGACGCCACCCTTCGCACCCCGCGGTCACCCGACGAGCAGGCGCTGTGCGAACTGTTCGCGGAGGCCCTTGGAATCGACCGGATCGGGATCGACGACAGCTTCTTCGACCTCGGCGGCCACTCGCTGCTCGCCGCGAGGCTGGTCGCCGAGATCCGCGCCCAACTGGACGCGGATCTCGGTGTCCGCGATCTCTTCGAAGCGCCGACCGTCGCCGCTCTGGCGCCGCGGCTGCGGACACCGGCGCAGCGCCGAGGCGCGTCCGAGCGCTCTGGTTTCGTGTTTCAAAAAAGTGAGGTACCGTCATGATGAGCCTTGAGCCGGTGGAGGAGCAGGTCTCCGCCACTGATTCCCGATACACCTGGGCCTATCCGGTCGACCAGCCGGCTTCAGAGCCGCAGGCGAAGAGGATCCGGACGATCTGGTATGTGGGGCTTCCTCTCACGTCCGCCCATCGCGGCAGCCACTCCGGCGGAGGAGCCCTCATCGACGAGGCGGGAGACCAGTCCCGCTACGCGAACGAAGGCACGGTCTACCCGCATTCCGCGCTGGTCGAAATGATCACCTATCAGAACGCGTGCTTCCCCCATCTGGACTGGCAGTACCTGGACATGAGCCATCTCGACTGGGAAGTCGTACGGGCGAGGATCCAGGCGGATCCGCCCGACATGGCGGCATTCACCGTCTATTCATCGACCGCGATGTGGGCGTACATCGTCGCCGCCGAGATCAAACGGGTGAATCCCGACGCCGTGATCGTCTTCGGCAACGACCACCCCGGAATCCTGCATCGCGAGGTCCTCTCGGGCACGTACGGTTCGAAGATCGTGGACTTTGTCTGCACGGGGAACAACGGCCCGTTCACCATGATGGGACTGCTGTCGTGGCTCGAGGGGAGGATCGACCTCTCCCGGATTCCGTCGCTCGCGTACCGGGGCGGAACCGGGGAGATCCACAACCAGCCGGCTCCCACGTATCCCCTGTCCGAACGGATGCTCCCCGACTACCGGCTCATCGAGGACCAGCTGAAGGAGCACTACGACGACGCGTTCAAAGTCTGGTACGCGTCGCACTACGACTTGAAACGCATGGTCACCCTGCCGTTGGACGGCGGCTGCAACTGGGGCCGGCGCCCCACACGCCGGTGCCTGCACTGCTCGATCCAGGGGCTGACGCCGAAGACGACGGACGTCAGCGCGGCAGTCTCCACGCTGGAAGTACTCGTCGGCCAGCTGAAGTCGAACGTCTACGCGGCGGGCGACTCCACGTTGGGGATGTCGAAGGCGCAGTGGGGCGGGAGTTCCTCATTCCTCGACGAGCTGGCCGAGGCCTGCGCCGGGTCGGAGATCCTCCGGGGGCAGCGGTTCATGCTCGCCTACGGCCTGGTCTACGAGTTCCTGCAGGCGGCGGAGCTCTGCAAGGGATTTGTGAAGACCTGGAACGTCGGTATCGAGGCCTTCGACCCGAAGCTGCTGAAAGGCAACTCGAAGGGCATCAACAAGGGACCCGACAGGGTGATCGAGGCCTTGGAGCTGGCGCAGAGCCTCGACTACAAGATGTACCTCTCGGGGATCCTCGGTCTCCCGGGCACCACCTTGCGGCAGCTCAAGGAGGAAGTGGACAACTGGCTCTCCATAACGGAGGCCTATACGGGATCAATCACGACGATATCCGTCGCCGCCCCGGCAATCATCCCCGGCTCCCGCATGTACCGTGACGCCTTTAACCAGCACGCGAGCGTCAGGGAATGGCATGGCGAGCTGCTGCCCATCAGGAAGCTCTCGGAGCTCTACATCCGGGAGAACACCGAGGTGGAGCTGGCGGACGTCGAAGCGGCGCTGGCCGATCTCGGGCGGGGAGTGATCGCCTTGGACAACGCCGGCGCCAACGTCAAGTTCGGCGGTTACATGCTGGGCGGGGTGGACCACGAGGAGACGTACGAGCGCCGTCTGCTGCACGAGATCTTCAGCGAGCTCAGCTGACCCGACCGCCTTCGGTCGGCGTTTGCAGCCCATGACCAACCGACGACAGCACTGGACCAGCCGTGACGAATCCCTTCGAAGACTCGACCGCACACTACTTCGTACTCTCCAATAAGGAGGGCCAGCACTCCCTCCGGCCGGTGCGCGCAGACGTCCCCGAGGGGTGGGAGATCACCATCGGAGAGGCACCGCGTCAGGATTGCCTCGACTATGTCGAGCGTTCCTGGGCCGACATGCGCCCCAGGAGTCCGGTCGCGGCCATGGAGGAGAGCTCAGTGTCGGTTCACGGGGAAGAGTAGAAGCGGTACCTCGTCGAGATGACCAGAAATACAGACAGCGAGCCCTTTCCAACCTCATTTTGCGGTGTTGAGGTGCAGGGTGAGGACGGCCTGGACGAGTGCGGTGATGCGGGTGGTGCTGCATCACAGCTTGCGCAGGAGCCGCCAGGTCTTGAGGTCGGCCATGGCTTGTTCGCCGAGCGCGCGGATCTTCGCGTGGGAGATGTTGACGGCACGCTGACCTGCGGAGAGCTTGTCCCAACGGCCGCGGTACGGAACGCGAACTGTGCCGCCGGCACCCTGATAGGCCTTGTCGGCCCAGCAGCGGACGCGGGCCTGGGTCAACGCCTCGATGACGCCGTGAGTGCGGGCCGCCTTGATGTCGTGGATCGAGCCCGGCAGGGCCGGTGAGGCCCACAGCAGGTTTCCGAAGGGATCGGCGATGATCTGCACGTTCATGCCGTGCTTCTTATGTTTCCCCGAGTAGTACGGCCGGTCCGCGGCGATCCGGTCGATGGGCAGGAGCGTCCCGTCGAGGATCACGAACGCCTTGCGTGACGCCGCCCGGGCCGCTGCGGCAAGGTCCGGCGCGCGGGCTGCCAGGAGCTCGACCGCCTCGGCGACGTACCGGTAGACCGTGGCAAGCCCGACATCAAAGCCTGCCGCGAGCTGGGCGTAGGTGTGTCCGCAGCGCAAATGCGCCAGTACCAGGAGAGCCTGCCGGTCCGGTGCAAGCCGTCGCCAGCGAGTGCCGCGCTCACGACGCCGGACACTGAGTAGACCGGACAGGTACCGAAGGGTCGAGCTGGACAGATCGATCCCCGATGGGTAGACAAGCACACGAAGCTCCGGGCGGACAGGTTGATCTTGGTCGACAACCCATTTACCAGGAGCTTCACCTCTTCCCGCAGGCAGCCCACCCCCAACTCACCCGGACGTCCACCAGGTTGGAAAGGGCTCAGCGAAGCATTCACCGGAAACTGGTTCCGGGTGATCAAGCGCTCAACGAAGCCCCGTGCCGGCTGATCTGCTTTCCCCATGCCGGTGGTGCCGCGAGCTTCTTCCGGGACTGGGCGGACCTGGTCCCCGACGACATGGACCTTGCCGCCGTCCGATATCCCGGTCGTGAAGACCGGTTCCTGGATCCCCCGCCCGCGTCGATGGCGGATCTGGCCGACCCGGTGGCACACGCGTGCCTGGCATCGGGCGACGTTCCTCTCGTATTCTTCGGTCACAGCATGGGAGCGGCCGTCGCGTACGAGGTGGCGCTTCGCATGCAGTCCGCCGGTAGCAGCCGGCTGACGGATCTGTTCGTCTCCGGCTCCGCAGCACCCGGTCGGAGTTCGAGTTCACGGGACCCGCTCACCATGACCGACGCGGAGATCCTTGAAGAAGTAGCAGAGCTCGGGGGTGCGGACGCGAACACCCTCGCGGATCAGGAGCTCTGGGAACTGCTGATCCCGTCGATTCGCGCGGACTACCGGCTGATCGGACGCTACCGGGCGGCGTTCTCCGCGACGGCCCCGCTCGACGTTCCGATGGTCGCCTACTACGGCCGCGCGGACAGGGATGTGGATGCGGCTTCCGTAGCGGCCTGGGCCGACGCGACGAGCTCCACCTTCGCCATGCGGTCCTTCGACGGCGGTCATTTCTACCTCAAGGACCATGCTCCCGGTCTTGTTGCCGATCTCCTCGGTCGTCGAGCGCCCTTTCACGAGTGACCTCCCCTGGATCGGTCCGGCACTCTGATCCCTCTGGTGGTACCGGCCGGAAAGAACCCACGCCCGACTGACGGCGTGGGTTTCCGCTCGTGACAGGCTGAGCCAAAGCAGGCGCCGGCGCCGGGGACTGCATCGCGGTGGCAAACCTGACCACATGGTGGCTCCCGGTACGGCACCGCCGGACCGGGAGCCACCATGTGCGAACTGCGGCAACCGTTCGGTGCGATCCCGTCGCCGGACCGCACCGCACGGCCCGGTCAGACGCCGGTGTCCTGGGATGCGCCGCTCACGTCATCGAGCAGCAGCACCTCAAGGGCAGCCGCGAAGTCAGCGAGGACGGGGTGGTCGAACAGCAACTTCACCGCCACCGGGAGCTCCAGGGCTTCCCGCAAGCGTCCGGCGACGCGAGTGGCGGCTAGAGAGTGACCGCCCAGGGCGAAGAAGTTGTCGCCCTGCCAGACGGAGGAAACGCCCAGCACCGCGGCCCACACGTCGGCAACGAGTCGTTCGGCCTCTCCGCTGGGCGGCACTTGCGAGCGCCCGGAATCCTCTGTCGGTTGTGGGAGTGCCGCTCGGTCGGCCTTGCCACTCGTCAGGGTGGGCAGCGCCTGCATTGCCACCCACCGGCTGGGGAGCATGTGCTCGGGCAGTCGCAGGCGAAGCCGCGCCTGGACGGCCGTGGCGTCGACGCTGTCGGGCACCAGATAGCCGACCAGGTGGGCGTCGCCCCCCGAGCCGGACACCGCCACCGCTGCGTCGTCCACCTGCGTGTCGGCTCGTAGCGCGGCCTCGATCTCGCCCGGCTCGATGCGGTATCCGCGCACCTTCACCTGAGCGTCGCGTCGGCCGTGGAACTCCAGCGCCCCGTCGCTCCGCCAGCGGGCCCGGTCACCTGTGCGGTAACACCGCTCGCCGGGCACGAAGGGGTCGGCCGTGAACGCCCCCGAGGCCAGATTCCGGTATCCGCGTGCCACCCCGCTCCCGGCCACCCACAACTCGCCGACCACTCCCGGCGGTACCAGTCGGCCGAGCGGATCCACCACGTAACAGCGCGCGCCCGCCACCGGACGGCCGATCGGGACCGGGTCGTCCGTCGCGGTCACCCGGTGCACGGTGGCGGTGACGGTCGTCTCGGTCGGCCCGTAGGAATTCCACAGGTGAGCGACCCTGCCCAGCAGGTCACGTGCGAGCTGCGGGTCCAGCGCCTCGCCGCCGGTGAGGACACGCATCTCCGGGTGGCCCGGCCAGTCCGCGGCGAGCAGCATGCGCATCGACGTGGGCGTCAGGTGCAGCACGGTGACGCCGCTGCCGGTGATCCGCTCGGCCAGGGCGTACCCGTCCGTCGCGCAGGCCCGTTCGACGATGACGCAGCGACCCCCGAGCGCCAGCGGTGCCCAGATCTCTTCGACCGAGACGTCGAAGGAGAGGGGGGCCACCGCGGCCATCGAGTCGGCCGGTCCGATGCCGGGCGTAACAAGGAATCCCGCGACGAAGGCAGCCAGGTTGGCGTGCGTCACCTCGACGCCCTTCGGCCGGCCGCTCGACCCCGAGGTGTAGAGGACGTAGGCCAGCCCCTCGGGGCGTGCCCCGGGCAGGGCGCGCGGGACAGATTGCGCGGCCAACTCGTCGGCGTCCAGCGGGGTGGGCAGTGCGGGCGGAACCGGTCCGCGCGCCAGTACGGCCCGGGCACCGCCGTCGGCGGCGAGCTGGGCCAGGCGCTCTGCCGGGTAGTCGGCGTCCAGCGGCAGATAGGCCGCCCCGGCCCGCCACACCGCCAACAGGGCCGCGGGGAGGAAGTGGTCCCGGGGCACGCTCACTCCGACGACGTCACCAGGGCCGATCCCGGCGTCGAGCAGCCCCGAGGCCACCCGGTCGGACCAGGCAACGAGTTCGGCGTAGGTGAGGGAACCCTCGGGCCCGGTCACCGCGACCGACTCAGGCCGGGTGGCGGCCGCGGCGAGCACGGTGTCCACCACGGTCGCCGGCACTGACTCCAGGAGCGCGGGTCCCGTGGCGAGAGCCAGCAAGGCGTCACGTTCCTGCAGACTGACCAGTTCGAGTCCGGCGAGCGGCAGATCGGGCCGGGCCAGGCCGGTCCGCAGGGTCCGGAGCATGCGCTCGGCGAAGGCCTCCGCATCCGTCCGCGTGAATCGCCTGGTGGCGTACTCGATCTGAAGCTCGGCTTGGGTGGCCGTCCGCGAGATGAAGATCGAGAGTTCGTTGGCCGCGGCGCCGCTCCCCCGGTCCGAGCGCAGGTCGAGGCGGAAGGGCCCGCTGGACAGCGTCGCGGGTTCGTCGAGCGGCAGCATGGTGATGACGACCGGAGTGCGCGACGCACCGTTCGCCCGGTGGACGGGCAGGTGGTCGATCAGCTCGCGGGCGGGGAGTTCCTGATGGGCGAGGGCGGCGACGGTGGTCGTGGCGCAATGCCCGACCAGGTCCCGGAAGGTCAGCGCGCCGTGGAGGCGCAGCCTCAGCGGCAGCGTGTCCACCAGCGGGCCCAGCAGGCGCTCGGTTCCGTTCCGGTGACGGCGGGCGGCGGCCGCGCCGATCACGACGTCGTCGTGTCCGCTGAGGCCGCCCGTCACGAGTCCGAGGGCGGCCAGGTAGCCGGCGAACGGGGTCGTCCCGGTCTCGGCCGCGAAGCGGCCCAGGCGGGCCAGCAGTGGCTGCTCCAGGGTGACGGTCACGCGCTCGGTGGCCCACCCAGGTGCCTCGTCGCTCCCGGGCAGGTCGTCGGGTATGACGGCCCCTTCCAGGGCGGTCCGCCAGTACGCGTCCAGCCGCTCGTGGCGGGGACGGTCGGCGTCGAGTTCCTGCTCATGGAGGGCGATGTCGCCCATCTGCAGGGGGAGGTCGTCCACCGGTTCTCCGGCGAGCTCTGCGGCGAGTTCTTGCAGGAAGACGGGAACGGAGGCGCCGTCGAAGGCCATGTGGTCGACAGCCACGCACAGTTCGCCCGCGTCGGCGGCGGTGCGGGCGAACACGGCGCGCAGCAGCGGGGTTTCGGTGCCGAGGTCGAAGGTGTGTTCCGCCGTGTCGCGGTGCAGCGCGTCGAGACGCCGCTGCTGCTCGGCAGCAGGCAGTGCCCGCAGGTCGGCCTCGGTGACCGGGACGGGCACCGGCGGCCCGACCACCAGGTACGGCTCGGTGTCGAATCGGACGGTGCTGCGCAGCACCTCATGGCGGCGCACGATGGCGTCCAGCGCCTTGCGTACGGCCGGTCCGCTCACCGGGCCCCCCACGCCGATGCGCATCGTCAGGGTGGTGACAGGGACGTCCGGGGCGAGCTGGCGCAGCAGCCAGAACTCCCGCTGCATGGCCGTGAGCGGGTGGCGGGACAGACCCGGTGTGCGGCGCAGAGGCGGCTCCGGGGCGATCTTGTCCATGGCGCGCGCGAGCAGGGCCGCGGTGGGGTGGTCCAGGAAGGTCGCGAGCGGCACCGGCGTCCTGCGCCGTCGTCCGAGCTCGCTGACGACTCGGGCGGCGGCCAGCGAGTGTCCGCCGAGGTCGGCGAAGCGATCGTCGACTCCGATCAGGTCGAGGCCCAGGACCTCGGCGATGACGTCCGCGATGAGCTGCTCAGTGTCGTTGCGTGGGGCCGTGTACGGGGCGTCCGGCCGGCGCCCCGCCGTGATGACGGGCAGCGCTCCGCGGTCGACCTTGCCCGTGGGGTGGACAGGGATGCGGGGCAGCACGGCAATCCGCCAGGGGACGGCGTGCGACGGCAGCCGGGCGGTCAGCCAGGCGCCCAACTCCGCCTCGGTCGCCGAGTCCGACTCGGCGTATCCGACGAGCCGGTCCCCGGTGGCCAGGACAACGGCATGCCGGACATCGGGGTGGGCGGCGAGCACCGCCTCGACCTCGCCCGGTTCCAGCCGGACTCCGCCGACCTTCACCTGTTCGTCAGCCCGTCCGACAAAGAAGTAGGTGTCTCCCAGGCGTCGCACCAGGTCGCCCGTGCGGTACCCGAAGGAGCCGAACCGCTCGGCGGTCAGTTCGGGACGGTTGAGGTATCCACGGGACACACACGGCCCGGCGATCCACAGCTCACCGGTCTCCCCTTCGGGCAGGATCACGCCGTCCGGTCCCCGGACGGACAGTTCCGCTCCGGCGATCGGCTGCCCGATCGAGGGGTTGCCGGTGCCGTGCCGGTCCACCTCCTCCATGGTGCACGCCACGGTGCACTCGGTGGGGCCGTAGCCGTTGAGCACACGCCGGACCTGAGGGTGGGCGTAGACCCGGTCGCACAGGGCACGCGTGACCAACTCACCGCCCGTGATGACGGTTCGCACGTTCGGCGGCAGGGTGTCGCGCAACAGCGCCGACAGGGCAGACGCCGCGGCGATGAGCACGGTGACCTCGGAGCGGGCCGGGAGCGCGGACACGGCGAACAGGTTCTCCGCCAGGATGACGGTGCCCCCGGCCACCAGCGGGGCACAGATCTCGACGGTCGACGGGTCGAAGCACACCGACGTCGCCGCCATCATGCCCCGCAGTTCGTCCGCGGAGAGATAGTCCGCGTACCAGCGGATCAGGGTGTGGAGGTTACGGTGCTCCACGACCACGCCCTTCGGCGTGCCGGTGGACCCCGAGGTGTACATGACGTACGCGGGGCTGTGCGGATCGGTCTCCAGACCGAGGCCGTCGGCAGGTCGTACGTCCTCGACGGGTACGGACATGGAGGTGGCCGGCACGACGTGCTCCGTGTCCGCCGAGGTGAGGACCGCCGAGAGCGAGGCGTCCTCGGCGATGAATCTGATGCGCTCCTCGGGATAGGCCGGATCCAGGGGTACGTAGGCGGCGCCGGCCTTCATCACCCCAAGGATTGCCGGGATCAACCACTTGTCCCGCTGGACGCACAGACCGACACGGTCACCGTCGCGCACCCCCGAGGCGTGCAATCGCCTGGCAATTCCATTCGCCAGGCGATCGATTTCCGCGTAGCCGAATCTGGTATCGCCGACCACCACTGCGGTGCGGTCCGGAGTTCTCCGCGCTTGCTGCTCGAACGCCTCGTGCACACATGACGCATTCACATGAAGATCAGTTCTCATCGAGCTCACTGTTCACCGTGCGCACGGAGCATGCCGCAGCGCAGCACCGCTGCAATTCTCCAGCTCAACGCAGGTCGTAAGCACGTTTCGAGGCGCACGCAGTGGAGTGGATGCACGCAGTACGGCGGGCTGGGGCAACCTCCGCCACACGTACCCCATTTCCACGCGCTTATCCTTCAACGGATTCGAACTGTAACACCGTTCAAGGGCCGGCGACGGGAATCGAAATCAAGACGACGTTAAGGCCCCGTATGAATCCCAGGAGCTTCGTCCGCCGCGAAGGCATCGGTGCGTAGTGGGCATCCGCCAGCCGTTACAGCGAGGGGACAGCATCATGTACGACTGCGGGATTTCGGTAACGCCAGGCCGACGGCAGCCACCCGGTCGATGCCGAGCACCGCCCCATCGGCGTCCGCCCGGTCCGCTGGGAAGTAGCGGGGCGCGCAGCCGCTGGAACCCGACTGGGCAGGGACGAAGAGAAGCCCAGCCTGGTCCGTTTCGGCGGGCTCGGGATCTTCGCCATACACGTAGAGACGCATGGATGCTCCTCCTGGAGCGAGGGAGATACGCGACCGCACAGGGAAGGCCCGTGGCGGCGTGTGGAGTCCCCCTGCCTTCAGGTCAAGGGACTCCACACGCCGCCACGGGCCCTGAGGCGATGGCACTGCGGATCTTGCCGGTGCCGCCCTCCACGCCGGCACTTCAGGCCCTGCGGGGCTGGACGTGGCCGACGGCGGACCTGCGGGCGTCTACAGGCGCTCTGCGGAGTGCCTACGTCCACGGCAGGCGGACGGCTGCGAACGCGTCGCCGCCGGTCACTTCTCCATCAGGGCGATCAGGCTCTTCGGTCGCATGTCAGTCCACGACTTCTCGACATAGGCAAGGCATTCCTCGCGCGTGGCTTCCCCGAAGACGCTGGTCCATCCGCCGGGAACTTCGGAGAAGGACGGCCAGAGCGAGTGCTGCCCCTCCTCGTTGACGAGCACGAAGAACGAGGTTTCGGGGTTCTCGAAAGGATTAGTCATCTCTGCTCCTTGAGCTGTGCAGTGCAAACCGAGAAGTCGTGAAGTCTCGGCGATGATCGAGTGTTCCTATGTGAGGTGAGGTGCACGTTCGCGGACCTTCGGCCTGTTCCCGGAAAACGCTCCGCGCGGAGCCGTGCAGAATCGATGTCCGGGAGCTGCGCGAGGGTACCGACACCGAATCTTCCGGGTGCGCCGGTAAATTACGAATCTGTTGTCCGAGGGTGTGCGACGCCTCCACCGGACGATGGTATAGCGAATTTCCAGGCTGCGCTGTCAAGGCTGCATCAATCCCCAAGGGTGTCCCGAAGGTGACCGGCGCAGACCCGGAGGCGCTGCCCGGCCAAGCGTGAGCCGGGACCCGGGAGCTCCCCGATCCTGTGAACGAGATACCCGACCGCCCGGCACACCCGGAGACTCCGGTGGGGCCGCACAAAGCCCCGTCGGCACCGCGGGACGCAGACCCGTGAGGAGCCGGGATCTGCCCGGATACTGCCTCAGGACGCTCGCGGTTCCTCACCGGGGATCTCGCCGCAGCCGTCCCGGATCCCCGCGAAGGCCGGCCACGGTCCATCCTCACCGACCGACCTCACGAGCACGAAGAGAAACGACCGCGGATCTTCGACGGATCGGCGATCATTCCATCTTCCCGTGAATCCTTGTGCGCCGGGACCGGCCAAGGAGCCGACTTTGCTATCAGGAGGTCTCATGTCCCGCTCTCTGGTCAGTCCGTCACGGATCTGGTGGGAGGCTTTCGGGGGATTTATGCAATGGTTCGAGCGCAAGATGGGAGCGAAGTCCAAGATCGGCGACACCCCGTTTTTCCCCCACGACACGTTCACCTGGGCAAAGCTGCTCGAAGCGAACTGGAGGGACATACGCGAGGAGCTTGACGATCTACTCTCCCACCGGGAACACCTGCCGAATTTCCAGGACCTTTCGACGGAACAGCGGGAACTGTCTACCGACGACAACTGGAAGACTTATTTCTTCACCGGCTACGGCATCAGCTTCGAAGGCAACCGGACTCGTTGCCCCCGCACCGCAACACTGCTGGACCAGGTACCCGGACTCTCCACCGCCTTTTTCTCTGTCCTGGGACCCGGAAAGCGGCTCCCGGAACACCGCGGACTCCGCCTGACGAATTACGCAGCAGAGTCACCGGGAGCCGCAAAGCCCCCAGGAATGGGAGCAGTGGCTACGGACGACCCGGACGGCGGTGCGCGGCAACGCGCTCACCCTCATCCCGGACGCAGGTCAGCCGGACGATCGTGTCGCCTTCCGACTGATTCACGTCCACTGCCACCGCTGGCGCGGTAGCCGTGGACCGGCAAATCTGGCTGCCCGTGGGCCTTCAGGGCCTGCTTGAGCCGGATGCGGTTAACGCCGCCCGTCCGGTTCTGAGGGGGGTACGGCGCAGCAATGCGCCGCACCTACCCGACAAGTGGAATCGGCCTACTTCGAGATCAAGAAATCGATGCTCGGCCGACGCGCCCTGCGCTCCCGCACCTGGCCCGGCATCGCCCAGGAGATCTACACGCTCCTGACCGCCTATCAGGTGATCCGAATCGCTATAGCCGACGCCACCCAGGCAACCGGCACCGATCCCGACCGCTGCAGCTTCTCCATCGCCCTGAACACCGCCCGCGACCAGATCGTCCAGGCCCAGGGCGTGATCGCCGACACCGTCATCGACCTCGTCGGCGCGATCGGGCACGCCGTCCTGGGCACCCTCATGCCCGCCCGGCGAATCCGCCTCGGCCCCCGCGCGGTCAAACGACCCTTGTCCCGATACGCCTACAAGAGCATCAAGGTCGACCGCCACACCTACAAGGCCACCATCAGCATCGACATCTTGACGTCGGATCCCGGACCGTAACTTCACGGCCTTGCCCCATAGCCACACGATCGCCGGATACTTTGCGCCCCACTCCTCCTGGAAGTCCAGGAAACGGTCCTCGGCGGCCTTCGCGGTCGGCGCGGTGTAGATCGGCTTGAGCGCGCGGGCGATCTTCACAGGTGCACACCGCGCACGGCGACGGCCACGTCCTCGCGTCCGATCACGCCGACGAGGTACTCGGCGACCTGGCGGGTGAAGCGCTCCTGGACCTGGAGCCGGCCGGCGAAGTGCTGGACGATCCGCTCGAACTTCGACAGGCCCTCACTCGGAGGCACGCCCGCGGAGCCGGGTCACTGCCAAACCATAGCCGACTGACGCCGGGTCAGGCGGTCGTCAAGCGGTCGCGGCGCCGCCCGGGGCCACGAGGCCCAGGCGGTCCAGGAGCTCGCCCCGCTTGCCCACGTTGAGTTTGCGGTAGACGCGGGTCAGGTGCTGTTCGACCGTACTGACCGTGATGAACAGCTCACGTGAGATCTCGCGGTTGGTGTGCCCCATCGCGGCGAGTGAGGCCACCCGCAGCTCTGCCTCGCTGAGTCCTTCGGGAAGTGCCTCGGCCACCGGCGCAGCCACAGCACCACTCGCATCCCACTCGTGGCTGGGACGCTCCGGGAACAAGCCGGACAGCTCCCGGCACAGCGGCTCGGCACCGCAGCGTTTCGCGCCGTGCCAGGCGCGGTTCATCATCGCCCGCGACCGCTTGTTGTCGCCGAGGCTCTGGTAGGCGAACCCGAGGTCGGCCAAGGCGGCGGCCTCCTCCGCCAGATCGTCGCACCGCTGCAGTTCCCGGACCGCCTCGCGCAGCAGGGACGGACGGTTCTTGAGCTCACCGACCGCGGCGGACGCCCGCAGGGCGATGCCGCGGGCCCTCGACGGACCCGGCGGCAGCAGTCTCATCTCCTCCTCGACCAGGGCCACGGCCTGCTGCCGCTTGCCCAGGCGTAGCAACGCCCGGGCGGCGCTGCTACGCCACGGCACCAGCCCGGGCAGGTCCATGTCCCAGGCGCGCATGAGGTCGCCGCAGATGAGAAGGTCCTCCGCGGCGGACTGCGCGTTACCGGTGGCAAGCTTGAACTCCCCGCGCGCGTGCAGGTAGTGCAGTCCGTGCCGGGTCTCGTAAAGGGAGTGCGGTACGGGTCTGTCGAGCAGCTCCGCGGCCTCGTCGTAGCGGCCCATGACGGTCAGCGCGGCCAGCAGGGAGGACAGCGGCATGCCGATCGTGGTGCCCCACGCCTGGGCGGGCATCTCGTCCAGGGCGGTTCGGGCGTAGCGTTCGGCGTCGCCCGGACGGCCCCGACGCAGGGCGATGTGGCTGCGCAGGACCATCAGCGGGGGCCGCCAGCCACGTCCGGCGGCGCCGTCGAGGCGTTCCAGCAGCCGGTCGCAGGCGGCCTCGGCCCGTTCGGTGCGGTCGGAGTAGAGGAGGGCGAGCAGCGCGAACTCCACCTTCTCCCAGGACCGGTACGTGAGTGAGGTGCCGCGCAGCACCTGTTCGGCACCGAGCAGGCCGTTCTCGTCGGCCGATCCGCCGAGTACGTCGGTGAGCACAGCGGCGGACTGGAGCCGGGGGTCGGCGCGGACCAGGGCGGAGGAACCGTCGTCGCGTGCGCCGACGGCGGTGAGCGGAGGCAGGTGGCGGAGGGTCCCGGGGTGGGAGGTCGCGGCGAGCCGGCGCAGCAGCCACAGGCCCGCGGACGTCTCGGCGCCGACCTCATGCTTGCCGGACTCCTCGAACAGATGCGAGAGCACCTGTTCGGCGTCGGTGGCGCGGCCGTGCCGCAGCAGATAGGTCGCCACGTCGATGCCGTGGCCGGCGTCCAGTTCACCGGAGCGCACGGCGGTGACCAGGGCGGGCAGATGGCGTACGGCGTTGCCCGGGTGGGTCTGCCACTCGATGCCGGCGAGCATGGTGAGGACTTCCGCGCGGTGCCGGTCGTCCGGGCTGTGGGTGAGGGCGTGGTCGGCGCAGCGCCTGGCGCGGACCCCGTCGCCCTCGGCGAGCGCCTGCCGTGCCGCGTCGCACAGCACCTCGACGCTCCAGGCGTCGCAGGTCTCATTGGTCAACAACAGCCGTTCGGCGACGTCGTTTTCGGGGGCTCCGTGATCGTACAGGAGGCGAGCTGTGCGGTATTGGAGGCGGCTCAGTTCGCCGGGTTCCACGTGCAGCAGCACCGCGCGGCGTACGGCGCCGCCGCGGAAGCCGCGGTCCGCGAGCAGGCCGGCCGTCTCCAGGGCGTGCACGGTGTTCTCGGCCAGGGCCGGAGGGAGGGAGAGAAACCGCTCCAGCAGGTCGAGGTCGCACCGGTCGCCGAGCAGCGCGATCGCGCGTGCCACGGCGAGGGCCGGCTCCTCGCTGCGGCAGAGGCAGCCGAGCACGGCCTGAAGAAACGCATCTCCTGCGCCCGGCCAGGCTTGCGGGGCGTCGGGCGCCCGGCGGGCGGCGTCGGCCAGGTCGTCCGCGAGGGCGTGCGCGAGCAGAGGGCTTCCGCCGGCCAGCATGGCACACGTCGTGACCAGTTCGGGCGTGGCCCGGGTACCGAGTCGTCCGCGGATCAGCTGGGCCACACCGTGTTCGGTGAGCGGGCCGAGCGGCACGGTGACGCAGTGCGACTGCCCGACGAGCTCGGCCCTCAGGCCGGGCTGCGGGTGCTGCCTGCTGGTGCGCTCGGTGAGGACGACGGCGATGCGCGCGGTACCGATCCTGCGGACGAGGTACATCAGGAACCGCCACGACTCCTGGTCGGCCAGGTGCACATCGTCGACACACACCAACAGGGGTTCGGACCTGCACAGTTCGAAGAGCGGCCCGCTCAGTTCGGAGGTCTGCTGGGTGGCGTGCGAGAGGTCCGCGGGGGATACCGGGCCGGACCGGAGGGCGGTGAGCCCGGGGTGCCGGAGCAACTGGTCCACGACGCCGAGGGGCGTGTCCTGCTCGGCCTGTGAGCCGGCCGCGCGCAGGACAGTCGTACCGGCCGCGGCGGCCTCGTCGCAGAGCGCCCCGAGCAGAGCGGACTTGCCGCTCCCGACGGGACCGGTCAACAGCCGGACCACCCCATTCCCCGCGTCGATGTCGGTGACGGCATCGAGCAGACCGAATATTTCTTCATCACGTTCGACTAGGGGTGGTCGAGCCGTCATGTCGGCACTCCTTACGGAAATCCCACGTCTCTTCCAACAGAGCGGGATCTCTTGGCCACCCCCCGTTCCATACAGCGGCCGCAGCACGGGAATCCGTCGCTGAAACTCTGTAAAGTGCGGGAACTCGCCAATGAATTCCTGCTCACGAGGGTGTGAGATCACAACGGCCACCAACGTAGCAGTCACGCGTTCGGCATCCTGGCCACCCGTCATATGGATGCAGTTAAGATCCGCCGGAAGCCCGACATACGGGCTTCCGGCAGATCGGACGTCTATGGGATCCGCAATTCAAAACGTGATCCGCATCTCACAGGTCGCCGTTCTCCCCCATTTCCATGGCCATTCGCACCATGTCGTCGAGGTTCATGGCGTCGAGGTTCACGGCATCCGGGCCGGCGGCGGCCGTATCCGATGCGGCGGTGGCCGCCGCGCGGGCGGTGCGCTGCCGGTCCGTCACCGGTTCGGTCTGCTCGTCGTCCACGTGGAGGTCCGCGTCCACGAGCAGTTCAGTCAGCAGGTGGCCGGCCAGCGCCGTGGGGCTGGGGTGGTCGAAGACCAGGGTGGCGGGGAGGCGCACGCCGGTCACGGTGTTCAGGCGGTTGCGGAGTTCGAGCCCGGTCAGCGAGTCGAAGCCCGCGTCCTGGAAGGAGCGTTCGGCGTCGACGACGCCCGGCTTGATGTGGCCCAGGACCGCGGCCACCTCCGCGCAGACCAGGTCGACCAACGCCGGCATCCGCTCGTCCGACGGCATCGCGGCTAGGCGCTGCTCCAGGGTCTGCGTGTCGGGCTCCGCGTCGACAGCGACACGGCGTACCGGTGCCGCCGCTGCCGGGACGAATCCGCGGAGTAGAGCGGGGGCCCGGTCGCCCGCGGCCGCGAGGGCCGCGATGTCCACCCGGGTCGGAACGACCACGCCGAGGTCGTCGCGTGCCACGGCGGCGTCGAACAGTGCCAGGCTCTCCTCCGGTGTGAGCGGGGTCAGACCCGAACGCGCGATGCGGCTCAGGTCGGCCGCGCCGAGCGCGCCGCCCATGCCGACCTCGCCGCTCCACAGCCCCCAGGCGAGGGAGCGGGCGGGCAGGCCCTGGGCCCGGCGCCACACGGCCAGCGCGTCCAGGAAGGCGTTCGCTGCCGCGTAGTTGCCCTGGCCGGCCGGTTCGAGGATGCCCGCGGTGGACGAGAAGAGTATGAAAGCGGACAGACCCGTGTCCTGGGTCAGCTCGTGCAGATTCCAGGCGCCGTCGGCCTTCGGCCGCAGCACGGTGTCCAGGCGCCCCGCGTCCAGGGCCGCGACGACACCGTCGTCGGTCACGCCGGCCGCGTGCACCACCGCGGTCAGCGGATGCCGGGCGGGCACGTCCGCCAGGACGCCGGCCAGCGCGTCGCGGTCGGCGACGTCACAGGCCACCATCGTCACCTCGGCGCCGGCCGCCTCCAGTTCGGCACAAAGGTCCGCCGCGCCCGGCGTCTTCGCGCCCCGGCGGCCGACCAGCAGCAGGTGACGTACGCCGTGCCGGGTCACCAGGTGCCGGGCGACGAGTCCGCCGAGGCCCCCGATGCCGCCGGTGACCAGGACGGTCCCGTCGGCGCTCCACCGCGGGTCCGCGACGGCCCCGGCGCGGGCCGCGACCAGGCGCGGCACGATCGTCTCGCCGGAACGGACCGCCGCCTCGGGCGCGTCGGGGGCCGTCGGCAGCGCGCCCTCCTCCATGTCCAGCAGCGCGAACCGGCCGGGGTGTTCCGCCTGGGCGGCCCGCACCAGGCCCCAGACCGCGGCCTGGGCCGGGTCGACCTGCTCGGTGCCGGTCTGGACGGCGCCGCGGGTCGCCAGGACGAGCCGCGATCCGGCGAGCCGCTCGTCGGCCGCCCACTCCCGCACGAGCGCGAGCACCGCTTCGGTGGTGCTCCGTACGCGCGCCGGCATGTCCGGCTCGCGCCGTCCGGCGGTCGGTGCGGTCGCGGCCGCACTGGCGGTCGCGGTCGCGTGGAAGACCACGTCGGGTACGGCCACCCCGGCGTCCAGGGCGGCGGTCAGCTCGGTGACGTCCGCGTAGCGCGGGACGCCGTCCAGTCCGAGGCGGTGCTCGCCGAGGACCGCAAGGCGGCGGTCCGGTGCCGGTGTAGGTGCGGCGGTCTCGGCCGGGGTGTGCCACTCCATGCCCAGCAGTACGCCGCCGAGCGCGGCCGACCCGGCGGACAGGCCTGCCGCGGACGCCGGCCGGGTGACCACGGAGGCGACGGAGGCGACCGGCGCTCCGGAGCCGTCCGCGACGGCGAGGGTGAAGGCGCCGGAGGAGGTGCGGGCGAGCCGTACGCGCAGCACACCGGCGCCGGTGGCGTGCAGCGCGAGCCCGGACCAGGCGAACGGCATGGTCGCCGTGCCGGAGTCGGGTTCGAGCAGGGCCGTGGCCTGGAGTGCCGCGTCGAGGAGGGCGGGATGCAGACCGTAGCGGTCCGCGTCGGTGACGCCGTCCGGCAGGGTCACCTCGGCGAACACCTCGTCGCCGCGCCGCCAGGCGGCGCGCAGGCCGCGGAAGGCCGGCCCGTATTCCAGTCCGGTGTGCGACATACGGGCGTAAAAGCCGGAGAGGTCGACGGAGTCGGCGCCGGGGACGGGCCAGTGCGCCAGGTCGAAGTCCGCTGCCGTGCCCTGTGCGGTGAGCGTGCCGGTGGCGTGCTTGGTCCATGGCGCCTTGGCGGGGGCCTGTTCCGGGCGGGAGTGGACCGTGAGCATGCGGCGGCCGGTGCCGTCCGGTTCGTCGACGACGACGCGCAGGTCGCGGCCCTCGGTGAGGGTGAGCGCGGTGTGCAGGGTCAGCTCCTCGACCAGGCCGCAGCCCGTCGCGTCCCCCGCGCGGATCGCCAGTTCGGCGAGGGCGGCGCCCGGCAGCACCACGGTGCCGAGGACGGTGTGGTCGGCGAGCCAGGGGTGGACGGCCGTGGAGAGCCGGCCGGTGAGTACGATCCGGTCGGTGTCCGGCAGTTCCACCAGCACGCCCGCGAGGGGGTGTTCGGCGGAAGTGAGACCGGCCGCTTCGACATCGCCTGCCGGGGTGTCCGCGTCCAGCCAGTAGCGGGTGCGCTGGAAGGCGTACGTCGGCAGATCGGTGCGCTCGGCGCCGGTGCCGGCGAAAACGTCGGTCCAGCGCGGGGCGATGCCGCGGACGAACAGCCGCGTCAGGGCCGTGGTCACGTTGGTGACCTCCGGGCGGCCGGCGCGCAGGGCGGGCGCCAGTTCGGCGGTGCCGGTCAGGCCCTCCCGGGCCATGGCGCACAGCACCGTGTCCGGGCCGAGTTCCAGGTAGCCGGTGACGCCGTCGCCCTCCAGCCATCGGACCGCGTCATGGAAGCGGACCGCCTCGCGTGCCTGCCGCACCCAGTACACGGGAGTCGCCATCTCGGGTGCGGGCTCGCCGGTGACCGTGGAGACGACGGAGGTGTGCGGCTCGTGGTAGCCGAGTTTGGCCGCGATCTCCGCGAACTCGGTGAGCATGGGCTCCATGAGCGCGGAGTGGAAGGCGTGGCTGACGCGCAGCCGCTTGGTGCGGCGGCCACGCTCGGCCCACAGGTCGGTGACGGCCTGGACGGCGGCTTCCTCGCCGGAGACGACGACCGACGTCGGCCCGTTGACGGCCGCGACGCAGACGCGTTTTCCGAATGGGGCAAGCGTCGGCAGGACTTCTGCCTCGGTCGCGGCGACGGCCGCCATCGCGCCGCCGGCCGGCAGTTCCTGCATGAGCCGGCCGCGGGCCGCCACCAGCGTGGCCGCGTCGTCGAGCGAGAACACCCCGGCGACATGCGCGGCGGCGAGTTCACCGACCGAGTGTCCGGCGAGGTGGTCGGGGCGCAGCCCCCAGGACTCCGCCAGCCGGTACAGCGCGACCTCCACCGCGAACAGGGCGCACTGCGTGTAGCGGGTCCGGTCGAGCAGGGCCGCCTCCTCGCTGCCCGGCTCGGCGAACAGCACGCGGAGCAGCGGACGGTCGAGCCACCGGTCCAGGGCCTCGCAGGTCTCGTCGAGCGCGCGGGCGTAGACGGGGTACGCGTCGTACAACTCGCGTCCCGCGCCGGGGCGCTGCGAGCCCTGCCCGGCGAAGAGGACGGCGAACCGTCCCTCGGCCGCCGTGCCGCGCACCGCGCAGGGGTGCGTGCCGTCGGATGTCGTCAGGTTCTCCAGGGCCTGGATCAGGTCGTCCCGGTCGCCGGTGACCACCGCGGCACGGTGGGTGAGGGCGGCGCGAGTGGTGGCGAGGGAGTACGCGACGTCCGCGAGAGGGGTCTTCGGGCGCTCGCGCAGGAGGGCGCTCAGCCGGGCGGCCTGGGCGCGCAGGGCGGGTGCGTCGTGTGCGGAGAGGACGAACGGCATGACCTCACGGCCGGCCGCGCGGCCCTCACCGGTGGCGGTGGCGGGCCTGGCCGGGGCGGTCGGGGCGGCGTCGGGCGCCTCCTCGACAATGACGTGCGCGTTGGTGCCGCTGATGCCGAAGGATGACACGCCGGCGCGTCGGGGTTCGGCGCTGCGCTCCCAAGGGCGCGCCTCCTCCAACAGCTTCACGGCGCCCGCGGACCAGTCCACGTGCGGGGTGGGCGCGTCCACGTGCAGGGTCTTGGGCAGCACGCCGTGCCGCATGGCCATCACCATCTTGATGACGCCGGCGACGCCCGCGGCGGCCTGGGTGTGGCCCATGTTGGACTTCACCGAGCCAAGCCACAGCGGTTTGTCCTGCGGACGGTCCTGGCCGTACGCGGCGAGCAGCGCCTGCGCCTCGATGGGGTCGCCGAGGCGGGTGCCGGTACCGTGTCCTTCCACCGCGTCCACCTGGGCCGCCTTCAGCCCCGCTCCGGCGAGCGCCTGGCGGACCACACGCTGCTGGGACAGGCCGTTGGGCGCGGTGAGGCCGTTGCTGGCGCCGTCCTGGTTGATCGCGCTGCCGCGGACCACGCCCAGCACGGGATGCCCGTTGCGGCGGGCATCGGAGAGGCGCTCCAGCAGCAGGAGTGCGGCACCCTCGCCCCAGCCGGTGCCGTCGGCGGCGGCGGCGAAGGGCTTGCAGCGGCCGTCGGCGGACAGGCCGCGCTGCCGGCTGAAGTCGATGAAGGTGTCCGGGGTGGACATCACCGTCACGCCACCCGCGAGCGCGAGCGAGCACTCGCCGGTGCGCAGCGCGTGGGCGGCCCAGTGCAGGGCGACCAGGGAGGAGGAGCAGGCCGTGTCGATGGTGACGGCCGGTCCCTCAAGGCCGAGGACGTAGGCGATGCGCCCGGAGACGACGCTGCCGAGGCTGCCGTTGCCGATGAACCCTTCCATGTCGCTGGGGACGTGGGTCAGCCGGGTGGCGTACTCGTGCGTCATGACGCCCGTGAACACGCCGGTCTGGCTGTGCCGGGCGGACGCCGGGTCGATGCCCGCGCGCTCCAGGGCCTCCCAGGCCAGTTCCAGCACGATCCGCTGCTGCGGGTCCATGGCCAGGGCCTCTCGCGGGCTGATGCCGAAGAAGTCCGGGTCGAAGTCGGCGGCGTCGTAGAGGAATCCGCCCTTGCGGGTGTACGTGTGGCCGGGGCGGCCCGGGTCGGGGTCGTAGATCTTGCCGGTGTGCCAGCCGCGGTCCTCGGGGAAGTCCGCGATGACGTCACGGCCCTCGGCGATGATCTGCCACAGTTCCTCGGGGGTGGTGACGCCGCCGGGATAGCGGCAGCTGATCGAGACGATCGCGATCGGATCGTCGTCCGTGACCGGGGTCGCGGCGGGAGCCGTCCGCGGGGCCGGGGCGGGAGTCGCGGCGGGGCCGGCCAGGCGTTCGTCGAGGAAGTCGGCGACGGCGCGCGGGGAGGGGTGGTCGAAGACCAGGGTCGCCGGGAGGCGCAGGCCGGTGGCGGAGTTGAGGCGGTTGCGCAGTTCGACGGCCGCCAGGGAGTCGAATCCGGCGTCGGTGAAGGCCCGTCGCGGTTCGACGGCGGTGGGTCCGTCGTGGCCGAGCACGGCGGCGGTGTGGGTGCGGACCAGGTCGAGCAGCGCGTGCTCGCGTTCGGCCGCCGCAAGTCCGGCGAAACGGCCGGCCGCGGTGGCGGCCGGGGCGTCGGCGGTCCGCGCGGCCGGGAGGTCGGCCGGGGCGGACGCCGACACCGTCCGGCGGACGGGGCGGACCAGGCCGCGCAGGACCGGCGGCACCGCCTCGCCGCGGCCCCGCAGGGCGACCATGTCGAGGCGGGTCGGCACGGCGGCAGCCACGTCACCGGCCACGGCGGTGTCGAACAGGGCCAGGCTCTCCTGCGGTGACAGCGGAGCCAGGCCGGAGCGTTCGATGCGGGCCAGGTCGGCGGGCGAGAGCAGACTGCCGAGGCCCGCGTCACCGGTCCACAGTCCCCAGGCCAACGAGGTGGCCGGGCGGCCCTGGGCGTGCCGCAGTGCGGCGAGCGCGTCGAGGAAGGTGTTGGCGGCCGCGTAGTTGCCCTGTCCGGCTGCGTCCACCAGGCCGGCGCTGGACGAGAACAGTACGAAGGCGCGCAGGTCGAGGTCCTGGGTGAGGTCGTGCAGGTGCCAGGCCGCGTCGGCCTTGGGACGAAGCACGGTGTCCAGCCGCTCGGGGGTCAGCGCGGTGATCACACCGTCGTCGAGTACGGCGGCAGTGTGGACGATCCCGGTCAGCGGGTGCTCAGCGGGGATGCCTGCCAGCAGCCGGGCCAGCGCCTCCCGGTCGGCGACGTCGCAGGCGGCGAAGGTCACCTCGGCACCCGACTCGGCCAGGTCGGCGCGGAGTTCGGCGGTGCCGGGCGCGTCGGCCCCGCGGCGGCCGGCCAGCAGCAGGTGGCGTACGCCGTGCCGGGAAGTCAGGTGGCGGGCGACGAGGCCGCCGAGGCCGCCCGTGCCGCCGGTGACGAGCACGGTGCCGTCGGCCGACCAAGGGGCGGGGGCCGGCGCGGGACGGAGCGGCGTCAGGCGCGGGACGAACAGCCGGCCGTCGCGCACGGCCGCCTCGGGCTCCGCAGTGGGTACGACGCCGCCGTGCTCGTCGAGGTCGAGCAGGGCGAACCTGCCCGGGTGTTCGACCTCGGCCGAGCGGACCAGGCCCCACACCGCGGCCGCGGCGGGATCGGTCTCGGACCGCCGGGTCACGAACACCAGGCGCGAGTCGGTGAACCGCTCCTCGGCGAGCCAGCCCTGGACGGTCTCCAGGACGGCGTGGGTCGTCGCGCGCACCCGCTGCGGCTGGTAGCCCTCCGTGGGGGCGACGGGGACGTACACCGCGTCGGGCACCGGCGCGCCGCTGTCGACGGCGGCCCGCAGCGCGTCGAGGTCGGGGTGGTGGGGTACGGCCGCGGGGTCGAGGCCGAGGTGGCGGGGGTCCAGGTGCTCGGAGGCGAGGACGGCCCGGTTGGCGTGGGCGTGCGCGGGGGTGCCGGTGGCGGGGGTCCAGTGCAGGCCGAGGAGGGTGCCGGTCGCGGCGGTGGCGCTCATCGGGCGGGACACCAGGGCGCCGACCGTCGCCACGGGGGCTCCGGTGCCGTCGGCCACGTCCAGGGTGAGCGCGTCGGTGCCGTGCGGGGCGATCCGCACGCGCAGGGTGGCCGCGCCCGCCGCGTGCAGCGCGACGTTCGTCCACGCGAACGGCAACCGGGGCGCGCCGGGTTCGTCGTCGAGGATCACGGCGTGCAGCGCGGCGTCGAGCAGCGCGGGGTGCAGCCCGTAGGTGCCGACGTCGGTCAGCGCGGAGGGTGCCGCCACCTCGGCGAACACCTCGGCGCCGCGCCGCCACACCGCGCGCAGGCCGCGGAAGGCGGACCCGTACTCGTAGCCGCGTTCGGCGAGCCGGTCGTACCAGCCGGTCAGGTCGACAGCGGTGGCTCCGATGGGCGGCCAGGCCGCCAGATCGGCGATCCGCGGCGCGGTGGTCTCGCCGGTCTCGGCGTTCTGGGGGGCCAGGACGCCGCCGCCGTGCCGCGTCCACTCGGCGTCGAGAGGAGCGTCCTCGGGACGCGAGAACACCGAGACGGTACGGCGGCCGGTGGGGTCCGGGGCCGTGACGGTGATGTGCAGGACGACGGCGTCATGGCCGCGCCGCAGCTCCAGCGGGTGCTCCAGCGTGAGTTCCTCCAGGGCGGTGCAGCCCGTCTCCTCGCCCGCCGCGAGGACGGCCTCGACGAAAGCGGTTCCGGGCAGCAGGACCGTGCCGTTGACGGCGTGGTCGGCCAGCCAGGGGTGCGTACGCGGCGAGACGGTGCCGGTCAGGGTCACGTCGCCGGTGCCAGGCGCGGGCAGGGCGAGGCCCGCCAGAGGGTGCCCGGCGTTCTGCCCGGTGGCGGCCGGCGTGGGTGCGGTGAGCCAGTAGCGGCGCCGCTGAAAGGCGTACGTCGGAAGGTCCACGCGGCTGGCTCGGCAGCCGGCGAAGACGGCCTCCCAGTCCACGTGGCTGCCGCGCGCGTGGACGCGACCGAGAGCGGACAGAACGGTCGCGGCCTCGGGGCGGCCCCGGCGCAGGGCGGGCATGAGGACGGCGGCGTCCGGGTCGGCGAGGGCGTCCTGGCCCATGCCAGCCAGCACGGCGTCCGAGCCCACCTCGAGGAAGGTGGTGGCGCCGGCGTCTTCGAGGGTGCGCATCGCGTCGGCGAACTGCACCGCCTCGCGCACGTGCCGCACCCAGTACTCCGGGGAGCACAGCTCGTCGGCGCCCACAGCTCGTCCGGTGAGGGTGGACACCAGGGGCAACCTGGGCGGCGAGTAGGTCAGGGCCTGCGCCATGCGGCGGAACTCGGCGAGTGCCGGTTCCACGTGCGGGGAGTGGAAGGCGTGGCTGATCTGCAGCCGCTTGGCGCGGCGGCCCCGGGACCTGATCGTCTCGGCGATCTCCAGCGCGATGTCCTCGTCGCCGGAGACGACGACGGCCATGGGGCCGTTGACGGCGGCGATGCCGATCCGCTCCTCGCGGCCGGCGATCAGTTCGAGAGCCTCCTCCTTGCCGGCCTCCAGGGCCACCATGGCGCCGCCGGACGGGAGTTGGCTCACGATGCGGCCGCGGGCGCCGACCAGGAGGGCGGCGTCGGCGAGCGACCAGACGCCGGCCACGTGGGCGGCGGCCAGCTCGCCGAAGGAGTGTCCGGCGAGGAAGTCGGGACGCACGCCCCAGGACTCCAGCAGCCGGTAGAGCGCCACCTCGGTGACGAAGACGGCGCCCTGTGCGTAGTCGGTGCGGTCCAGGAGCGCGGCCTCGGCGGAGCCTTCGGGGGCGAACAGCACGTCGCGCAGCGGGAGGTCGAGCTGAAGGTCGAGGTAGGAGCAGGCCTCGTCGAGCGCGTCGGCGTACGCCGGATAGGCGTCGTGGAGTTCGCGGCCCATGCCGAGGCGCTGGGAGCCCTGGCCGGTGAAGAGCAACGCAAGCTTGCCGCCGAGCGCGGCGTCGCGGACCACCTCGGCCGGGGTGTCGCCCGCGGCAAGGCCGGACAGGGCACGCAGCAGGGCGTCCCGGTCGTCGGCGACGACGACGGCGCGGCGCTCCAGCGCGGCGCGGGAGGTGGCGAGGGAGTAGGCGAGGTCGACCGGGGCGAGGTCGGGGTGTTCGATGACGTGGTCGTGCAGCCGCTGGGCCTGCGCGTGCAGGGCGGCCTCGCCGCTGCCGGACAGCACGAACGGCACGGGAGTGCGGGGCAGCGCGTCGGCGGGAGCCTGCGTCTCCTCGGCGGCCGGGGCCTGCTCGACGGCCGGAGCCTGCTCCACGATGACGTGCGCGTTGGTGCCGCTGACACCGAAGGACGACACGCCGGCGCGGCGCGGCTGGTCGTCGCGCCGCCAGTCCTGGGCCTTCGTGAGCAGTCGTACGGTGCCCGCGGACCAGTCCACGCGCGAGGTCGGCCGGTCGGCGTGCAGGGTGCGCGGGAGCACGCCCTGCCGGATCGCCATGACCATCTTGATGAGTCCGGCGGCGCCCGCGGCGGCCTGGGCGTGCCCGATGTTGGACTTGACCGAGCCGAGCCACAGCGGCTGCTCGGGGCTGTGCCCGTGCCCGTAGGCGGCCATCACGGCCTGCGCCTCGATCGTGTCGCCGAGGACCGTGCCCGAGCCGTGCGCCTCCACCACGTCCACATCGGCCGGGGTGAGGCCGGCGTCGGCGAGGGCGCTCTCGATCACGCGGCGCTGGGAGGGGCCGTTGGGGGCCGCGAGGCCGGCGCTGGCGCCGTCCTGGTTGATGGCCGAGCCACGGACGACGGCGAGGACCGGGTGGCCGTTGCGTACGGCGTCGGAGAGCCGTTCCAGGACGACGATGCCCACGCCCTCGCCGAAGCCGGTGCCGTCCGCGTCCGCCGCGAACGCGCGGCAGCGGCCGCTCGGGGACACCACCTGAAGGGTGCTGAACGCGGTAAACGTGCCGGGGCTGCCCATCACGGCGACGCCGCCGGCCAGCGCCAGGGAGCACTCGCCACTCAACAGGGAGCGGCGGGCCAGGTGCAGGGCGACCAGGGAACCCGAGCAGGCGGTGTCCACGGTGATCGCCGGCCCTTCCAGGCCGAGGGTGTAGGCGACGCGGCCCGAGACGACGCTCGGCGCGTTGCCGGTCAGCAGGTAGCCGTCGAGGCCCTCGGGGGCCTCGTGCACGCGCGGCCCGTACTCCAGCGGTTCGGCGCCGATGAACACGCCCGAGCGGGTGCCGCGCAGTGCGGTCGGGTCCATGCCCGCGCGCTCCACCGCCTCCCAGGCGGTCTCCAGGACGAGACGCTGCTGCGGGTCCATCGCCAGGGCCTCGCGCGGGCCGATGCCGAAGAGTCCGTTGTCGAACTCGGGCGCCTCGTGGAGGAATCCGCCGTGCCGGGAGATGCTGGTGCCGGGTTCGACGGAGTCGAGGTCGAACAGTTTCTCGACGTCCCAGCCGCGGTCGGTGGGGATCTCGGAGATGACGTCGGCGCCGTCGGCGACGAGTTGCCAGAGCCGGTCCGGGGAGTCGGCGCCGCCGGGGAAGCGGCAGCCGATGCCGACGATCGCGATCGGCTCGTCGTCGGCCCGCCTGGCCGCCGCAGGGGCCGTACGGCTCCACTCCGCCGCGTCCGCGTCCTCGTCCGCGAGGCCCAGCGCCTCGGTGCGCAGGTAGCGGGCGAGCGCCTCGACCGTGGGGTGGTCGAAGGCGACCGTGACCGGCAGGGCCACTCCGGTTGCCTCGGTGAGCCGGGCGTGCAGGTCGACCATCGCAAGGGAGTCGAAGCCGGCGTCGAGCAGGGGCTTGCCCGCGTCGAGCCGGGAGGGGGCGTCGGGTCGGGCGGCGGACAGCGCGGCGAGCGCGCGCGTGCGCACCAGGTCCTGGAGCACGCGGTCCTGTTCGGGGGTCGGCAACCCCGCCAGCCGGTCCCGCAGGGCCGGGCCGGGGACGACGTTTCCGGGACTGCTGCTCATTGCGCGTACTCCACGTGAGTGATGGTCTGTGAACTGCCGAGAAGGGCTCGGAGGGAGCCCTGCGGGTACGGTGACCGCTCGCACGATCACACCGGTGGTGTCGGGGCCGGAACCCTTATCCCGCCCCTAGTGTCTCGTGATTCCGTCAGCGTTACTTGATCTTGTATGGCAGGGTCTCTTGGTGTGGAGATCTCCGTGGAACAGGCCGCCGAGTTGCGGGAGTTGGTGAACAGCCGGGACGTTCCTGCGGACATCGCTACGCGGGGCCGGATCGTTCTGTGGTCGAGTGAGGGGCGTCGGCGCAAGGACATTGCGGAGCTGCTCGGGGTGTCGCTGCCGACCGTGGACCGCTGGAAGATCCGCTATGCCGAGCAGGGCCTGGCCGGGCTGGAAGGTGAGCGTCCCGGTGGCGCGCGGGAACAGGTGCCGGCGCGGGTGCGGGCCCGGGTGATTGCGCTGACGCGCATGACGCCGCCGGACGGCACGGGGCTTTCGCGCTGGTCCACGCGGGAGTTGGCGAAGTATCTGGAGCGGGCCGAGAACATCACCGTGTCCTGGCACTACATCGCGCGCGTCTGGCGGGAGGAGAGCCTGAAGCCGCACCGGTCCGGCACCTTCAAGATTTCCAAAGATCCCGCGTTCGCGGAGAAGGTGGCCGACGTGATCGGCCTGTATCTGGCCCCGCCGGGCGGCGCGGTGGTCCTCTCGATCGACGAGAAGACGCAGATCCAGGCGCTGGACCGGACCCAGCCGGTGCTGCCGGTCGCCTTCGCGGCGAGCGAGAAGCGCACCGCCGACTACGTCCGGCACGGCACCACGAACCTGTTCGCCGCCCTGAACGTGACCACTGGTGAAGTGCTCGGCGAGTGCAGGCCGACCCGGAACGGCAAGGATTTCCTGGCCTTCTTGAAGAAGGCGGTGAAACCGCACGCCGGGAAGGACATCCATGTCGTCCTGGACAACCTCTCGACGCACACCACCCCGGAGGTCAAGGAGTGGCTGGTCAAGAACCCGCAAGTCCACTTCCATTTCACTCCCGTCGGTTCCTCGTGGCTGAACCAGATCGAGATCTGGTTCGGAATCCTGACCCGGCAGTCCATCCGCCGCGGCACGTTCTCCAGCGTCAACGTCCTGATCAAACAGATCCGCGACTACATCAACTCCTGGAACACGACAGCGAAACCGTTCACTTGGACCGCGACCGCCGGCGAGGTCCTCGCGAAGGTCCGACTCGTCGCGACCAACGTGAAGAAACTCGTTAATAACAACTCGAACTGACATGAACAGGATCACGAGACACTAGCCGCCCTCGCCCGGTGCCGCCGCGTGGGTGCCGCGGGTCGTCCAGCTCCGGCCGGTCGAAGCGGGTGCGCATGTGGGCGAGCGCGGTGAGCAGGCCGGATGAGGTGAGCGCCGGCTGCTCCGGCCCGGTCTCCACCAGGCCGGCCAGCGGCAGCGCGCCGAGGGCGGTCCAGCGCAGCCGGCCCGCGGCGTCGATGGCGCTGCGGGTGCGGCCTGAGTTGTCGGGGTGGAGGCAGTAGGGGATGTCCAGGTACCCGCGCCGGAAGGCGACGAGGAGGGCCTCCCCCAGGTCGGGATGGAGGTTGCGGACGGCCTCCACGAGCGCCGCCGCCTCCGCGTACGTCTGGGAGTCGCCGCCGGGGTCGGGCGGCGGCGCGGCGGACGGCGCGCCGGCGACGGTCGCGGCGTGTTCCAGGGCGGCCACGTTCTCGGCGACGGTGGGGATGCGGCTGGCCTCGGCCTCGGTCTTGACGATCAGGCGCTGCGCCCCCGTCGCCACCGCCAGCCCGGCCGCCTCGCCGAGCAGTGCGAAAGCCCCCTCGGGCGTCGCCGGGTAGACGCCCATGTAGGCGTAGACCACCACGTGCGGGCGGGTGTCGGGCAGTAGTTCGGCACAGAGCCGGCGCAGCGCGAGGACGGCCTCGCGGTCCTGGTCGAAGTTGGTCTGCTGGGCGTAGCTGACGGACAGGCTGCGGATGCCGTGGTGGTGGAAGAACAGCGCTTCCAGCACGCTCATCGCGACCAGCATCCCCGGCGGGCACAACTGGCCGAGCATGCAGCCGCCGAAGGTCTCCAGGTGCGGTTCGAGTCCGAACTGACGTAGACCGAGAGCGAGTTCGCAGCCCTCCTGCCAGTTGCGCACGGACTGTTCCAACGGTGTGCGCCCGTAGGGCAGGCAGTACGAAACCGGGCCGCCCTCGGTCGCCGCGATGCCGGTCTTGGCCAGGGCGCGGAAGATGTGCTGCGGCGCGGCGGAGCCGTGCCGGACCTGGACCGGGAAGTCGCGGTCCCGGATGCCGTCGAGTACGGCACGGGTGGTGGCCGGGGAGTGGTTCACCAGCGGGTAGCCGTTGAGGTCGGCGCCGTCGCGCAGGGCGCGATCGGCGGCGGCGCGGTCGCCGGTGCGGGTGTAGCTGTCGAGGGTGATGGTGCCGACGGTGGTGGCGGCGGCGTTCCTGGTGGCGAGCAGCCCGGCGCGCATGGCCTCCGGCGCGGCGAAGCCCATGCGCGGCTGGACGACGAGCCGGCCAGCCCGGTGCTCCCGCTCGACGAAGTCGCCGAAGTCGTCCCGGCAGGGCGTGGTGTAACGGTCGGGCGCGGTGTCCCCGCGGGGCAGGGCAGACCGGTCGGGCAAGTCGTTCACAGGGCCGCCCGTACGGTCGCCGACAGGAAGGACCGGAACCGGGTTTCGGCGTCGGCGCCGTCCTCGAAGACCGCGTCGAACCCGGCGGCCAGCAGTTCCCAGGTCTGCCGGGTGTCGCCGGGGCCGTTGACCCCCAGCTTGCCGCCGATCACCACCGGGGTGGTGACGAGCTGCGGTACGGCGCGCAGGCCGCGGATCGCGCGCAGGCCGTCCTGGTGGCCGTGGCCGTTGACGCTGCTGACGACGACCATGGCCGGCCGATGCGCCAGGCATGCGGCGACCAGCTCGTCCTCGGGCACGCAGGATCCCAGGTTGACGACGCGGTGGCCCAACTCCTCGATGATCAGGTGCAGATAGACCAGGTTCCAGGTGTGGGCGTCCGACGCCAGGCCGGTCACGACGACGGTGCCGCCGGGGGCGGCCGTAGCGCCCGGCCGACCCGCGACCGCGACGGCACCACTGATCGCGCTCGTCGTCATTCCCGCCGGTCCGTTCGATCACGGTCGCCGGGCACGACCCGGCGGTGCTCAAGACGGGTCACGGAGACGACCTCCCCGTCCCGTACGCACACCTCGGTGGGCGCCGGCCGGCCCAGGAACATCAGCAGGCTGGCGGTCACGCCGTAGGAGCCCGCGTTCGGCACGGACACCACGTCACCGGCGGACAGCCCGGCGGGCAGCTCGATCTCCCGGCCGAGGAGGTCGCCCGGAGTGCACAACGGGCCGACCAGGCTGGCTCGTTCGGTCGGCAGGTCCCGCGCGGGGCCTTGGTCCGTGTCGTCGGTGCACGGCTCCACGGTCACCGGGAGCAGGCGGCCCAGGCCGGACATGCCGCCGAATGCGTTGATGCCGGCGTCCAGGACAACGAACCGGCGCCCCCGGCTCACCTTGGTGTTGACGACAGCGCAGAGCAACCGCCCGCCGTCCGCGACCAGATGGCGGCCCGACTCGCAGGCGACCTCGAGTCCGCCGTCCCGCCATCGCGGAAAGTGCGCGTCCAGGGCGCCTTCCAGGGCACCTCGCAGATGCGGGTAGCGAGGGCGCTCGCCGCGCACTCCGTAGGGGGCGGCGAAACCGCCGCCGATGTCCAGGACCCGGAAGGTCACGCCGAGGTGCTTCTCCAGCTCGGCGGCGAGGGTGATGGTGTGCCGGAACTCGGCGATCAGGCCGTCCTCGTCCTTGGCGTTGCTCAGCGGGAAGAAGTGCGCGCCCGCGATCCGGGTGCCGGGTACGGTGGTCAGGGCCGGGGCGAGGCCGGGGAGGGTCTCGCTGTCGAAGCCGAACTGCGAGGGCGCACCGGTCATCCGGATGCTCGTCGTGGTGGCGCCGACCCCGGCGGCGTTGACGCGCAGCAGGCAGTCCGCGACCACGCCGGCGGCCGCGGCGGCCGCTCCGATGTGCTCCAGGTCGGTGACCGACTCGGCGGAGAACAGCCGTACGCCGCGGTCGATGGTCTCGGCCAGCTCGCCGTACGTCTTGCCGGGTCCGGTGTAGAGACAGTCGGCGCCGCCGAACCCGGCCTCCAGGGCGGCGTCCAGTTCGCCGGTGGAGCTGATCTCGGCGCGGCAGGCCGGACCCTCGCCGGAGCGCAGGGCGCGGACGATGTCGGGGTGCGGGTTGGCCTTCAGCGCGTAGAACAGGGTGAAGCCCTCGGGGAGGGCCGCGAACAGGTCCCGGCGGGCGGCCCGGACGCGGTCCAGGTCGTAGACGTACAGCGGGGTGCCGTAGCGAGCCGCGAGTTCGGCGACGGGGAGCGCGGTGGTGGGGGCGGGTGCTGTGCTCATGCGTCGTTCCTGCTCTCGTCGGCGCGCGTGCCGTCCCCGTCGAGGAACAGGGCCAGCTTCTTCTTCTCGGTCTTGCCGTGCGGAGTCAGCGGCCAGTCGTTGTGGACCCGGCAGACACCCGGCACCTTGGCGGGCTCCAGGCGGTGCGCCAGCTCGCGCAGCACCTGGTGGGGGGCGAGGTCGGTGTCGGCGAACAGCACCATGTCCCGCCGGTCGGTCGGGGGCAGCACGGCCGCGGCGCGTACGCCCACGACGTCCAGGGCGGCGGCCTCGATCTCGACACTGCTCATGCGGACGCCCTTGCGCTTGAACATGTCGTCGCGGCGGCCCTCGAAGTACAGGAAGCCCTCGTCATCGAGGTGGCCGTAATCGCCGGTGTGCAGGCGGAGTTCGCCGGTGACCGGATCGCGGCGGAAGGCGCGTGCAGTGATCTCCTCGGCACGCCAGTAGCCGGGCATGACGTGCGGTCCCGCGGCGACGATCTCGCCGCTCTGCCCGGTGGGCACGGACTGCCCTTCGGGGTCCAGGATGAGGACGCGGGTGCCGGGCAGCGGCAAGCCGACCGAATCGGGGCGCTCGTGTTCGCGCTCCGGGGGCATGGCGGTGACGCGCTTGCACTCCGTCTGGCCGTACTGGCGGACCACCCGCGCGCCGGGGAAGGCGGTGCGCAGGGTGTCGATGAGCGGCTGCGGCAGGGCGGCGCCGGTGTTGGTGAACAGGCGTACGGGCGGGGCGGGTTCGGTGTCGCGTGCGGCCAGCGTCGCGATCATGGTCGCGAGGGACGGTACCAGGGGCACCACGGTCGTGCCGGTCTCCCGCATCCGCTTCAGCAGCACGATGTCCGAGTCACGGTCGGCGAGGACGATCCGCGAGCGGCCCAGGGCGCACAGCAGCACCTTGTAGAGGCCGTAGTCCCAGGACATCGGGAAACGGCAGAAGACGACGTCGCCCGGCCGGTAACCGAGGACCTGCTGGATGGCGTCGGACGCGAAGGTCATCTGGGCGTGCGGGCACATCACGGCCTTGGGGGCGGCGGTGCTGCCGGAGGTGTAGACGAGGACGGCGAGGTCCTCGGGGCGGGTGGACTCCTCCGTCACGCGGACCCCGCCGGCGGCCAGTTCCGTCACCTCGCGCCACACGTCGGCGAGGCCGTGCACCGGCACGCCTGCCGTCTCACGCAGGGTCTCCTGCGCCAGGCCGTCGGCGATGATCAGCCGGGGTTCGCAGTTGCCGATGACCGAGCGCAGGTGGAACGGCCTCATGTCCGGGTTGACCGGCACGAAGACGGCCCCGGACCGCGAGGTCCCGTAGAACAGGGCGACGGTCTCACCGGTGCTCGGGATCTGCGTCATGACCCGGTCGCCGGGCGCGACGCCCCGGGCCCGCAGCCACGCGGCGAAGGCGTGGCTCAGGTCTTGGATCTCGCCGTACCTCCAGGTCCGCGAGGCGTCCTGGACGGCACAGGCGTCCGGGACGTCCGCGGCTGCCCGGTCGAGCAGATCATGGACGAGCTGGGGCACTTCACGCTCCCGTGGTGGGTCGGTTCGGACCGGACCGCTGTGCGGCCCGGTCCCTGAGCTCCGCTCGGTCGATCTTGCGATTGGCGTTGAGCGGCAGGTCGGCGAGGTGCTCGAAACGGCGCGGGACGAGCTTGTCCGGCAGCCGTTCGCGCAGCGCCCTGGCGAGTTCGCCGGACGCTACGGGGGCGGTGCCGGTGTAGTAGGCGACGAGTTCGGTCACGCCGTCCGCCGTGACGTCGACGGCGACGGCCTGGTCTACTCCGGCGCAGGCAGCCAGCGCGTGGTCGACCTCCGCCAGTTCGACGCGCCAGCCCTGCACTTGGACCTGAGCGTCCAAGCGTCCCAGGTAGGCGAGTTCACCGCCGGCGCTGCGGCGCACCCGGTCGCCGGTGCGGTACCAGGCGCGGCCGTCGTGGGTGAGGAACCGTCCGAGGTTGTCCCCATCGTCAAGGTAGCCCGGGGTCATCTGCGGCCCGCTGACGCACAGTTCGCCCTCGGCCGGGTCCGGGACGTCCGGGCCCTCGTGGGGCGTGCCGTCCGCGTCCAGCAGCAGGTGCCGGTGGCCGGGGTTGACGATCCCGATCGGGACGCCGCCGTGGACGCCGAGGCCGGGTGAGCGGTCCGGGTCCCAGCGGTGGGCGCTGATCGTGATGGTCAGCTCGGTGGGGCCGTACAGGTTCTCGACGGCCGAACCCGGCGCGGCGGACTGCCAGTCGGCCGCGTCCTGGCACCGCAGCGCCTCGCCCGCGAACAGGCTCCAGCGCAGCGTGGGCAGGGCGGCCGGGCCGAGTCCGCCGAGCCGCCGGACCAGGGCGATGCTGCTGGGCGTGGAGAACCACACCGTCAGCTTGTGCCGTTCGGCGAAGGCCGACAGGTCCCGGTAGGCGGGGCCGGGCACGGCGACCAGGCCCGCTCCCGCGCCCCAGGCGTTGAACAGGTCGAACATCGCACAGTCGAAGACCAGGTCGAAGGCCTGCGAGAACACGTCGTCCGGCCCGAAGTCGTAGCGCTCGTCCAGGATCCCGAAGTAGTGGGCGGCGTTGCCGTGCGTGATCGGCACGCCCTTGGGGCGGCCGGTCGAGCCCGAGGTGAACAGCACGTACGCGGTGTCGCCGGGGGCGGCGGACCGCGGGGCGCGCAGCGCCACGGACGACGGCACCGGGTCCGTCTCAGGGGTCAGGACGGCGACCTTGGCGTGAGCGCCGTTCGTGTCGAGGAGCCGCGGGAGCAGCACCGCGCCGCGCGCGTCCGCGATGACCGCGTCCACGCCCGCCGTGGTCAGCATGTGCCGGGTGCGCGGAAGCGGGAAGTCCGGCTGGAGCGGCACGACGGCCGCACCGGCGTAGAGGGCGGCGAGGACGCCGACGTACGCCGTCGTGCCCTTGCCGGTGAGCACGCCGACGGCGCGCGGCGCCTCGGGCGCGGCGTCGAGCAGCGCGCCCGCCCACAACAGCGCGCGCCGGTGGACAGCCTCGTAGGTGAGCACCTCCTCCCCCACCCGGATCGCCTCGCGCGCGGGGGACGCCGCGAGGCCGCGCAGGAACCTCGCGTGCAGGGCGTGATCGGGTACGCCGTCCATCACTCCACCGGATTCAGCAGGGTGGACAGCGCCTGCCACAGCGCGCCCGGCGTCTCGAAGGTCTCGGGGGTCAGGGCGTCGTCCTTGAACCGCACGTCGAAGCGGTCCTCCAGCGCGGCAAGGAGCTGCACCGTGCCGAGGGAGTCCAGGCCGGCGTCGCGCAGCGCGGTGTCGGCCGTGAGCTGCTCGTCCGGCGGGATGTAGGGCAGGAACTGGCGCAGCAGGTCGTCGAACTCGTCATTCCACACGGTCACTTGGGTCCTTTGGGGCGTTCTTGGGCTTGTGCGGGGATGCGCGGGCGCGGGTGCGCGGGCGGGTCAGTCGCGGCCGGCGGCGCGGCGCACGGGCTGCATGGCCAGACGCGGATGAGCCGCGACGACCTCGAAGTTGGCGGTAGTGACGGCCACGCGGCCGAAGAGGCTGTCGGGGCCTGCGACGCAGACCCGGCCCACTCCCAGGTCCCGCAGTCCGGCGACGGTGTCCGGCCAGTGCATGGGGCGCACAAAGCTGTCCAGGAGCATGGCGCGCACGCCCTCGCCCGTGCGGATCACCGAGCCGTCCTGGTCGGCGACGACCGGGACGACGGGATCGCGGAACCGCAGCCCGGACAGGACCTCCTGCTCGGCCCGGTCCCGCAGCGGCCCGAACGCGGCGCAGTGCATGGGCGGGCGCATGGTGTACAGCGGCAGTCCGCCGCCCGCGCGCAGGGCGCGCTCGAAGCGCTCCAGGCCGGCCTCGTGCAGCGAGAGCATGGAGAAGTCGTGGTCGACGTGGCAGGAGATCTCGTACCACTCGCCGCGGTCGTCCATCTCCGCCAGGATCTCCTGCAGCCGCTCCTCGGGGGTGCGGACGAACGAGCAGGTGACGATGTGCTGGTGCTCGGTGGCGAAGTAGTCGTCCATGCACCGGGCGAGCTGTTCGGTCATCCGGACGGCGTCGGGGAAGTCGAGGGCGCCCACGTGGGCCGCGAGGGCCTTCTCGCCGAAGCTGGGACCGGCGCAGGCGTCGGGGACGATGCCGAGCTCTCCCTCGGCCCACTGCGCCATGGCGACGCAGTTGGTGAGGAAGGCGACCTGCGCGTCCACACTGTAGTCGCCCTCGGCGTCGCGGAAGCCGTCGACGAGCGAGTGGCCGAGCACCTCGTCGGCCTGCGCCACCAGTCGTCGGGCGTACGGGTTCGCCAGCATAAACGTGCCGACGTCCGTGAACCGTACCGGCCCCATCCCGGGGAAGACCATGGCGGTGCCGGTCCGGGAGCCGGGCTCCGCGGCGGCGTGCTGCTCCATGGCGTGTCACTCCTTACTGCTGAACTGCTTACTGTGCTGGGTGGATTCGTGCCGTCGTACGGCACGAATCACCGGGCCGCGGTCTCCAGATCATCCAGGTACGCGGTCATGACGGCCCGGAACCGTTCAGGTTCCTCCAGGTGCGGTACGTGACTGGAGTGCTCGAACAGCTCCCAGCGCACGTCCGGGATCAGATCGTGGTACGGCTGGACCGTTTCGGGGGTCGCCTCGTCGTGTGCCCCGCTGATCAGCAGCGTGGGGACCTCGATGGCGGGCAGCAGGTCCGTGACGCCCCAGTCCCGCAGGGTGCCGACGACGTGGAACTCGCTGGGCCCGTTCATCGTGTGGTACACGGTCGGGTCGTCGTTGATCTCCATGAAGGTGGCGACGAAGTCGCGCGGCCAGGGCAGGACGCGGCACACGTGCCGTTCGTAGAAGACCCGCAGCGCCTGGACGTACTCCTCGCTGCCGGTCGTGCCGGCCTCCTCGTGGCGGCGCAGGACGGCGTCCACGCCGGCCGGCAGCCGGTCGCGCAGCATCTTCATCTCCTGCCGCCACAGCGGGTAGGAGGCGGGGGAGTTCGCGACGACGAGACCGCGCAGCCCCTTGGGCCGGCGGGCGGCGTGCGCGGCGGCGAGCAGGCCGCCCCAGGAGTGGCCGAACAGGACGTAGTCGCCGGCGACGCCGAGGCCGTCGAGGAGGTTGTCCAGCTCCGCGAGGAACAGGTCGACCGTCCAGAAGTCGGCGGACCGGTCCGGCAGGTGGGTGGAACCGCCGTTGCCGAGCTGGTCGTAGTGCACGACCGGCCGGCCGTCCTCGGCGAGGGCCCGCAGGTTCAGCAGGTAGTCGTGGGTGCTGCCAGGTCCCCCGTGCACCACCACGACCGCCGGCCGCTTCGCTCCCGGGTCGCCCGTGACGCGGTACCAGGTGTGGTACGCCCGAAAGGGCAGGGTCCCCGTCCTGCCAGGAACTGCCACCATGGCGACAACACGTCCTCTCACCTGCTGATACGGCCAGCAGCCTAGGTCGCGGCGCGCCCCCGGCCGCACCCCTAGCACGCCCCTAGCCTCCCCTTTCGGATCCCCGTCCCACCGGGTGGCGCGCTCATCTCATGGTCAGTCCCGTCAGCCAGTCGTGGACGGCGGCGATGGTGGTCTCCACGTGCTCCTCCACCATCGAGAAGTGGTTGCCGGGCACGTCGACGACGGTCTCGTCCGTGGACAGGCCCGTGAGCCGCGTCTGCCAGCCCTCCTCGGCCAGTTCGGGGCTCATCGCCTCGGTGGCCCGCAGCAGCAAGGTCGGCACCCCCAGGGGCCGCGGACGCCACTGGGTGAACATCTCGTAGAGCCACATGTACGCCGACAGCCGGGTGCTGTCGATCGGCACCACACCGAACGAGCGGTCGTACATGACCTTGAAGAATTCGTTCTGACCGGAGTTCAGGTAGGTGTCGCGGAACGTGTAGGTGTCCATCATGGCGACCGCCAGCGGGTCGCGGCCGAGGCCGTGCAGGTGGTGCGCGATCTCGTGCGCGAGCATGCCGCCCGACGAGCTGCCCACCAGGACGAACGGCGCGTCCCCGACGTGGTCGAGGACCGCCCGCGCCTGGAGCGCGATCAGCGACTGCGGGTCGGCCGGCAACGGCTCGCCCTCGGCGAAGCCTGGCGCGGGCAGGGCCGAGATCCGCGCGTCGCCCGACCACAGTCCGGCCATCCGGTAGTAGACGTGCGCTCCGGTGATGGGCGAGATGGGATTCACGAACACGATCCGCAGCTCGCCCTCTCCGCCCACGAGCGGCACCGGCCGCAGCAGGCCGGGCACCTCGGCCGGGTCGAAGAACGTGGGTCGCAGCCGGGCCACGCTGAGCAACAGCTCCACGCCCTCTTGGGTCTTCCCGTCCTCGATGGACTTGCGGTACAGCTCGCTGACGACGTCGGTGGCGGCCGACTCGGCGGCCGGTTCCGCGCCGGGCGCCGCGGGGGCGGCGAGTCCGTCCAGCAGGTACTCGGCCAGTCCGGTCGGCGTGGACCGGTCGAACACCATCGCGACCGGCACGTCCAGCCCGGTCGCCCGGCCGAGCCGGCGGCTGAGGTCCATCACGGTGAGCGAGTCGAAGCCCAGGTCGGGCAGCGGGCGGGTGAGGTCGACCGCGTCGGCGAAGCCGTGCCCGAGGACCGCGGCGACCTGTCCGCGCACCAGATCCAGCACCGCTTCGCGGCGTTCGCGCTCGGTCAGCCCGGCGAAGGGCTCGGCCGGGACGGACCTCGGAGCCGGGCCCGCCGGGGCGGGAGTCGTGCGGGCCGGGGCGAGGGCGGCGATCAGCGGGCTGGGGCGGAGCGCCGTGAAACTCGGCGCGAACCTGTCCCAGTCGATGTCGGCGACCACCGCGTGCCCGTCCCCGCGGCCGACCGCGGCCAGCAGGGCGTCCAGCGCGGGTCCGTCCGCCATCGGCACCATGCCGCGGCGCAGCAGGAAGTCCACGGACTCCTCGTCGGCCATGCCGCCGCCGGCCCACACGCCCCAGGCGACCGAGGTCGCCGCGAGTCCGCGCGCCCGGCGGCGCTCGGCGAGCGCGTCGAGCGCCGCGTTGGCGGGGGCGTAGGCGACATGGCCCACGCTGCCCCACACGCCCGAACCGGAGGCGAACAGCACGAACGCGTCCAGGTCGCGGTCGGCGAGCAGTTCGTCCAGGACGGCCGCGCCGCCCGCCTTGGCGGACAGGGTGTCGGCGAGCATGTCGGGTCCGGCGTCGGTGAGCGCGACGGGCCGGACCACTCCGGCCGCGTGGAACACCGCCGTCAGCGGCTCGTCCGCCAGCTCCGCGAGGACGGCGGCGACGGCATCCCGGTCAGCTACGTCACAGGCGGTGACCGTCACCCGGGCGCCGCCGGCCTCCAGTTCGGCGGTGAGGTGCGCCGCGCCGGGCGCACCTGGGCCGCTGCGGCTGAGCAGCACCAGGTGGTCGGCGCCGGACCCGGCGAGGCGGCGGGCCAGGGCCGCGCCGACTCCGCCGGTGCCGCCAGTGATGAGGACCGTGCCGCGCGGGCGGTACGGATCCGGCGCCGTGCGCGGCGCCTCGCCGCGCAGCAGCCTGCGCGAGTGGGCGCCGTCGGCGCGCAGCGCGATCTGGTCCTCGCCGTCGGCGCCGGCAAGGACGGCGGCCAGCAGGCCGTCGGCGAGCTGTTCGCCGCCGGTCGGAAGGTCCAGCAACCCGCCCCAGGCGTGCGGCCGTTCGAGGGCGGCCACGCGGCCGTAGCCCCAGAGCTGGGCCTGGGTGGGCGTGGCCGGATGGTCGGCGGCCGACACGGACACCGCGCCGCGGGTCACGGTCCACAGGGGGGCGTCGATCCCGGCGTCGGCGAGCGCCTGCGTCAGCGCGAGCGTCTGCGCCATGCCCACGGTGACCGCGGGGTGCTCCGGGTGTGGCTGCTCGGCCAGACCGAGCAGGGACACGACACCGCGTACGCCCGCCGCCGAGGTGCGCAGCCGTGTGGCGAGCTTGCGCCGGTCCGCCTCGCCCTGCTCCACGGCGAACAGTTCGGCCCGCACGCCGGCGCGGGTCAGCGCCACCGTCACGGCCGCGGCCGACTCGGCGGCCACGCCCTGGCCGGGGACCGCGACCAGCCACCGCCCGGTGGGCAGGCGGTCGACCGTGGTCAGGGGCTGCCAACCGACCCGGTACCACCAGGTCGCCGGGTCGCTCGCCGCCACCAGGCGCTCCGGCAGGCCGGTCGCCTCGCCGCTCGCCCGCGCCGCCGGCTGCGTCGGCAGCGCGGGCGCGGCCGGTGCGGCCGTCGTTCCCGGCGCGGAGTCGAGCCAGTACCGCTCCCGCCGGAACGCGTACGTCGGCAGGTCCACCCGGCGGGCGCCGGTCCCGGCGAACACCTCGGGCCAGGACACGGCCACGCCGTGCGTGAACGCCTCGGCGGCGGCGGTGAGCAGGGACCGCTGTTCCGGCATCCGCCGCCGCAGCAGCGGCACCGCGCGAACGTCCTCGGGGGCGGCGCCCCGCACCAGCGCGCTCAGTGTCGCGCCTGGACCAAGCTCCACGATCTCGGTGACCCCGGCGTCGACCAGCGCGCCCACCGCGTCCCCGAACCGGACCGTGCGGCGCACCTGCTCCACCCAGTAGTCCGGTCCCGGCGTGAACTCCACGCCGCCCGCCGTCGACACCAGCGGCAGCCGGGGCGCGGAGAACTTCAGTCCGTCGATGGCCCGCGCGAACTCGGCGAGCATCGGCTCCATCAGCGGGGAGTGGAAGGCGTGGCTGGTCCGCAGGCGCGTGACACGCACCTCGCGGGCGGTCCAGAGCGCGATCGTCTCGTCCACGGCTGCGGCGTCGCCCGAGACCACCACCGACGCGGGACCGTTGACGGCCGCGATGCCGATCCGGTCCCCGAACTCGGCCAAGGTCTTGTGGACTTCGTGCTCGGTCGCGGCGATCGCGGCCATCGCGCCGCCGTCGGGCAGCGCCTCCATCAGGCGGGCCCGCGCCCCGACCAGCGCGCACGCGTCGGCCAGGGACAGCACTCCGGCGGCGTGCGCGGCGGCGATCTCGCCGATCGAGTGACCGGCGACGGCGTCGGGCCGTACGCCCCACGACTCCAGCAGCCGCAGCATCGCCACGCCCAGCGTGAACAGCACCGGCTGCGCGAAGCCCGTCCGATTCAGCAGCCGGGCCTCCGGCACGCCCTCGTCGTCCTCCTCGGCGAAGAACACCGCCTTCAGCCTGTCACCGAGACCGGAGCCGAGTTCGACCGCCAGCGCGGCCAGGCACTCGTCGACGGCTGCGGCGAACACCGGGTACCGCTCGTACAGTTCGCGACCCGCGCCGGGGCGCTGGCTGCCCTGTCCGGGGAAGACGAACCCGACGCGGGGCACGGAGCGGGCGGTCGCGGCGACCACGCCGGCGGTGTCCGCCGACGCGTCGAACGCCCGGCCGTCGGCCAACGCGGCAAGACCAGCAAGCAGTTCGGCCCGGTCCGAGCCCAGCACGACCGCGCGAGAGTCCAGCTTGGCACGCGTAGTCAGGGTGAGCCCCACGTCCGTGAGAACGACGTGACCGCGTTCCGCCCCCTGCTCGGCATACGACAGCAGGCGGGCCGCCTGATCACGCAGGCCCTGCTGGTCGGCGCCGGACAGCACCCACGCAACCGTCGGCCGGACACCGTCCGGCTCGGGCAGCGGCGCGGTCTCTGGTCGCGGGTCCGCGGGCTGTTCCAGGATGACGTGCGCGTTGGTGCCGCTGATCCCGAAGGACGAGACAGCGGCGCGCCGGGGGCGCCCGACGGTCGTCCAGGGCCGTGCCTCGGTGAGCAGCCGGACGTCCGCCGAGTCCCAGTCCACCTTGGTGGTGGGCCGGGTGACGTGCAGGGTCCGGGGCAGCACCCCGTGGTGCATCGCCTGGATCATCTTGATGATTCCGGCGAGGCCGGCCGCGGCCTGCGTGTGCCCGATGTTCGACTTCACGGTGCCGACCCACAGCGGGCTGCCGGACGGCCGCTCGCGGCCGTAGACGTCGAGCAGCGCCTCCGCCTCGATCGGGTCGCCCAGGGTGGTCGCGGTGCCGTGCGCCTCCACGGCGTCCACGTCACCGGCCCCGAGTCCGGCACTGGCCAGGGCGCGGCGGATCACGCGGCGCTGCGCGGAACCGTTCGGCGCGGTCAGGCCGTTGCTCGCGCCGTCCTGGTTCACCGCGCTGCCGCGGATCACGGCCAGCGGCCGGTGTCCCAGCCGCACCGCGTCGGACATGCGCTCCACGACAAGCACGCCGGCGCCCTCGGCCCAGCCGGTGCCGTCGGCGTCGTCGGAGAACGCCCGGCAGCGGCCGTCCGGCGACAGACCGCCCTGTCGCGAGAACTCGACGAATCCCTCCAGGGTCGCCATCACGGTCGCGGCACCGACCAGCGCCATTGAACAGTCGCCCGAACGGAGCGACTGCGCCGCGAAGTGCAGCGCGACGAGGGACGAGGAGCACGCGGTGTCTACGGTGACGGCGAGGCCGGTGAGACCGTAGACGTACGCGAGCCGGCCGGAGATGACGCTCGTGGCCGCGCCGGTGCTGACGTAGCCCTCCAACTCGTCGGGGACGTCGCCGCCGAGTCCGTAGCCCTGCTGGTAGGCGCCGACGAAGACGCCGACGTCCTGATGGCGCAGCGAGCGCGGGTCGATGGCGGCGCGTTCCAGTGCCTCCCAGGAGGTCTCGAGGAGCAGGCGCTGCTGCGGGTCCATGGCACGGGCCTCGCGGGGCGAGATGCCGAAGAAGCCCGCGTCGAATCGGGCGGCGTCGTGCAGGAAGCCGCCGTGCTGGGTGTACGTGGTGCCGGTGCGGGCCGGGTCGGGGTCGTAGCGGGAGGAGAGGTCCCAGCCGCGGTCGTCGGGGAAGCCGGTGATCGCGTCGGTGCCTTCGTCGACCAGCCGCCACAGGTCCTCGGGCGTGGTGACCCCGCCGGGGAAGCGGCAGGCCATGCCGACGATGACCAGCGGGTCGTCGGCATCGGACCCGGTGGCCGTTCGGGTCGGCTCCGCCGACGGGGCGGGCGTCTCGGCCGGCTGGTGCGTGGCGGCCCACCCGGCCACCAGGTGACCGCCGAGTTCCTCGACGCTCGGGTGGTCGAAGACCACCGTGGTGGCGAGGCGCAGGCCGGTCGCCTCGACGAGGCGGTTGCGCAGTCCGACGGCGCTCAGCGAGTCGAAGCCCAGGGAGCGCAGGGGCTGCCGGGGGTCGATGCGCGCGGCGTCCCGCAGTCCGAGCACGGCGGCGACGTGGCCGCGCACCAGTTCGGCGGCGAGGCGGGGCCGCTCGGTCTCGTTCGACGCGGCCATGCGCGCGGCGAACGATCCGGCCGCGGCCCCCGCCCCGGTGGTGGCGGCGGTGGCCCGGTGTCCTGGCTTTCCGGTCAGCTCGCTCAGTGCGCGGGGCGTGTCCGCGCCGTTGTCCGTGCGGAAGGTGTCGACGTCGATCAGGGCGAGGACCGCCTCGGGCCGCCGGGCGGCGGCGTCGAGCAGTGCCATGCCCCGCTCGGCGGAGACCGGGCGCAGACCACTCGCGGCCATGCGCCGGATGTGGGCGGGCGAGAGGCCCGCCGTCATGCCCTGGTCCAGGTCCCAGGGCCCCCAGGCCAGCGACTGTGCGGGCAGGCCGAGACCGCGTCGGTGTTCGGCCAGTGCGTCGAGCGTGGCGTTGGCGGCGGCGTAGTTGGCCTGGCCCGCGGAGCCGAGGGTGCCGGCGATGGAGGAGAAGATGGTGAACTCCGTGAGATCGCGGTCGCGGGTCAGCTCGTGCAGGTGCCAGGCGCCGGCGGTCTTCGGGCGCAGCACGGTGTGCAGTCGCTCGGCGGTCAGCGCCTCCACCGTGCCGTCGTCGAGGACGCCGGCGGTGTGGTAGACGGCGGTGAGCGGGTGCGCCGCGTCGATGCCGGCGAGGAGTCCGGCGAGGGCCTCGAAGTCGGCGACGTCGCAGGCCGCGATACGGACCCGCACCCCGGCCGCCTCCAGGTCCGCCTTCAGGTCGGCGGCGCCGTCGGCGCGTTCGCCGCTGCGGCTGGCGAGCAGGAGGTGCCGGACGCCGTGGCGGGAGACCAGGTGCCTGGCGAGCAGTCCGGCGAGTCCGCCGGTGCCGCCGGTGACGAGCACCGTGCCGTCCGGGTCGAAGGAGCGGGGCTCGGCCGCCACGGACGGTTCCGCCTTCAGCAGCCGGGCGCGGTGCAGGACGCCGTCGGTGACGGTCACCTCGGGCTCGCCGGACGCCAGCGCGGCGGCGAGGATGGGCAGCGCCAAGTCGCCGGTGTCGGCCGCGTCGTCGTTGACGATGACGAATCGTCCGGGATGTTCCTGCTGGGCGGAGCGCAGCAGGCCGCGCGCGGCGGCGACCGCGATTTCGGCCCTGCCGGTGCCGCCGATCCGGAAGACCAGGGGTACTTCGGTCAGCCGGGGTTCGGCGAGCCAGATCTGGACGGCGGACAGCACCTGTTCGGCCACCGCCTGGGCCGCGTCCGGAACCGGCTCCGGCGGCGCGAGCACCGCCAGCACGGCGGCCTCGGGGGCGTCCGTGCCGCCGTCCAGCGCGGCGACGAGATCGGCCGGCGTCGCGTGGTACTGGAACTCGCCGGATTCCCGCGCGGGTTCGGCGCCGCCCAGTACTGCCCAAGAAGCCGGCCCAGTCACTAGCGCAGCCGCCGTGGGCTTCAGCGGCGCCCAGTCGAGCCGGTACATTGCGCGGGTCAGCGACCGCGCGACGGTACGGCCCGCCGTCTGCGCCGCGCGCACGCGCAGCAGACCGACCGACAGCACCCGCAGTCCGGAGGCGTCCACGGCGTCGAGCGACACGGCGTCGTCCTCGCCGGGCACGGCGCGCAGCCGCACCCGCAGGGCCGTGGCTCCACGGGTGTGCAGGCACACGTCCCGCCACGCGGCGGGCGCCAACGGCACGGGGGTGGTGTCCGTGGTGAGGCCGATCGCATGCAGCGTCAACTCCAGCAGCGCCGGGTGCAGTCCCGAGCGGCCGGCGGCTTCGAGGTGCGCGGCCGGGAGGGCGACCTCCGCGAACACCTCTCCCCGCCCGCGCCACAGCCCGGTCAGGCCGCGGAAAGCGGGACCGTGCCGCACGCCGGAGGCGGCGGCCAGGTCGTCCAGCTCCTCCAGATCCACGGGCCGCGCGTCGAGCGGCGGCCACTGGGCCACGAAGTCCCCGGAGTCCATGGGGCCGCGGGAGTCACCGAAATCCGGGGCGGCGGTGAGCGTGCCGTGAGCGTGGCGCACCCACTCCGCTTCCGCGTCGCCGCTCTCCCTGGCGAAGATCCGCACCGCGCGGTCCTCGAAGGCGTCCGCCGGGTCGACGACGACATGGACGTCGGTCCCGGTGTCACCGAGCGCCAACTCGGCCTCGGGCAGGAGTTCGGAGACGAACGGGACGCCCGCCGCCCGGCCGCCCGCGAGGGCGAGTTCCAGCAGGGCGCTGCCGGGCAGAGCCACCACGCCGTCGACCGTGCGGTCCGCGAGCCACGGCTGCGTGCGGGCGGAGAGACGGCCGGTGAAGACGAAGCCGCCGGTGCCGGGGAGTTCGAGTCCGGCTCCGAGCAGGGCGTGGTCGACCCGGTCCAGGCCGGCCGCGGACACCTCGGCGCCGTGCGGCGGGTTCAGCCAGAAGCGCTCGTGCTGGAAGGCGTACGTCGGCAGGGTCGCGCGGCGGGCGCCGGTGCCGGCGAAGATCGCGTGCCAGTCGAGGGCCGCGCCGCGCGTGTGCAGGGCGGCGAGCGCGGCGACCGCGGACGGTTCCTCGCCCCGGTCGCGGCGCAGCACGGGCGTCGCGTGCACGCCCGCGGGCAGCGCGGGCCCGGCCAGCGCGCTCAGCGTGCGGTCAGGTCCCAGTTCGACCAGTTCGGTCACGCCGTACGCGAGCAGGGCGGTCACGGCGTCGCCGTAGCGCACGGTCCGGCGGACCTGGTCGACCCAGTAGCGCGGGTCGCACAGCGTGCCGGGATCGGCGCTCGCGCCGGTGACCGTCGACACGATCGGCACGGTGGGCGCGGTGTAGCGCAGCCGCCGGGCGACCTCCTCGAAGCGCTCCAGCATGGGTTCCATGAGCGGCGAGTGGAAGGCGTGGCTGGTGCGCAGCCGCTGCACGCGCACGCCGGTGTCGGCGAGGCGTGCGGTGAGTTCGGTGACGGCGTCCTCGGCGCCGGAGAGCACGACCGACTCGGGGCCGTTGACGGCGGCGAGCGCGACCCGGCCCTCGTACTCGGCGAGCCACGGCGTGGCGTCGGCCTCGCTCAGGGTGATCGCCGCCATCGCGCCGCCCTCGGGCAGGGCGTCCATCAGCCGGGCGCGCGCGCTGACCAGCTCGCACGCGTCGGGCAGGGACAGCACGCCTGTCACATGCGCGGCGGCCAGCTCGCCGATGGAGTGTCCGGCGACGACGTCGGGCCGTACGCCCCACGACTCGACCAGGCGGTACAGCGCGACGCCCAGTGTGAACAGGGCCGGTTGCGCGTAGGCGGTCCGGTTGAGCAGCGCGGCCTCGGGGGTGTCGGGCTCGGCGAACATCAAGTCCCGCAGCGGACGGTCCGGCTCGCGGTCGAAGTGGGTCAGGCATTCGTCCATGGCGGCGGCGAAGACCGGGAACCGCCCGTACAGTTCCCGGCCGGCTCCGGCCCGCTGGCTGCCCTGCCCGGGGAAGACGAAGGCGATACGCGGCTGGGCCCGCCCGGAGCCGGCGACGACACCGGCGTACTCCGCGCCGCCGTCCTCGGCGAGCGCGAGCGCGGCCAGACCGGACACCAGTTCGTCGGGGTCGGCGCCCACGACGACGGCCCGGTGGGGCAGCGCCGTACGCGTGGTGGCGAGGGAGTACGCCACGTCGAGCGCGCGCGGGGCGTGCTGTTCGACGTGGGTGAGCAGGCGGGCGGCCTGGGCGCGCAGCGCCTCGGGGCTGTGCGCCGACAGCGCCCAGGGCAGGACCGCGGGTGCGACCGTCGCCGTCGGCTCCGGCGCGCGGTCATCGGCGGGGGCCTGCTCCAGAATCACGTGCGCGTTGGTGCCGCTGATGCCGAACGACGAGACGCCCGCGCGGCGCGGTCGGCCGGTCTCCGGCCAGGGCCGGGCCTCGGTCAGCAGCCGGGCCGCCGCGCCGCTCCAGTCCACCTCGGTGGTGGGGCGGGTGACGTGCAGGGTGCGCGGCAGGGTGCCGTGCCGCATGGCGAGAATCATCTTGATGATCCCGGCGACGCCCGCCGCCGCCTGGGTGTGGCCGATGTTCGACTTGAGGGAGCCGATCCACAGCGGACGGTCCTCGGGCCGCTGCTCGCCGTACGCCGCCAGCAGCGCGTCGGCCTCGATGGGGTCGCCCAGCGTGGTCGCGGTGCCGTGCGCCTCCACGGCGTCGATGTCGTGCGCCGTCAGGCCCGCGTCGGCCAGCACGGCCCGGATCAGGGCCTGCTGCGCGGGGCCGTTGGGGGCGGTTTGCCCGTTGCTCGCGCCGTCCTGGTTGACGCCGGTGCCGCGGACGACCGCGAGGACCTGGTGGCCGTTGCGGCGCGCGTCGGACAGCCGCTCCAGGACGAGCACGCCCACGCCCTCGGCCCAGCCGGTGCCGTCGGCGTCGTCGGAGAAGGACCGGCAGCGGCCGTCCGGGGACAGGCCGCCCTGTCGGGAGAACTCGATGAAACCGTCGAGCGTCGCCATCACCGTCGCGCCGCCGGCCAGCGCCAGCGAAGTCGTTCCGGCGCGAAGCGAGTTGACGGCGAGGTGGACGGCGACCAGCGAGGAGGAGCAGGCGGTGTCGAGCGTGAGCGCCGGCCCCTGGAGGCCGAGGGTGTACGACACGCGGCCGGACGCCAGGCTGCCGACGCCCGCGGCGCCGTCGTAGTCGTGGAGCATCAGGCCGGTGTAGACGCCGGTCGGGGTGCCGGCCAGCGTGGCGGTGTCGATCCCGGCGTCCTCCAGCGCCTCCCAGGAGACTTCGAGCAGCAGCCGCTGCTGCGGGTCGATGCCGGCCGCCTCCTTGGGCGACAGCCGGAAGAACGCCGGGTCGAAGGCCGCCGCGTCGTGGAGGAAGCCGCCCTCGGCGACGTACGTGGTGCCCGGCCGCCGGCGTGCGGGGTCGTGGAGCGCGGCCAGGTCCCAGCCGCGGTCCTCGGGGAACGGGGTGATGGCGTCGCGTTCCTCGACGAGCAGCCGCCACAGGTCATCGGGGCCGGTCACGTCGCCGGGGAGGCGGCACGCCATGCCGACGACCGCGATCGGTTCGGTACGGGCCGCCGCTATCCGTTCGTTGTGGGCGCGCAGCCGCTCGGTCTCCTTGAGCGAGGCGCGCAGCGCGTCGAGCAGTTTGGGGTCGGGGGAGGTCATCGCGGGCTCACGCCTCTCGTGTCGCGTCGTCGGTGGCGCTGCCGCCCAGGCCCAGCGCGAGATTGATCAGGTGTTCGGCGTCCATCGCGTCGATACGGTCGGGGTCGATACGGTCGGGATCGATACGGTCGGGATCGCCGGCCGGGGCCGTACCATCGGTGTGGCCGACCTCGCCGTTCGTGGCGGCGCGGGCCGGGTCGGCCTCGCCGGCGAGCGCGCGGAGCTGGTCCAGCAGGCCGGATCGGCGCAGCCGGTCGACGGACACGCTCTGGAGCAGCGCGCGGACCTCCGCGTCGTCCGCGCCGGACGGGCCGTTCTGGGCCGGTGCTGGGCCGCCGAGCCGTTCGGCGAGGTGGGCGGCCAGGAGCCGGATCTTCGGGTAGTCGAAGACCAAGGTGGCGGGCAGCCGTTTGCCCGTGGCCGCGCTGAGACGGTTGCGCAGGTCGACCGCGGTGAGCGAGTCGAAGCCGAGTTCCTTGAAGGCCAGGTCCGGGTCGACTTCGGTGGCGGAGCGGTGGCCGAGGACCGCGGCGACCTCGCCGCGCACCAGGTCGAGCAGCGTCTGCCGCCGTGCCGCCTCCGGCATTCCCGCGAGCCGTTCGAGCAGCGCCGGAGCCGAAGCGGTCGCGGCGGTGGTGGCGGCCGTACGGCCGGGGGTACGGCGGCGGGTGCGACCGCGCAGCAGCCAGGGCACGTCCTCGGGGCGTGTCGCCGCGGCGGCGTCCCAGTCGATGAGCGCGAGGACCGGCTCGGTGCCCCGTAGCGCGTCGTCCAGCAGGCGCAGGCCGCGCTCGGTGGTGAGGACCGGCAGCGCGCCGCCTCCGGTCATCCGGGACACGGTGGCGTCGGAGAGGTGCCCGGTCAGGCCGCTGCGCTCCTCCCACATTCCCCAGGCGGCGGACAGGGCGGGCAGGCCCAGCGCGTGCCGGTGACGGGCCAGGCCGTCCAGGAACGCGTTGGCGGCCGCGTAGCCGGCCTGTCCCTGCGAGCCGAGGATGCCGGCGCCCGAGGAGTACAGCACGAACGCCGCCAGTTCACGGTCGCGGGTCGCCTCGTGCAGGGTCCAGGCCGCGTCCGCCTTGGGCGCCAGGACGGTGGCGACCCGCTCCGGGGTCAGCGCCGTCAGCACGCCGTCGTCGAGCACGCCGGCGCAGTGCACCACGCCGGTCAGCGGGTGCTCGGCGGGTATGCGGTCGAGCAGGGTCTCCAGTCGAGCCCGGTCGGCCACGTCGCAGGCAGTGACGGTTACATGGGCGCCCGCGTCGGTGAGTTCCCGGGTCAGCTCCGCCGCGCCGGGCGCGTCGGCGCCCTGCCGGCTCACCAGGAGCAGGTGCCGCACTCCGTACCGGGTCACCAGGTGCCGTGCGGTCAGCGCGCCGAGCAGGCCGGTGCCGCCGGTGATCAGGAAGGTGCCCGCCTGGTTCCAGTCGGGAACCGGGAGGGCGCCTTGCGAGCCATCGGCGGACTCCGCCGTCAGCGCCCCGGCGTCCGTGACGAGGCGCGGTGCGAGGACGACGCCCTCACGGGCGACGAGTTCCGGTTCGTCGTCCTGCGCGGCGGCCAGCACCGCGGCGAGGGAGACCGGCGCGCCGTCCACGTCGAGCAGCACGAACCGGCCGGGGTGCTCGCTGCGGGCGGAGCGCAGCAGGCCCCACAGGGACGCCTGGGCGAGTTCCGTCGCCGCCGGCCGCCCGACGGCGTCCCGGCTGCGCGGCCCGGCCGCGTCCCGGGTCACCACGACCAGCCGCGAGGACGCGAACCGCTGGTCCGCGGCCCAGGCCTGGGCCGTCTCCAGCATGCGGTCGAGTGCGCGCCGCAGTACGGCGCCGGTCCGACCGGCATCGGTGGCGAGGCCGTCCGCCGCGAGGAGCACCCACTCCGGGGCGGCGGCGCCCTGGTCGACGGCCTCGGCGAGCGCGGCCGGGTCGGCGTAGTACACAACGCCGCCCGTGTCCTGCGGGTCGTACGTCGCCCAAGGCGCGGCGCCGGTGCCGAGCAGGGCGACCGCGCCGATACCGCCGACGGCGGCGCGCGCGGCGGTGTGCACCGGCTCCCACCGCATGCGGAACGGTCCCATACCGCCTGCCGGAGCGGCCAGTTCACCCACGGAGGCGGGCCGCGATACCACCGACGCCACCGAGACGACCGGACGCCCTGTCGCGTCGGCCAGGTCGACGCCGACCGCGTCCTCGCCCACGGACGCCACCCGCACGCGCAGCAGTGCCGCGCCCGGACCGAACCGGCGCACGCCGGTCCACGCGAACGGCAGCCGGACCTTGCCGGCCTCCAGACCGAAGGCGCCGCCGGCGGCCAGCGCGGTGGTGTGCAGGGCGGCGTCGAGCAGGGCCGGGTGCACGGCGAAGTCGGCCACGTCCGCCAGGTCCACCGTGTCGCCGCTCAGGGCGACCTCGGCGAACATCTCGGTGCCACGCCGCCAGACCGCTCGCACGCCCTGGAAGGCGGGTCCGTAGCCGTAGCCCTGCGCCGACAGGTCGTCGTAGAGGCCGCTCGCGTCGACCGGCTCGGCGCCGGCCGGGGGCCAGACGGTCAAGTCGGCGGGCGCGGTGTCGCCGGACGGGCCGAGGAAGCCTCGCGCATGCCGCACCCACGGGCCGGGTTCCCCCGCCGCCGGGCCGGCGTCGAGCGCGGTGTCCACGGGGCGCGCGTACACGGTGAGCGGGCGCCGCCCGGCCACGTCCTGCTCACCGACGATCACCTGGAACCGGGTGCGGCGGCCGGACCGCAGCACGAGCGGCACCTGAAGGGTCAGCTCCTCGACTTCGGCACCGCCGGTGAGCACGGCGGCGGTGAGCGCGAGTTCAGCGAGTCCGGCGCCGGGGAACACCACCGTGTCGCCGACCTGGTGATCGGTCAGCCAACGTGGGTCGTCCGCCTCCAGCACGCCGCTCAGCACCAGGCCGTCCGGCTCGGCGACGGTGACCGCGGAGTCCAGCAGCGGGTGTACGGCGTCACCGGAACGCCGGTACGGGTGGCGGGCCTTGGGGAGCCAGAACGGCTCGCCCTGGAAGGCGTAGGTGGGCAGCTCCACCCGCTCGGGCTCGGCGGGCGCCAGGACGGCGGCCCAGTCGACGGCACCGCCGCCCACGTACAGCTCGGCCAACGAGGTCAACCACCGGCGCACGCCGCCCTCACCGCGGCGCAACGAGCTGACGACGACGGCCGCTTCCCCGCGGGGGTCGGTACCCGGCTCGGGTTCCGCACCCGCGTCGGAGACGGTGTCCTGCACGCCGGGTACGAGCACCGGGTGCGGGCTGACCTCGATGAGGTAGCGGAAGCCGTCGCCGAGCAGGGCGCGCACGGCCGCGTCGAACTCCACGGTCTGGCGCAGGTTGTCGTACCAGTAACGGGCGTCGGCCTCGGTGCCGGTCAGCCACCGGCCGTGCACGGTCGAGTACCAGGGCACGTCGGCGCGGCGCGGGGTGACGGGGGCCAGCGCGTCGAGGATCCGGTCGCGCACCGCCTCGACATGGGCCGAGTGGGAGGCGTAGTCGACGTCGACCCGGCGGGCCCGTACGCCGTCGGCCGCGCAGCGCGTCAGCAGTTCGTCGAGCGGGCTCGCGTCGCCGGAGACGACGGCACTGGACGGGCCGTTGACCGCGGCGACGGACAGGTGGCCGCCCCACGGCGCGATCAGCTCACGTACCTCGCCCACGGCAAGCGCGACCGAGACCATGCCACCGGCGCCGGAGAGTTCCCCGAGTGCCTGGGCGCGCAGGGCGACCACGCGGGCCGCGTCCTCCAGGGACAGCGCGCCCGCCACGCAGGCGGCGGCGATCTCGCCCTGCGAGTGGCCGACGACGGCGCGCGGTTCCACTCCGCTCGCCCGCCACAGCGCGGCCAGCGACACCATCACCGCGAACAGGACCGGCTGCACGACGTCGACCCGCTGGAGCGTCGGCGCGCCGGGCTCGCCGCGCAGCACGTCGGTGACCGACCAGCCGGTGAACTCCTTCAGGGCCCCGGCGCATTCCGCTATCCGCGTGGCGAAGGCCGGTGAGCTGTCGAGGAGTTCGACGGCCATGCCCGCCCACTGCGAGCCCTGCCCGGGGAAGAGGAACGCGGTCTTCCCGGTAGGGCCCGTCGTGCCGCGCACCACCGACGGGGCCGGTGTGCCGTGTGCCAACGCCTCTGCCCCGGCCAGTAGTTCGGCACGGTCGGCGCCGACGACCACCGCACGGTGGGCGAACGACGTCCGGGTCGTCAGCAGCGACCACGCGAGGTCCAGGTCACGGACGCCGGCACGGTCGTCGTCCAGGTGCGCGGCCAGCCGCCGCGCCTGGTCGCGCAGCCCGTCGAGGGTCCGGCTGGACAGCGCCCACGGTACGACGGACAGCGCACCGGCCGCCACGACGGGATCACCGGTGGCCGCCGGGTTCTCCGGTGCGTCCTGCTCGACGGCAATGAGGTCCGCCCGTTCTGCGGCGGGCGTCTCGTCCGCCTGTTCCAGGATGAGGTGCGCGTTGGTGCCGCTGACGCCGAAGCCGGAGATGCCTGCCCGCCGCGGCTGTTCGCCGTTGCGTGCCCACGGCCGTGCCTGCGTCAGGACCTCGACACCGGAGCCGTCCCACCGCACCTTGGTCGTGGGGCGGCTGACGTGCAGAGTGCGGGGCAGCGTCCCGTGCCGCATGGCGAGCACCGTCTTGATGATGCCGCCGACTCCGGCGGCGGCCTGGGTGTGCCCGATGTTCGACTTCAGGGTGCCGAGCCACAGGGGGCGTTCGGCGGGCCGGCCGTCGCCGTACACCGAGATCAGGGCCTCGGCCTCGATCGGGTCGCCGAGCGTGGTACCGGTGCCGTGGGCCTCGACGGTGTCGATGTCGGCGGGGAGCAGGCCCGCGTTGCTGAGGGCGGCCCGGACGACGCGCTGCTGGGCGGGGCCGCTCGGCGCGGTGAGGCCGTTGCTGGCGCCGTCCTGGTTGACCGCGCTGCCGCGGATCACGGCGAGCACGGGGTGGCCGTTGCGCCGCGCGTCGGACAGCCGTTCAAGGACGATCATGCCGACGCCCTCGGCCCAGCCGGTGCCGCCGGCGTCGTCGGAGAAGGCGCGGCAGCGGCCGTCGGCGGACAGCCCGCGCTGCCTGCTGAACGCCACGAACGAGCCGGGCGTGGACAGCACGCTCACGCCGCCCGCCAGGGCTAGCGAGCACTCCCCCGACCGCAGCGCCTGGGCCGCCAGGTGCGCGGTGACCAGCGAGGACGAGCACGCCGTGTCGACGGAGACGGACGGTCCCTCAAGGCCCAGCGTGTAGGAGATCCGTCCGGACAGGACGGAGGCGAGGGTGCCGAGGCCGAAGTGGCCTTCGAGGCCGTCCGGTACGGTCTGGAGGTGCTCGTCCCAGTAGTCCTGGCCGTTGGCGCCGACGTAGACGCCGACCCGGTCGCCGCGCAGAGATCCCGGCACGATGCCCGCGTGCTCCAGCGCCTCCCACGAGGTCTCCAGGAGCAGCCGCTGCTGGGGGTCCATCGCGGTCGCCTCGCGCGGCGAGATCCCGAAGAACCGCGCGTCGAACGGGACGGCGTCGATGAAGCCGCCCTGGTCGACGTAGCTGGTCCCCTGGTGCTCCGGGTCGGGGTCGAACAGGTGGTCCAGGTCCCAGCCGCGGTCTGTGGGGAAGCCCGACACCGCGTCGGTCCCGTCGCGCAGCAGGCGCCACAGGTCTTCGGGTGAGGTCACCCCGCCCGGGTAGCGGCAGGCCATGCCGATCACGGCGATCGGTTCGCTCTGCCGCTGCTCGGTCTCGCGGAGCTTGTCACGGGTCTGGCTCAGCTCGGTGGTGACCCGCTTGAGGTAATCGAGGAGGCGTGCTTCGTTGTTCATCGGATTGTTCGCAATTCCTGCGTTTCCTGCGATTTCTCGCTCACGGGATACGGGTCATAAGGACGGCACGGGGCGTACGCGCCGGATGTGCGGGTCACAGGCCGAGTTGGTCGTCGATGAAGGCCATCACCGCGTCGGCGTCGGCGTCGGTCAACTCGTCGGCTGTGCGGCCGGTCTGCCGCTGGGCGTTCGCCGGGTCGAGGCGGGCAACCAGAGCGAGGAGCCGGCCGGTCACGCCGCTGTCGGTGAGTTCCTGCGGCGGCAAGGCCGCGACCAGGATCTCCAGCCGTTCCAGTCCGGCCAGCGCCGCTTCCTTGCCGCCGGCCGACTCCGGGAACATCCGGAGTCGTACATGGGCGGCGAGCGCGAGGGGCGTGGCGTGGTCGAAGACCACGGAGGCCGGGAAGGACATGCCGGTCGCCGCGGACATCAGGTTGCGGAACTGCATGGCGGCCAGCGAGTCGAACCCGAGGTCGCGGAAGACCTGGTCGGGTGCCACCTGCACGATGTCGTCGTGGCCGAGCACGGTGGCCGCCCAGCGGCGGACGCCCGTGAGCAGTGCCGTGTCCCGTTCCTCGCCGGACATTCCGGCGAGCCGGTCGCGCAGCGACGGGCCGTCCCCCGCGGCGGTGTCCGTCTCCGTGGCGGGACGGGCCGACGCCATCGCCGTACGCCGCTCGGCGGCCAGCCGTGCAAGCAGCGGCGGCAGGGCATCACCGGCGGTGTCGAGCGTGCTCGGGGCCGGGCCGCCCACCACCCCGTGCGCCGTGCGGTCCGCCGAGGCCCACGCCACCGCGTGGGCGGCGACCGTCGAGTCGAGCGGCGCGCCGTGCAGCGGTCCCGGCAGCAGGCCGGTCAGCACCGGGTGCCGGGCGGGACCGAGCGCGGCGAGCGCGGCACGGTCCGGCTGGACCGGGACCAGCACCGGTTCGCCGCTGCGCAGTGCGTCGTTGAGCAGCGCGACGTTGTCCCGCTCGGGCAGCGGGACCAGCCCGGTCGCCCGCAACCGCCGCACGTCCTCCAACGTCAGGGGGCCACTCATGCCGCCGCCGACGTCCCACACGCCCCAGGCGATCGAGGTCGCCGGGAGGCCCTGGGCGCGGCGGAGGCGGGCCAGCGCGTCGAGGAACGCGTTGGCCGCTGCGTAGCCGCCTTGGCCAGGGTTGCTGAGCGTGCCCGCCAGGGACGAGAACAGCACGAACGCCGTCAGCGGCAGCTCGCGGGTCAGCTCGTGCAGGTGCCAGGCGGCGTCGGCCTTCGGCGCCAGTACGGCCGCGATCCGCTCCGGCGTCAGCGCGCCGATCTCGTCGTCGTCCACGACGCCCGCCACGTGGAACACACCGGCCAGCGGGTGTTCCTGCGGTACGGCGGCGACGAGCCGCGCGAGCCGGTCGGGGTCGGTCAGGTCGCAGGCGACGATCTCGACGTGGGCGCCGAGCGCCGTGAGTTCGTCGCGCAGTTCGGCCGCCCCCGGCGCGGCGGTGCCCCGGCGGCCGGCGATCACCAGGCGTCGCGCGCCGCGTCGCCGGACCAGGTCGCGAGCCACGATGGCGCCGATCGCACCGGTGCCGCCTGTGACCAGCACGGTCCCCGGCCCGTCGAACCGGGGCGGCGGTCCGTCCACCGCCACCGGGGTCAGACGGGGCACCAGGACGGCCGCGCCGTGCACGGCCACCTCGGGCTCCGCGACCGCCACGGCCACGCGCCACGCGTCGGCGCCGACGCCGGGACGCCAGTCGAGCAGCGTGATGCGGCCGGGCTGTTCGGCCTGCGCCGAGCGGACCAGGCCGCGTACCGCCGCCGCGACCAGGTCCTCGCCCGTTCCGTCGCTCGTGCCCTCGGTCGTGTCGGCGCGGCAGGCGACGATCAGCCTGCTCGCCGCGAACCGGGCGTCGCCGAGCCAGGTCTGGAGTGTCCGGAGTGTCTCCGCGACCGCCTCGCGGGTCCGGGTCACGACATCCGGCCCGGCGCCGGCGGGCGCCGGCAGGACGACGACCTCGGGTGCAGTTCCGGCGTCGAACACCGCCGCCAGGTGCGTCTGCTGACGTATTGTCAGGCCAGCCGCGCGCAGCGCGCGAGTCAGGTCCGTGCCGCCGTCGCCGCCGAGAACCACGTACGAACGTGCGGGCCGCGCGATGGCGGCGGCGACCGCGTCGGCCGGCGCCGGCACCCACGCCACGCGGTGCAGGCCCGGCCCGGCCGTGGTGTCCTCTCCGTCCTCCCCGTCCGCCACGGCCAGGGGGCTGCACGCGATCACGGTGGCCGCCCGGCCGCGGGCGCGCCGCCGGTCCGCGACGGCCGACAGGGCCGCCGCGGAGACCGCCTCGACGGCCCGGCCGGGCCCGCCCCACACCGCCGAAGCGGAGGTGACCAGGACGAAGGCGTCGAGGTCGGTATCAGTGAGGAGGTCGTCGAGCAGTTCCGCGCCGTGCAGCGCGGCCCGAGTGTCCTCGGCGAAGCGGGCGGTCGGCGCCGCGAGCGCGTCGGCAGGCGCGGGCCGCGTACCGGCCGCGTGGACGACGGCGGTCAGGCCGCCGTCCTCGGTCAGTCCGCTCACCAGCGCGGCCAGTGCCGCCCGGTCGGTGACGTCGCAGGCGGCGAACGTCACCCGCGCGCCCAACCCGGCCAGTTCATCCCGCAGGGCCTGCGCGCCGGGCGCCCGGTCGCCGCCCCGGCCGGCCAGCACCAGATGCGACGCGCCCTGCCGGGCCAGCCACCCGGCCAGGCCGGCGCCGACCGTGCCGGTGCCACCGGTAACCAGTACCTTCCCCCGCGGACGCCAGGTCCGGCCGGTCGCGGCGGGCGCGGGCGCCACCCGGCGTGCAAAGACGCCAGCCGGCCGTACGGCGAGTTCGTTCTCGGCGACGGCCCCGGTGAGCGCGTGGCGCACGAGGGTGCCCAGCGTCCCGGGGTCGGCGTCCGGCGCCACGTCGATCAAGCCGCCCCACTGGTCCGGCCGCTCCGTGGCGAGCACGGCGCCGAGCCCCCACAGCGCCGCCTGGCCGGTGCTGCCGGCCGGCTCGTCGTCCTCCCGCACGGACACCGCGCCGGAGGTCACGCACCACACCCGGGTGCCGACCTCGCGCGCGGCGCGGACGAGGTTCCGGGTGGCGACGAACCCATGACTCAGCCACGGCATCCCGGGCTCGGGCCAGTCGTCCAGGCCCAGCAGCGACACCACGGCCGACGAGCCCTGAGCGGCGAGCAGCGCCGCGAGCCCGGCGACGTCGTACGACTCCGCCGGAACCGGCACCAGCCGGGCGCCCGGCGCGGCGGCCAGCGCGGCCGTGATGCCGTCCGCCGCGACGGCGCCCTCGGGCACCAGCACGCACCACTCCCCCGCCGCGACGCCGCCCTCACCGGCCTGTGCCGGGATCTCGTCCCATGTGACGTGGAAGCGCTTGCCGTCCAGATCGGCGTCGGCCTGCCGGTCGGTGTGCCAGGCCGACAGGGCGGGCAGGACGGCGTCCAGCGAGGCGCGTTCGTGGTCACCGGCCAGCCGTAGGGTGTCGGCGAGGGCCGCCGTGTCGCCGTCGCAGACGGCCCGCCAGAAGCGTTCCGCGGCCTCGCCGCCGGAGGCGAGTTCGACCGTACGTCGGGCGCCGGCCTTGGCCGCGACGCGGTCCTGGCGGTCGGTGCCGAGCCAGAACCGCGAGCGCTGGAAGGCGTACGTCGGCAGGGCGACGTGCCGTGCGCCGGTGCCGTCGAAGAACCCGGCCCAGTCGACGGTGGCACCCGACACGTGCAGGCGGGCCAGCCCGGTGATGACGGTGCGTGCCTCGTCGCGACCGCGGCTGAGCAGGTGGGCCTGCGTCGCGGGACGGCTGTCCTCGAAGGCGTCCCGGGCCAGGCCGGTGAGCGCGCTGCCGGGGCCCGTCTCCACCCAGCGGCGGACACCGGACCGGGCCAGGGACCGCACTCCGTCGTGGAAGCGGACCGCCTCGCGGGCCTGCCGTATCCAGTGCTCGGGGTCGGCCAGTTCGGCGGCGGTGGCCGTGCGGCCGGTCAGGGTGGAGACCAGCGCGATGCGCGGCGCCGCGGCGGTCACCGAATTGAGCGCCCGTCGGAACTCGTCGACCACCGCGTCCATGTGCGGCGAGTGGAAGGCGTGGCTGACCTGGAGCCGTTTGACGCGCCTGCCGCGGGCGCGCAGCACCTCCGCGAGATCGAGTACGTCGGCGCGGTCGCCGGAGAGCACCACGGCCGTCGGCCCGTTGACCGCGGCGACGGCCACGCCGGTCCGGTCGGCGAGCAGTTCGGCGACCTCGGCCTCGGTGGCCTCGACGGCGGCCATCGCTCCATCGGCGGAGACCTCGCCCATCAGCCGCCCGCGGGCGGCGACCAGCGCCGCCGCGTCGGCGAGCGACCACACGCCCGCGACGTGGGCGGCGGCCAGCTCGCCGATCGAGTGCCCGCTCAGGTAGTCCGCCTGGACGCCCCACCGCTCCAGCAGTCGGTACAGGGCGACTTCCACGGCGAACAGGGCGGGCTGGGTGACGTCGGTACGGTCGAGGAGCGCGGCCCCGTCGGAGCCCTCGGGCGCGAACAGCACGTCCCGCAGGGGCCGTTCGAGATGCGGCGCGAAAGCGTCGCAGATCTCGTCCAGCGCCGACGAGAACGCGGGGAACGTCTCGTACGCCTGCCGTCCCATGCCCGGGTACTGGGCGCCCTGGCCGGGGAACAGGAAGGCGGTCATGCCGTCGTGGGTCTTGCCCCGGAGAACGGACGCCGACTCCTCGCCGGAGGCGACGACTTCCAGGCCGCGCAGGGTCGCCGCCCGGTCCTCGGCGACCACGACCGCGCGGTGCGACAGCGCGGCGCGCGTGGTGGACAGGGACAGCGCGAGGTCCGGCTCGGCCGTCTCGGCGCCGATGCCGAGGTGGGAGCGCAGCCGGCCGGCCTGGGCGCGCAGCGCCGGCTCGGACGCGCCGGACACGGCCACCGGCAGCGGGAAACACGGCGGCGCGGCGAGAGAGGCCGGCGCGGAGCCCTCGGACGTCTCCGGCTCCCCGGACACCTGGCGCGTCCCGAGTCTCCCGGATGGCTCCGGCGTCCCGGTGGCCGGCTTCGAGGCCGCCGGGGCCTCCTCCAGCACCACGTGCGTGTTGGTGCCGCTGAACCCGAACGCCGACACGCCGGCGCGGCGCGGGCGCGCCGCACGCGGCCACGGCTCAGCCTCGGCCAGCAGCCGGGCCTCGCCCGCCGACCAGTCGACGGCCGTGGTCGGGTGCTCCGCGTACAGCGAACGCGGCAGCGTCTCGTGGCGCAGCGCCTGCACCATCTTGATCACACCACCGACGCCGGCGGCCGCCTGGGAGTGGCCGATGTTGGACTTCAGCGACCCCAGCCGCAGCGGCTCGCCGCCGGCCCGGTCGCGCCCGTACACCGCCAGCAGGGCCTGTGCCTCGATCGGGTCGCCCAGCCGGGTGCCGGTGCCGTGCGCCTCGACGGCGTCGACCTGGTCCGGGGTGAGGCCGGCATCGGCCAGGGCCGCGCGGATCACGCGTTCCTGGGCGGGGCCGCTCGGCGCGGTCAGGCCGCTGCTCGCGCCGTCGTTGTTGGCCGCCGTGCCACGGACGAGCGCGAGGACCCGGTGGCCGTTGCGTCGCGCGTCCGACAGCCGCTCCAGCAGCAGGACGCCGACGCCCTCGCTCCAGCCGGTGCCGTCCGCATCCTCGGAGAACGCCTTGCAGCGTCCGTCGCGGGACAGCCCCTGCTGGCGGCTGAACTCGACGAACACCTCGGAGGTGGACATCACGGTCGCGCCGCCGGCCAGCGCCAGCGTGCACTCGCCGGAGCGCAGCGAGCGGACCGCCAGGTGCAGCGAGACCAGCGAGGACGAACAGGCCGTGTCCACGGTGATCGCCGGGCCCTGGAACCCGAAGGTGTACGCGACCCGGCCGGTGGCGATGCTGTGGGCGCTCCCGTTCATCAGGTAGCCCTCCAGCTCGCCGGCGTCCTCGGGGCCGAGCGTCCCGTAGTCGTTGTGCAAGACGCCCGCGAACACCCCGGTCCGGCTGCCGCGCAGGGAGTGCGGGTCGATGCCGGCCGTCTCGAATGCCTCCCAGGAGGTCTCCAGGAGGAGCCGCTGCTGAGCGTCCATGGCCAGCGCCTCGTTGGGCCCGACGCGGAAGAACGCGGCGTCGAAGTCGGCGGCGGTCTCCAGGAATCCACCCCGGTGCGTGTAGCTGCTGCCGTGGTGCTCGGGGTCGGAGTGGTACAGCGAGGCCAGGTCCCAGCCTCGGTCCGTGGGGAACTCCGAGGTGGCGTCCCGGCCGTCGGCGACCAGGTCCCACAGTTCCTCGGGGCTGGTCACCCCGCCGGGAAACCGGCAGCCCATGCCGATCACGGCGATGGGCTCCCGGTCCCTCTCCTCCAGTTCCCGCAACCGTTCCCGGGTGTCCCGGAGATCCGCGGTCGCCCGCCTCAGGTAGGTGAGAAGCTTGCCCTCGTTGTCCGTCACAGCAACCTCGATGAGTACCGCGGAACGTCCCGCTCGCCTGGCCCCGTTGTCCCTCGGGCCGCCTCGACCCTAGGAACCCGGGGCCGGGCGGCTAACCCCTAGCAGCCCCCATCCCGCCCTTAACCCGCACGTCAGTCCGGGTCCCGCGGCGGTCTGCGCGGTCCCGGGCCCCGGCTCCTACCCGCCCAGCTCCCCGTCCAGGAACCGGAACAGCTCGTCCGCGCTCGCGCTGTCGAGCCCGACAGCACTCGCCGCAGGGGCGAGCCCGCCGCCGTCAGGGTCGGCCGCGGCGCGCTTCGCCCACGCGTCGGCCAGCGCGGTCAGCCGTGCCCCGATCCTGGCGTGCTGCTCGGGCGCCTGGCCCGCCATCGAGGTCAGCAGTGTCTCCAGCCCCGCCAGCGTCGATTCCAGGGCCGGGTCGGGCGCCCCGTTACCGTCCTGGGCCGTGGCATCCAGTTCCGAGCCGAGGTACTCAGCCAGCGCCTGGGGCGTCGGATGGTCGAAGATCGCGGTCGCGGGCAGCCGCAGACCGGTCGCGTTGCCGAGCCTTCGGCGCAGTTCGACACCGGTGAGCGAGTCGAATCCGAGTTCCAGGAAGCCCCGGCCGGGGTCGATGTTCTCGGGACCGTCGTGCACCAGCACGGCCGCCGCATGGCTGCGGACAAGGTCCAGCAGCAGGTGCCGCCGCTGCGGGGCGGTCAGCCCCGCCAGCCGTTCGGCGAGCGACGGTTCGCCCGGCGCCGGGGCGTCCTCGGGCCCTTGTGCGTTCCCCTGTCCCGGCACGGCCGTCAGCAACGTGGTGACGGGAGCCGCCTCCAGCCAGTACCTGCGGCGCTGGAAGGCGTAGGTGGGCAGATCCACGCGGGCCGGGCGTTCGGTGCCGAGCACCGCGTCCCAGTCCAGGGTGCCGCCGCGCGCCCACCACTGGGTCAGCGACCGTGTGAACCGGTCCAGGCCACCCTCGCCGCGCCGCAGCGTGCCGACCACCACCGCGTCGACCTCGGCCTCCTCGGCCATGTCCTCGACAGCGGACACCAGTACGGAGTGCGGGCTCACCTCGATGAAGTGCCGGTGCCCCTCGCGCAGCGCGACGTCGAGCGCGCCGGCGAACTCCACCGTCCGCCGCACGTTGGCGTACCAGTACTCGGCGTCCGCCTCGGCCCCGGTCATCCATGCGCCGGTCACCGTCGACAGCCATGGGACGGTGCCGCGCCGGGGGCGTATCGGGCCCAGCTCGGCCAGCAGCCGCTCGCGTACGGCCTCCACCTGTACGGAGTGGCCCGCAACGTCGGCTTCCACGCGTCGCGCCCACACGCCGTCGGCGGCGCACCGCTCGAGGAGCGCCTCCAGCCCGGCGACCGGACCGGCGACGACGGTGGTGGACGGCCCGTTGACCGCCGCCACCGACACCCCGTTCGCCTCGGACAGCCACTCGCGCACCTGATCGGCGGAAAGGGCCACCACGGCCATCCCGCCCGTCCCGGACAGTTCCAACAGCGCCCGGCTGCGTACGACGACGATCTTGGCTGCGTCGGCCAGTGACAGCGCCCCGGCCACACAAGCCGCCGCGACCTCGCCCTGCGAATGCCCGATGACCGCGGCCGGCCGCACGCCGTACGAGCGCCACAGCTCCGCCAGCGACACCATCACCGCGAACAGCACCGGCTGCACCACGTCGATCCGTTCCAGCGACGGCGCTCCCGGCGCCTCGCGCAGCACGTCGACGACATCCCATCCGGCCAACTCGCCAATCGCGTCCGCGCACTCACGCAGCCGCCGAGCGAACACCGGCGAGCTGTCCAGCAGCTCCAGGGCCATGCCCGCCCACTGCGAACCCTGACCGGGAAAGACGAACGCGGTCTTCCCGCCGGCGGCCGCGACCCCCTGCGCGATCGCGTCCGACGGCTCACCGGCGGCCAGGGTCTCCAGTGCGGAGGCGAACGACGCCGGGTCGCCCGCGACTACGGCCGCGCGGTGATCGAACGCCGTACGCGTGCGGGCGAGAGCGTGGGCGAGTGCGCGTACGTCGGTGCCGGGTTCGCGGTCCAGCCAGTCCCGCAAGTTCCGCGCCTGGGCGCGCAGGGCGGCTTCGGTGCGCCCGGACAGCACCAGGGGCGGCGCGGCGGCCACGGAAACCCCCACGTCGGCCACGACCGCGACCGCGGCCCGCGAAGGCGCCTCCTCGACGATCACGTGCGCGTTCGTCCCACCGATACCGAACGACGAAATACCCGCCCGACGCGTCCGACCACCAGCGGGCCACGGCTGGGCCCGCGTCAACAACTCCACCCGCCCCGCACCCCACTCCACATGCGGACTCGGCTCATCCACATGCAGCGTGCGCGGCAGCTCACCATGACGCATCGCCATCACCATCTTGATGACACCCGCCACACCCGCCGCCGCCTGCGTATGACCGATGTTCGACTTCACCGACCCCAACAACAGCGGACGCTCCCGCTCCTGCCCGTACGTCGCCAGCAACGCCTGCGCCTCGATCGGATCACCCAGCCGCGTCCCCGTACCGTGCGCCTCCACCACATCGACCTCGTCCGCCCGCAACCCCGCCGACGCCAACGCACGCCGGATCACCCGCTGCTGCGACGGACCGTTCGGCGCCGTCAGACCATTGCTCGCACCGTCCGAATTCACCGCCGAACCCCGCACCACCGCCAACACCGGATGCCCAAGACGCCGCGCGTCCGACAACCGCTCGACGACGAGGACACCGACGCCTTCGGAGAGAGCGGTGCCGTCGGCGGCCGCGGCGAAGGGCTTCGCGCGACCGTTCTCGGCGAGTCCCTGCTGACGGCTGAAGTCGAGGTACACCTCTGGCAGCGACAGCACGGTGACACCACCGGCCAGCGCCAGGTCGCACTCGCCGTCGCGCAGCGCCCGCGCCGCCAGGTGCAGGGCCACCAGCGACGACGAACAGGCCGTGTCCACGCTCATGGTGGGCCCCTCAAGGCCCAGCACGTACGCGACGCGACCGGACACCACGCTGGTCAGGCTGCCGTTGCCAAGGTAGTCGGCGACACCCTCGTCGGGCATCCTGACGGGCCGGCTGCCGTAGTCGTTGTACATGACGCCGGCGAACACGCCGGTCTGGCTGCCGCGCAGGGTGGCGGGGTCGATGCCGGCGCGTTCGATGGCCTCCCAGGACGCCTCCAGGAGGAGCCGCTGCTGCGGGTCAGTAGCCAGGGCCTCGCGGGGGCTCATCCCGAAGAAGTCGGCGTCGAAGTCGGCCGCGTCGTCGAGGAAGCCGCCGTCTCGTACGTACGTCCTGCCCTGCGTGCCCGGCTGCGGGTCGTAGAGCGCGGCGATGTCCCAGTCGCGGTCCGTCGGGAACGGGGTGATCGCGTCCACGCCATCGGCGACCAGGGTCCACAGGTCCTCGGGGGTGCTGACGCCGCCGGGGAACCGGCAGCTCATGCCGACGATGACCACCGGGTCCTCGTCCGTCGCCGCGACCGGTGGCGCGGCCGGTACCGGGACGGGGGAGGCGTGCTCGTCGCCGAGCAGTCCGGTCAGGAGTTCGCGGGCCAGTACCTGGACGTTCGGGTGGTCGAAGACCACGGTGACCGGGAGGCGCAGGCCGGTGGCAGCGCTGAGCCGGTTGCGCAGGTTGACCGAGGACAGCGAGTCGAGGCCCATTTCGCGGAAGCTACGCAGCGGCTCGACGTCCGACGGGTCGGCGTAGCCGAGGACAGCCCCGACGTGCCGTCGGACCACCTCGAGCAGGATGCGTTCCCGTTCGCTGTCCTGCGGTTCGGCGACGAGCCGGCGCTGCAGGCCGTCGGTGTCCGGGCCGGTGTCGCCGGCCGCCGCGCGGCGCGGTGCCGCGGGCAGCAGCGCGCGCAGCAGGGCGTGCGCCGGTTCCGGCCTGGCGCGGACCGCCGCCAGGTTGAGGAGCATGGGCACCAGCACGGGTTCTGCCGTGGCGCAGGCCGCGTCGAACAGCCGCAGTCCCTCCTCGGCGCGCATGGCCACCGCTCCGGAGTTGGCGAGCTGCACGCGGTCGGTGTCGGTGAGCCGGGCCAGCATGCCGCTGGGCTGCTCCCACAGGCCCCAGGCCAGGGAGTGCGCGGGCAGGCACTGGGCGCGGCGGTACCGGGCGAGGGCGTCGAGGAAGGCGTTGGCGGCCGCGTAGTTGGCCTGTCCGGCACCCTCGTAGGTGCCCGCCGCGGACGAGAACAGCACGAAGTGGGTGAGGTCCAGGCCGCGGGTGAGTTCGTGCAGGTGCCAGGCCGCGTCAGCCTTGGGGCGCAGGACTGTGTCGAAGGCCTCGGCGTCCAGAGCGGTGACCGTCCCGTCCGCGAGGGTGCCCGCGGTGTGCAGCACCGCGCGCAGCGGCCGGTCCGCGGGGACGCGGGCGAGCAGCGCGGCCAGGTCCGCGCGGTCGCTGACGTCGCAGGCGCGTATCTCCACGTCGGCGCCCAGCGCCGTCAGTCCGGCGCGCAGTTCGGCGGCTCCGGGGGCGTCGGGACCTCGCCGGCTGGCCAGCAGCAGGTGCCGTGCGCCGTGCTCGGTGACCAGGTGGCGGGCGAAGAGCGCGCCGAGGCCGCCGGTACCGCCGGTGATGAGGACCGTGCCCGACGGGTCGAAGGCGGCGGGCACGCCCAGGGGGCCGGCGGCGGACAGGCGGGGCGCCCGCACGACGTCGTCGGTCAGCCGCACCTCGGGCTCGTCGTCCGCCAGAGCGGCGGACACCGCGTCCGTCAGATCGTCGCCTTCGCCGTCCCAGTCAAGGAGCAGGAAGCGGCCGGGGTGTTCGGCCTGGGCCGCGCGGACCAGCCCGGCGACCGCGCCGGCGACCGGATCGGCACCCTGCCCGCGCACCACCACGACGAGCCGGGACTCGGCGAACCGCTCGTCCGCCAGCCACCGCTGGACGGTCGCGAGGACATCGGCGAGGACCTCCCGAACCTGGCGGAGCAGATCGTCGGCGGACGGCTCCCCCTCGACGGGCAGCAGCACCACCTCGGGTGCGGCGGAGTCATGGGCCACGGCGTCGGCGAGCGCGGCGAGATCGGTGAACCTGGCTGCCGGTGAGGGCAGTTCGCCCAGTACGGCCCAGCGTGCCGTCGCGGCGGCGTCGCCGTCCTGCCGGAAGGCGTGCAGCGGCGCCCAGCCGACCTGGAAGAGTCCGTCGCCGGGTGCGGCGGGAACGAGCCCTTCGAGCGGCACCGGGCGGGACGTCAGCGAGCCGACGACCGCGACCGGGGAACCGGCCGGGTCGGCGAGCCGTATCGTCACCCGGCCCTCGGCGTCGGTGGTCAGGTGGATGCGTAGCGCCGCCGCGCCACTGGCCGCCAGCGACACCCCACTCCAGGAGAACGGCAGGCTGACGCCGTCCTCGCCGGTGGTGTCGTCGGCGTCGGTGGCCAAGAGTGCGTGCAGGGCGGCGTCGAGCAGGGCCGGGTGCAGACCGAAGCGGCCCGCTTCCGCGCGGGCCGGCTCGGGCAGCGCCACCTCGGCGAAGATCTCGTCGCCGCGCCGCCAGAGCGCGCGCAGGCCCCGGAAGGCCGGACCGTATCCGTAGCCTCGCTGGGCCAGGCGCTCGTACAGCCCGTCGACGCCTACCGGCTCCGCACCGCGCGGCGGCCATTGGGCCGGCAGGGAACGCGTGTCGGAGGTCTCCGCTTCGTCGGGCGCCATGGCGCCGGTGGCGTGGCGGGTCCAGCGTCCCTGCGCGCCGTCCGGCCGTGAGCTGATCGTCAGCGGGCGACGGCCGTCGTCGTCGGGCGCGGCGACCGAGACGCGCAGCGTGACGCCGCCGTACTCGGTCAGCGTCAGCGGGGCGGTCATGACGAGTTCCTCGATCCGCCCGCAGCCGACCTCGTCGCCCGCGCGGATCGCCAACTCGACGAGCGCGGTGCCGGGCAGCAGGATCGTGCCCGCCACCGTGTGGTCGGCCAGCCAAGGGTGGGAGCGGACCGACAGGTGCCCGGTGAGCAGCGCCCCGTCCGGGTCTGCCGTGGCGACGACGGCGCCCAGCAGCGGGTGACCGGCGGGCCGCACTCCGACCGAAGCGAGGTCGCCCGCGGTCGTCCGGGGCACTTCTGGCCAGTACCGCCGGCGCTGGAAGGCGTATGTCGGCAGGTCGAGGCGGCGGGGCCGGTCCGCGCCGAACATCGCGGTCCAGTCCACCGGGACCCCGTGCGTGAACGCCTCGGCCACCGAGGCGTGGAACCGGTCGAGGCCGCCGTCGTCGCGGCGCAGGGAGCCGATCGCGGCCGCGGCGGGCTCGGTGTCCGCGAGGTCCGAGTAGGCCGCGGTGTCCTCGATCGCCGAGGCCAGCGCCGGATGCGGGCCGGCCTCGACGAAGACCCGGAGGCCGTCGCGCAGCGCTTCCCGCACGGCGTCCACGAACCGCACCGGCCGGCGCAGGTTGGTGTACCAGTACTCGGCGTCCATCTCAGTGCCGTCGATGCGCGCGGCGGTCACGGTCGAGTAGACCGGAACCGCGGCCCGCCGTGGCTCGATGCCGACGAGTTCGGCCAGCAGCCGCTCGCGTACGGCTTCCACCTGGGGCGAGTGCGAGGCGTAGTCCACGTTCACGCGTCGCGCCCACACGCCGTCGGCGGCGCACCGCTCGAGGAGCGCCTCCAGCCCGGCGACCGGACCGGCGACGACGGTGGTGGACGGCCCGTTGACCGCCGCCACCGACACCCCGTTCGCCTCGGACAGCCACTCGCGCACCTGATCGGCGGAAAGGGCCACCACGGCCATCCCGCCCGTCCCGGACAGTTCCAACAGCGCCCGGCTGCGTACGACGACGATCTTGGCTGCGTCGGCCAGTGACAGCGCCCCGGCCACACAAGCCGCCGCGACCTCGCCCTGCGAATGCCCGATGACCGCGGCCGGCCGCACGCCGTACGAGCGCCACAGCTCCGCCAGCGACACCATCACCGCGAACAGCACCGGCTGCACCACGTCGATCCGTTCCAGCGACGGCGCTCCCGGCGCCTCGCGCAGCACGTCGACGACATCCCATCCGGCCAACTCGCCAATCGCGTCCGCGCACTCACGCAGCCGCCGAGCGAACACCGGCGAGCTGTCCAGCAGCTCCAGGGCCATGCCCGCCCACTGCGAACCCTGACCGGGAAAGACGAAGACCGCCTTGGCCTTGTTGGACACGGCGGCGGTGGTCACCTCGTCCGCCGGTTCACCCACGGCCAACGCGCGCAGTCCGGCGAGGAGTTCGTCCAGGCCGGCGCCGTGTACGGCCGCCCGGTGCGGCAGTGCGGCGCGGGTGGTGACGAGCGCGTGGGCCACGTCGCGCAGGTCCGGTGCGGGCACGGCGGCGAGATGATCGGCGAGCCGCGCGGCCTGGGCGCGCAGGGCGGCTTCGGTGCGCCCGGACAGCACCAGGGGCGGCGCGGCGGCCACGGAAACCCCCACGTCGGCCACGACCGCGACCGCGGCCCGCGAAGGCGCCTCCTCGACGATCACGTGCGCGTTCGTCCCACCGATACCGAACGACGAAATACCCGCCCGACGCGTCCGACCACCAGCGGGCCACGGCTGGGCCCGCGTCAACAACTCCACCCGCCCCGCACCCCACTCCACATGCGGACTCGGCTCATCCACATGCAGCGTGCGCGGCAGCTCACCATGACGCATCGCCATCACCATCTTGATGACACCCGCCACACCCGCCGCCGCCTGCGTATGACCGATGTTCGACTTCACCGACCCCAACAACAGCGGACGCTCCCGCTCCTGCCCGTACGTCGCCAGCAACGCCTGCGCCTCGATCGGATCACCCAGCCGCGTCCCCGTACCGTGCGCCTCCACCACATCGACCTCGTCCGCCCGCAACCCCGCCGACGCCAACGCACGCCGGATCACCCGCTGCTGCGACGGACCGTTCGGCGCCGTCAGACCATTGCTCGCACCGTCCGAATTCACCGCCGAACCCCGCACCACCGCCAACACCGGATGCCCAAGACGCCGCGCGTCCGACAACCGCTCCAGCAGCAGCATGCCGACGCCCTCGCCCCACCCGGTGCCGTCCGCCGCCGCCGCGAAGGGCTTGCAGCGGCCGTCCGCTGCGAGCCCCTGCTGCTGTTCGAACTCGATGAAGGTCCGCGGTGTCGACATGACCGTCACACCGCCCGCGAGCGCCAGGTCGCACTCGCCGTCGCGCAGCGCCCGCGCCGCCAGGTGCAGGGCCACCAGCGACGACGAACAGGCCGTGTCCACGCTCATGGTGGGCCCCTCAAGGCCCAGCACGTACGCGACGCGACCGGAGGCGACGCTGCTGTCGACGCCGGTGACGAGGAAGCCCTCCGCCGCCTCGGGCACGGTGTCCGGGCGGGCGGGGTAGTCCGGGTTCATCAGGCCGACGTAGACGCCGGTCTGGCTGCCCTTCATGGACAGCGGGTCGATGCCGGCGCGTTCGAACGCTTCCCAGGACACCTCCAGCAGCAGCCGCTGCTGCGGGTCGGCCGCGACGGCTTCCGCCGGGCCCATGCCGAACATCGCCGCGTCGAACATGGGCGCTTCCGGCAGGAAGCCGCCCCGGCCGCCGGTGAACGCCTCCAGGTCCCAGCCGCGGTCGGCGGGGAACTCGCCGATGGCGTCCCGCCCCTCAGCGACCAGATCCCACAGTTCCTCGGGCGAAGCCACGCCTCCGGGGTAGCGACAGCTCATCGCGACGATGGCGACGGGCTCGACGGCGGTGGCTTCGTCGAGCCGCGAGCGCAGCCGTTCGTTCTCCCGCAGCGCGGTGCGCAGCGCCTCGGCGACCTGTTCGACAGACGTGTTCACTTGACTCGCTTTTCTAGCCGTATCCAGCCGTCCGAAGCTGTTCGAAGGCCGAAGCCGGACGGCGCTTTTCGTTCGGGAGGGCGCGGGCGTCAGCGCGAAAGCAGCACAGAGCGGATCTGCGCGGCCACGTCCGGGACGCAGTCGGAGAGGTAGAAGTGGCCCCCGGGGAAGACCTCCATCCGGAAGGCGCCGCGCGTGTGGTCCTGCCAGGCGGCAACGTCGTCGACCGACACCCGCGGGTCGCTGTCGCCGGCGAGGGCGACGATGGGAACGTCCACGACGGCGCCTTCGGTGGGCGCCTGGTATCCCTCGGCGGCCTGGTAGTCGCCGCGCAGCGCGGGCATGACCATGGCGCGCAGTTCGGGGTCGGCGAGCACCGCGGGATCCGTGCCGCCCAGGGCGGTGAGTTCCGCGACAATCCCGTCGTCGTCCAGGCCGTGCACCTTGCGGCGGGCGGGCAGCGACGGCGCGCCGCGCGCCGACACCAGCAGGGCCAGCGGTGAGGGCAGACCGTGCTCCTCGAACCGGCGAACCACCTCGAACCCGACGGACGCGCCCATGCTGTGCCCGAACAGGGCGATCGGAGCGTCGACCAGCGGCCGCAGCGCCACGAAGACCTCGTCGGCCAGTGCCCGCAGATCGGTGATCACCGGTTCGCCCCGCCGGTCCTGGCGGCCGGGATACTGGACGGCCAGCACTTCGACGTCGGGCGTCAGGGCGGCCGACAGGTGTCGGAAGTACCCGGCCGCGCCCCCGGCGAACGGCAGGCACACGAGCCTCGTTCGGCCAGACGGCGCCTCATGAAAGCGCCGCACCCATGTTCCGTCGTCCACGCTCGTTCTCAGCACGCCCGCGAGCGTGACACCGCCACGTTGCCCACCCACACCCCTACCCGGCCCGGCTCCACCCCTAGAGCACGCCGAGGACGTGGAGTGGGCCCTGTCCGTGCTCGCCCGTTCCTGGTCCAAAGTCATCTGGGCGCCCGGTAACCACGAGCTGTGGACGCCTCGCAACGACACGGTCCAACTGCGCGGCGCACACCGCTACCAGCACCTTGTGGAAATGTGCCGCCGACTCGGGGTACTCACCCCGGAAGACCCCTACGCCGTGTGGCAGGCCGCCAACGGGCCCGTGACGGTCGTCCCCATGTTCCTGCTGTACGACTACACGTTCCTGCCCGCGGGGGTTATGTCAATCCCCTGGTTTCGTAGAGACCTCTCCTATGCGGCCTTGCACCTCTGGTCGCTCTTCTTGCGTGCTTCGGTGATGGTCCGTTAGAACTCCTCCGGCGGCAGCGAGATCAGGGGGCTAATCGACGTCAAGGACGAGTCTGCCCGTGAAGTTCCGCCTGTTGTCCGCGTCGAGCGCCTCATCGTGGCGCCTCCATGAGTCCCGCCAGCCGAGCTCCACTGTCAGCTCTTCGCGGGCAACCAACTCCATTAGGCGCGAAAGGTCCTCCCCGAACGGCGTCCGCGTGATCACGGGCGAGTTCAGGGTCTTGCCCTGAGCGATGGTGCAGTCGAACGCCGCGGGCATTCCGGCGATCCAGCCGATGCTCTGCACAACGCCGCCGTCACGGAGCGCGGACCAGGCGTGTGCCAGGTAGGGGCCTCCTACGTTGTCGATCGCGACGTCAATGCCTTCTACCCCGTCGAGGTCAGAGACCACCTCGTGGGCGCCGAGGTCCGCGAGGCCTCCGGTCCGACGGGCTTGGGCTACAACGTGGGCGCCGGCGCGTGCCGCGAGCTGCACGGCAAACCGACCCACGGTGCCCGAGGCCCCGGTCACCAGGACTCGCTTTCCCGTGAGGTCGCCGGACTCTTGCAGCGCCCGCAGCGCGGTGACGCCGCCTACCGGCAGCCCGGCAGCCAGGCCCAGATCGACCCCGTCCGGAACGATGGCGACGTCGGTGGCGGCCACGGCGCGGCGCTGACCCCACGCCCCGCCGGCAAGGGCGAAGCTCACCACTTTGGAACCGGTTGCCGGGCCGCTGCCGTCGGCGGCGGAATGGATTACCGTGCCGGCCGCGTCCCAGCCCGGTACCGTACCGCTGGGGATCATGGACAGCATGCTGATCTCCCCTCGGTTCACACCGACCGCCGCCACCTCGATGACGAGTTCATGAGCGGCTGGCTGTGGTTCGGTTACGTCCTCAGAGAGCGCCAGCCCGAACAAGGCCGCGGGGTTTGCCGTCAATGCACGCATGAAAGTACCTCTGTCCCTTGCGGACCATTGCCCTGCGGTCTTGCGATGTCTGATGCCGAGAGGCTCGCTGCCCGGTTACAGCTGGGTCTGTCCGCCGTTGACCTCGTAGACGGAGCCGGTGACGAAGGAGGCCTGGTCCGACAGCAGGAAGGCGGCGACCGCGGCGACCTCGTCCGTGGTGCCGCTTCGCTTCATCGCGGTCTTGTCGGCGATGGCCTTGCGGACCTCCGGGGGCAGCTCCCTCGCGGACGGGGCGTCGATCGGCCCGGGGGCGATCGCGTTGATCCGGATGCCCCGCTGGGCGTACTCGACAGCGGCGGAGCGGGTCAGGCCGATGATTCCGTGTTTGGAGGCCGCGTAGGCAGGGCGTCCGGCGTGGGCCATGACACCGGCGGTGGAGGCCATGTTGAGGATGGTGCCGCCGCCGCTCTCGGCGAAGTACGCGAGCTCGGCCTTCATACAGTAGAAGGTGCCGTTGAGGTTGATCCCTATGACGTCGAGCCAGTCCTGAGGGTCGACCTCGTGCGTGTCGGTCAGCGCGGGAGTGATGCCGGCGTTGTTGAAGGCGAAGTGCAGCCGGCCGTAGGTGCGGACGGCGAATTCGACGAGTTCCTGGGCTGCCTGGAAGACGGAGATGTCGGCCGTGAACGCGGAAGCGTTCCCGCCGCCGGCGGTGATCTCCTTGGTGACGCGGTCGGCGCCGGTGATGTCGCGGTCGGCCACGATGATCTTCGCGCCGTCGCGGGCCAGCCGCTTGGCCGCGGCCTCTCCCAGACCGGAGCCGGCACCGGTGACGATTCCTACCTTGCCGTTGAAAGACATGATGTGGTCCTTGGTCGAGTTGTCTCGTGCCTCAGTGGGTCGGGGTCAGGACGGTGAAAACCGCCCCGGTGGGGTCCAGAAGGACCGCGATGACGCCGTGCCCGGTCGCGGTGGCCTGCATCAGTACCGTGGCCCCGAGCTGAACGGCGGCGTCGGTGGTCTGCTGGGCGTCGGCCACGGTGAAGTAGGCGTCCCAGTAGGGCGGGATCTCGGCCGGCATGGCCGGGGGCCTTGGCAGCAGTACCGAGATGCTCCGGCCGCCCAGCTGCCAGTCCCGGCGGTTCAGCGGGCCGTAGGGCTCGCCCAGAGTCCAGCCGAAGACTTCCCCGTAGAACGCCGCCGACTGCTCAACATCGTCGGTGATCAGCTCGCCGCCGTGGAAGGCGCCGGGCTCACCCGCTGCACCGCAGCCCTGGTGCTCCCCCGCTTCCCACAGGCCGAACCGGGTGCCTGCATGATCGGCCACCACCACTGACCGCCCCGCCGCGGCCAGCGCATGCGGTCCGGCCAGCAACGTCCCGCCGGCCGTCAAGACCCTCTCGACGCTCTTGCCGGCGTCGGCCACGGTGACGAACGTGGTCCAGCCGCCGCGCTGGGCACCGGGCGCAGCAGTCACGGCCGCCGCGGGACGCCCGCCCAGCAGAGCCAGCTGCGACTGTGGCTGCCCGCCAAACCCGTCAGCGAAAGCCCAGCCGAACAACCGCCCGTAGAAGCGAGTACTCACTTCGACATCGGGCGTGTCCAACTCCACCCATGCCACCATGCCGTCCTCATGGAAGTCGACTTCCATCGCTCTCTCCTTCGGTAGCCCCCTGGACTGTCAACGATAGGCATAGATGTCAGCTGCTGACAAGCAGCACCATCGAAAGACAGATGTGTCGGCCGGTGCTCGGAGCCCTGGAGGGCGGCTCGGTCCCGGGTTCACACTCTGCGGATGATGCGAAATATCTGATCATTTCGGGGTGCCTCGCCCGACGGCGCCAGGGAGGGCCCGACTCTTCCCACCTGCCATCAAATGACGCACATGGCATCCGATGACAGTTAAGATGCAGGAATGGCAGCCACAGGTGCGAAGACGGAAGGCGGCGGGGTGCGCGAGGTCGCCCGCCGCGCGGTCCAGGCCGAGATCGCGGCCAAGGCGATGAAGCTGTTTCTGGTTCAGGGGTTCGAGCAGACAACGGTCAACCAGATCGCCGCCGAGGTCGGGATCTCCAGCCGGAGCGTCTTCCGGTACTTCGACTCGAAGGAAGAGATGGTGGTCGGCGAGCTCATCGAGCTCGGCACCGAACTCGTTGCGGCCCTGGAACACCGACCCGCGCAGGAAGACCCATGGGTAGCACTGCGGCAAGCCCTGCAGGTCTGCGTCGACTCATTGGAAGGGCACCCACTGGGGCTACGCCGGGCCACCATGCTTGCCACCACCCCCTCGCTGCGTACCGCCATGATCGACAAGCATCTGCGCTGGCAGCAGATACTCGTTCCCGACATCGCGAAGCGACTGCAGCACGGCGGCGAGTTGGCTGAACTCCAGGCGCGCGGACTCGTCTCCGCCGCCCTGAGCTGCCTGGACGTCGCCGCCACCGCATGGACCGAAACCCACGACACCCGGACGTTGACAGACCTCGTAGACCTGGTGTTCGCCGCCGTACGTCCCCAATAAGCCGTTTTAAGTTGATTCAGTCAGCGTTTTCAGCGTTGCCCCCGGGCCCTCCCTGCCTCGGCCCAGGACAACGACATCAAGCCCCTCGAGCGGATCGCCGGTGTCCGCACCGCGGACTCGCGCTGGGCCACTGCAGGCCGGCGCCTTGAAGTGGCCGTTCACCCCGCGTCCGCCCTGGGCAGCGGTTCCGGAGCGCTTTCCGGACCGCGCGCGTCTCGTCCCGTTCCTCGGATGCCGTCGAACGCCAGGCAGAGCACGCGCTCGCGTTGCGCGTCATCCGCGAACGATCCCGCAGCCACGCTGACAACAAGCCGATGACCTCAGTGAGTCAATGCGCTCGTCACCACCCGGATGTCGGCGCAGTGTGCGGGCTCTACACGCAACACATGTGGCGGCGCAGCTACGGCTGATCACTCACCGGGCGGGCGAGCGCCGAGTCGGCTTTCCGACCACGTGCGCGACTCCTTGCCGGCCTCATACATCCGACGCCTGTTCCCGGTGCCTGCCCCTGACTCTGGCCCTGGTCAATCGCCCTTGGCCTCCATGGACTCCACGAAAAAAAGACGATGGCAACAACGACATCACCGGCCCGTGTACGGAGGGTGCACGCCAACACCAGCACCCACACAGATCATTCGGGACCGATGTCGCACCAGCAGATCGTGCGCGCCTTGACCGGGCTGATCCTCGGGCTGTTCGTGGCGATCCTGTCGTCCACGATCGTCTCCAATGCGCTGCCGAGGATCATCACCAGCCTGCACGGTGGGCAAAGTGCCTACACGTGGGTCGTCACCGCCGCTCTGCTCGCCACCACCGCCACCACCCCGCTGTGGGGCAAGCTCGCGGACCTGTTCAGCAAGAAGCTGCTGGTCCAGCTGGCTCTGGTGATCTACGTGGCGGGCTCACTGGTAGCGGGTCTGTCGCAGAACGCCGGGATGCTCATCGCCTGCCGTGTCGTCCAGGGCGTCGGTGTCGGCGGCCTGGTTGCATTGACCCAGGTCATCATGGCCGCGATGATCTCGCCGCGGGAGCGCGGCCGCTACAGCGGCTACCTGGGCGCGGCCTTCGCGGTCGGCACCGTCGGCGGCCCGCTGCTCGGCGGCGTCATCGTCGACACCGACTGGCTGGGCTGACGCTGGTGCTTCTACGTCGGCGCGCCCTTCGCGATCGCCGCGCTGATCGTGCTGCAGAAGACCCTGCACCTGCCGGTCGTCAAGCGCCAGGCCAAGGTCGACTGGGCGGGCGCCTTCTTCATCACCGCCGCCGTCAGCCTGCTGCTGGTCTGGGTCACCTTCGCCGGCGACAAATATCATTGGATCTCCTGGCAGACCTGCGCCATGGTCGCGGGCGCGCTGCTGCTCGTCCTGGTCGAATCGCGGGCGAGCGAGCCGATCATGCCGCTGCGGCTGTTTCGCAACAAGACCATCAGCCTGACCTCGGTCGCCTCGCTCCTCCTGGGTGTGTCGTTGTTCGGCGGCACGATCTTCCTCAGCCAGTACTTCCAGTTGGCCCGCGACAAGACGCCGACCATGGCGGGGATCTGCACCATACCGATGATCGCGGGCCTGTCCGCCTCCTCCACCGTCTCCGGCCTGATCATCACCCGCACCGGGCGCTGGAAGGCGTTCCTGGTCTCCGGCGCCGTCCTGCTCACCGGCGGCAATGCTCTCCTCGGCAGCCTGCGGTACGACACCCCGTTCTGGCAGACCGCGATGTACATGGCGCTGTTGGGCCTGGGCGTCGGCATGATTATGCAGAACCTGGTCCTCGCCGTGCAGAACCAGGTGCAGGCCGCCGACCTGGGCGCGCCAGCTCCGTCGTCACCTTCTTCCGCACCCTCGGTGGCGCGATCGGCGTCTCCGTGCTGGGCGCCCTCCTGTCCAACCGGGTCACCGACTACACCAAGGACGGCCTGGACTCGCTGGGCATGACGTCCGCCGGCTCCTCCGACGGCGGCATCCCGGACCTCGGGTCGCTCCCGGCGCCGGTCCGCACCGTCGTCGAGTCCGCGTTCGGGCACGGCGCCGGTGACGTCTTTCTGGTGGCGGCCCCCTTGTCGTTCCTGGCGCTGCTGCTGGTGGTCTTCATCAAGGAAGTGCCACTGAGGACCGCCAGCGGGATGCAGCAGGCGATGGGGCCCCCGAGCCCAGGGAACGGGTGGCCGCACAGGCGGTACCCCGGCTCGCCGCGCCCGAACAAGCGGCGCTGGCCGGTCCCGGCGTCATCCATGGCCAGGTCCGCGACTCCGACGGTTGCGGTGTGGAGCGGGTCACGCTCACGTTGATCTCACTCACCGGAGAGCAGCTCGGCCGAGCCGCCACCGGCGCCGACGGCGGTTACACGCTCACCGCGCCCGGCGCCGGCTCGTACGTCCTGATCGCGGCGGCCGACGACCACCAGCCGCAGGCCTCCACAGTCGTGGCGGGCACGAATCCGGTCCCCTACGACGTGGTCCTGGCCGGCACCGGCGGCCTCACCGGCACTGTCACCTCCGAGGCGGACGGGGTCCCGGTCCCCGGCGCCATGGTCGTCATCACCGACATCCGCGGCGAAGTGCTGGCCACCGGCGGCACCGGGCAGAACGGCGGCTTCGGCTTCGCCGAGCTCCCGGCCGGCGACTTCACCCTCGCGGTCAACGCCACCGGCTTCCGCCCGGCCGCCCTGCCCGTCGAGGTCGCCGGCACCGGCCCGACCCGCGTCGACGTCGCACTGCGGCTCGGCGGCCGCGTCCAGGGCACCGTCCTCGGCGGCGCGACCCGGCTGCCGCTGCCCGAGGCGCGCGTCACCCTCGTGGACGGCGCCGGCAACGTCGTGGCCACCGCCACGACCGGCGGCGACGGTGCGTACGCCTTCGGCGACCTGGACGCGGGCGAGTACGCGTTGATAGCCAGCGGCTTCCCGCCGGTCGCGACCACGATCACCGTCGGCAACGGAAGCGACGAGAACGTCGACGTGGAACTCGGCCACTCCCAGGGGTGAGCCGGCACGCCGGACGGCCGGGTCGTGCGCATGCGGAGACGCACGGCCCGGCGGCACAGGGAAGCCAGGGCCGAAGGAGCAGGGCTAGATCAAGCTCCTTGGGTATCACGGTTGTTGGTGATGCCCAGGATGGGGAGTGCCCGTTCGGGTTCGTCGCGGATGGCCCGGGTGGTCTTGGCGGTGTTGTCGGTCCGAGGGTTTTCAGTAGGCCGATGGAGAGGTTGCGGAAGGCCGCCGTGGCCCGGGGTGCGGTCCCGGTGTGAACGGTGGAGGCGTCCTCGGCGAAGGTGGCGTCCCTGATGTGGTGCGAGGAATTCTCCACTCCCCAGCGCCCGCGGATCGCGGCAGGCAGGTCTGCCGGCCCGGTCGGTGGGCGTCGAGGCTAACCGGGCTTTCGGTCAGCGCCTGGGCCTGGTGTGGCGCAGGACGATCGCCACCGAGGCGATGGCCCCGGCGGAGAGGACCAAGGCAAACCAGATCATGGTCGGTGCGAGCGCGGCGTGCCGGATGACGATGCTGAACGCGATCGAGGGCAGGCCCATGCCGGCGTAGGCGACGACGAAGAAGGCGGCGAGCACCCCCGCACGCGAGGCGGGATGGGCCGCTATGGCGCTCTGGGTGACAGCGCCTTTGAACAGCACGCCGGCGCCTGCGCCGGAGAGGGCGACAGCGAGGAGGAAGAACCAGAGCGCCGGGTGGTACAGCGCGATGGCGGTGAGGGCCAGGCCGATGGGGAAGACCGCGGTGCCGACCAGGATCTGGGGACGTTGGTCCAGCTTTCCGAGCGCGAGCTGTGCCGCCGCGGAGGCCGCGAAAGCGGTGAACGGGGCGAGTCCGACGACGAAGGTGGACGTGATGCCGAGCTCGCCGCGCACCATGATCGCGCCGAGGGAGGAGAACAGGCCCATCAGGGCGAAGGCGAAGAAGCCGGTGCTCGCCGCAGCAGCGAACACGGGGTGCAGGCCAGGGCGCAGGGCGAAGCGGTCGGGCCAGTCCTCGGCCCTGAGTTCGCGATCGACGGTCTCGGGGGTGGCGAGCACCAGCAGCAGCAGCACTGCCATGGCGGCGGTGAAGACTACATAGCTGGTGACCAGCGGAGCGGGAACCCATTCAGCGAGCGCTCCGGAAACGATGGGGCCGAGCGCCAGGCCGCCGAGGTTGGCCACGGAGGCGACCAGCGCCGGTACCTGCGATCCACCGCGATCAGGGTATGCCTCCTGGTACAGGTCGGTGAGGTAGGCCGTGGCCGTCGAGGCCATGAGCCCCACCGCCACGCCGGTGATCAGGCGTCCGACGATCAGTCCCGGCAGGTCCGGCCATATGGCGAGGACTACGGCCGAGACAATGCCGACAGCCAGGGCAGGGACGATGATGCGGCGCCGACCGAGCCGGTCGGAGAGATGACCGAGCAGGCGGAAGCTGACCGCCGCGCCGATGACCATGGCCGCGAAGGCGATGGTGACCTCGGTCGGACCGAAGTGGTCACGCGCCTGGTACAGCGGCCACAGCGGGGTGGGCGCGGTACCGAAAGCCATCAAGGACAAGAACGCCACCGCGACGGACCAGAACCCGAAAGCATGTCGGTTCCGGAGCGAACGCGGGGTCGCGGTTGTGAGTGTTGTCGTGGTCATCGCCGTCCCTCAGTGGAGCACGTTCGAGTAGTCGGCGGCCTTTGATGCCGCCCGCCCAGGGATCAGAACATGCGCCGTGCCGTTCCGGCATCAGCCTTCAGCGGCATGATGGAGATAGTTTTCATCTCTGACAGAGATAATGAAGGGATGGAGTTCCGCAACCTTCGCCACTTTGTGGCGCTCGCCGAGGAGCGCAGTTTCACCCGCGCCGCCGCCCGTGAGCTGATCGTCCAGTCCGGCTTGTCGTCATCGGTCCGCACTTTGGAGAAGGACGTCGGCGCCCTGCTGTTCGTGCGCGGTACCCGCCCGGTCCGACTCACCTCTGAGGGCGAGGCGCTTGTTCCTGCGGCACGGAAGGCCCTCGAAGCGGTCGAGGCGGCCCGGCAGGCTGTCCGAGACGTGCGAGGCGTCCTCTCGGGACGGCTTCGCATCGGCACCCTGCAAACCATCGGCCACACCCTGCCGTTCACCGCCTGGCTCGCGGAGTTCGCGCACGCCCACCCCGGCGTCGACATCTTCGTCCGGCAGGCGCCGGCGCTGCAGATGCTGGAGATGGTCGCCGGCGGGGAACTGGACTGCGCGCTCGTCCCGGCGCTGCCCGTGTACAGCGAGGGTCTGGACGTCGTTCCGCTCGTCACGGAACCCGTCGTACTGGCATGCGCGGCGGATCATCCGCTCGCCGGCGAGGAGCAGGTGACGCTCGACGGGCTCACAGAGGAGCGTTTCGTGGATGTGCCGCGCCACTGGGCGGTCCGCGCGCAGGTCGACGAGGCCTTCCGCGGCGCCGGTCTGACCCGCCGCATCGTGTGTGAGGTCGAGGAGTGGCCCCTGATGCTCGATCTGGTGGCCGCCGGCGTCGGCATCGCGATCATTCCGGCAGGGCTGGATTTCACCCGCCACGGGAAGTCCGGCGCCCCGCTGCGGCTCATCCCGCTCGCCGGCACCGACTTGAACCGCCGTGTCGACCTCGTCATCCCCAAGGGACACGCGGCGACCCCGGCCGCCCGCCGCTTCCTCGAGCAGGTCGGCAGGAGCCACTGAGCTCTTTCGCCATGGTGTCGGCGAACGGTGACGGAGTCGAGGTGGTGGCTGGTCGAGGACGTCGCCGGTGCCGAGCCGGCAGCCAGTCCCATGGGGAAGGCCGGCGGCCATCGCTGCGACGTCCGCCGCCGTCCCCTTGTGCCCGAACCAGCTCACGACGCGCCGGTGCCGTCCGGCGATCACGTCCATGGACGGCTGGTTCCGATCCGCACCCCCCGACGACCGCTGCAGTCACGACCTCGGCACAGGATGGAGCGCGGCGTCGGCACCGGCAAGCGGAGGACACGGCCGCGTGACGGGCGGTTAAGCTGTCGCAATGACGGCTGATGTCCCCCTGGACGTAGAAGAAGAGCGCTTCTGGCGTGCCCTGCAACGAGTGATTACCGCGTTGCCGAACGCTCTGGACAAAGACCTTCTGAAGTCGACCGGGCTGACGCTGTCCGAGTACACGGTCCTGATGTTCCTGTCCGAGGCAGAGAACCGTGAACTGCGTGTGATCGATCTCGCCGAACTCACCCGCCTCTCGGCCAGCCGCATCTCCAGGGTGGTCGACGCCCTGAAAGTCCGTGGCTGGGTGACGAAACGGCGGCACGAGGTGGACGCCCGAGGAAGCGTGGCAAGCCTGACGCCCGAGGGAATGGAGCGTCTGGAAGGCGCCTATCCGTCGCTCCTGACCAGTTCGCGCAGACGCGTCATGGACCACGTGAACCACGACTTTCTCTCGGGCATGGCCGTCCAGTTCGAGCGTGTCGCCGACCATCTCGGCTAGCGCGTGTGGTGCGCCGGACATCCGTTCTCGTGCCCGTTCTCCTTCCGGCAACCGGAACAGCGTCCGTCTCGGGTTGATCCGTTCCGGCAGCCACCGTGCGGTCACCGGGACACACCTCATCTGATCACCCGGTGGCCGTTCCGGATCTCACGAGCTCACGCGGACGTGCTATCGGTGGTGGCCGACCGGCGCGGCACGACCATTTTGGATGTGTCGAGCAGGGCGAGCCCGGCCGACCCTAGCAGGGGCAGGACGGTCAGCTGCCACAGACCGGCGCCGCCCCAGCCGAGCGCCTCGACCAGCCGCGCGAAGAGCAGCCCAGAGAAGGCCGCCGGCACATAGTAAGTCAGCATGAACAGCCCCGAGCCCCGGCCGACCAGTTCGGGTCGCACCGCACGCTGCATCGCGGTGGCGCAGTTGGTGAAGAGGATGCCGCTGGCGAAGGCGCCCATGAGGAAGGCCAGGGCGTACTGGGCCGGGGCGGACGTGGCGTACTGGTAGATGAGCAGCGCGGTGCCGGAGGTGGTCACGAAGCCGACGGCCAGCAGGGAACGTTGGTTGACGTGGTCGCCGAGCCAGCCGGCCGGCAGCGCCATCGTGGCGCCGAAGCCGTAGCAGGAAATGGCAAGCGCCGCCTGCCCGGCGCCGAGTCCGAGGTGCTCGCGCAGGAACGTCGGATAGAGGCCGAGGAAGCCGTAGTTCACCAGCCCGGTCACCGCGCAGACGACACCCATGCCGAGCGTGTTGCGGTTGTACGGGCTTGCCGGCACGTGGCCGTAGCGGTCGCCCGACGTGCCGCCGCCGCTGCCGGTGACCGCCTCGGTCATGGTGCGGCTGACGGTGGCGAGGACGAGCAGGGCAATCCCCAGCCCGACGGCCGCGAACACGTAGAACGGGCCACGCCAGCCGCCCCAGGTGCCGGCGAGGCCGTTGCCGACCAGTGGGCCGAGGAAGACGCCCGCGCCGAAGGCGACGCCGACGACTCCGGCGGCGACCGCCCGGCGGTGGAAGAAGAAGGCGCCGACGATGGCGTACAGGGCGGTGGCCTGCATACCCTCACCCACGCCGGAGACCAGCCGGTAGACACCCATGTCGGCGAACCCACCGGCGAGCGGGATGGCCAGGGTGCCCAGGGAGTAGACGGCGACGCTCAGCACCAGGACGCTTTTGCGGCCGAGCCGGTCCATCAGGTAACTCGTAGGAAGCCCGACCAGGGCCATACCGAGCGTGAAACCGGTGGCGAGCAGCCCTGCCTGGTCGAGGGAGAACCCGAACTCCGCGCGGATCTCCGGGAGCAGGGGGTAGAAGACCTGCCGATCCATGGCGTTGACCATGTACGACACGCACAGCACCGCGAACCCGACGACGACCCCGGCGCGCGTGAGCGGCCTGGAGGAGGGCCCGGAGGAAACGGCCTGTGCAAGGGGTTTATCTGTCATGTGAGGGTTCCTTGGGGGACGACGACAGAAGGTGCCCAATGGACGGACGCATGTCCGTCTAGCGAACACGTAAGCGCTGGGCGCAACGATGGGCACCGCATGAGGGCCTGTCAAGACATCCCGCACACCCCTCCGGTGACAGACAACCGGGGGCGACGCCCACGCACAGGGGTTCGGCGAACGTGACACAACCTGCCCGGAAGGCGTCGTGCGGGTGGTATAGCGGCAGCATTGGCGCATCGTCCGGCACCCGCGGCACGGGAGAACCATGCCGGAGCAGGATGGAGTCCATGGCCTCCGGAAGGCCGTGCAGTCGGTCCCTACACCCCGATCGCGGAGGCCCGCCCCATCCGCGGACAATCGTCCGCTTCTATTTGCGCGCGCATAGACATATGTTACGGTCACGCTAACTGCCCCGGGGATCGCACCACCGTGATGCCATCTTCCGAGCGGTATCAGCGGCAGCGGGCGAACCGCGTTCCGGCGCGGCTCAGTACACCGCGGTCCTGTCCTTGCCCCAGCGATCGATCATGATGGGAATTCCGCCTCGCGACCTCGCTCGGCGACCTTCCCGTGGCCCCGGAGAACGAAGCACACCGTCGATGAACGGAGAGGACAATGGGAAGTCACAGCAGTGAGGTGCGGGACGGCATGCGCATCGACTGGGATGTCCCGATCCCGATGGACGACGGGGTGGTGCTCCGGGCGGACGTCTTCCGTCCCGTGGCGGAGGGGCGTCATCCCGTGATCATGACCCATGGGCCGTACGCCAAGGGACTGGCCTTCCAGGAGGGCTACCCGGGCATGTGGGGGCCGCTGTCGGCCAAGTACCCGGACGTGACCGCCGGTTCGTCCAACCGGTACCAGAACTGGGAGACCGTCGACCCCGAGAAGTGGGTGCCGGAGGGGTACGTGTGCGTCCGCGTGGACTCGCGGGGTGCCGGGCGCTCACCGGGTCTGCTCGACATCTTCTCCCCGCGTGAGACCCGGGACTACTACGAGTGCGTCGAGTGGGCGGGCACCCAGCCGTGGAGCAACGGCAAGGTGGGTCTGCTGGGGATCTCGTACTACGCGATGAACCAGTGGCAGGTCGCCGCTCTGCGGCCACCGCACCTGGCGGCCATCTGCCCGTGGGAGGGCGCCAGCGACCTCTACCGCGAATTCGCGCGGCACGGCGGGATCCTGAACACGTTCACCTCGGTGTGGTTCCCGGTGCAGGTGGCGGCGGTGCAGCACGGTGTCGGCGAGCGGGGCGTCCGCAACCCCAACACCGGGGCACTCGTCGCGGGGCCCGCCACCCTCTCCGACGAAGAACTGGCCGGGCGCCGTGCCGACGCTGCCGCTGAACTGCTCTCCCGCCCTGTCGAGGACGGCTGGTACCGGGAGCGCTCACCGGAGCTCGAGAAAATCGACCTTCCCGTGCTCTCTGCCGTGAACTGGGCCCACCACCTCCACACCCGGGGCGGGTTCGAGGGTTACGCCCGCGTCGGATCGGCCGACAAGTGGCTGGAGGTGCACGGCAACGAGCACTTCGCGGAGTTCTACACCGACTACGGCGTGGGCCTGCAGAAGCGCTTCTTCGGGCACTTCCTCAAGGAGGAGGACACCGGCTGGAACCGGCAGCCGCCGGTCCAGCTCAACGTGCGCCACGTCGACGGGACGTTCGAGCAACGCGCGGAGCAGGAGTGGCCGCTCGCCCGTACCCAATGGACCGAGCTGGACCTCGATGCGGGGACCAGGGCAATGAGCGAGAAGGCGCACACTGTTGAGGAGCGTGCGGACTTCGCCGCCACCGGCGAGGGACTGACCTTCACCACCGAGCCGTTCGCGGAGGACACCGAGATCACGGGGCCGGCCGCCGCCCGCATCTACATCGCGTCCACCACCACCGACGCGGATCTGTTCCTGACCCTGCGGGTCCTGGACCCGGACGGCAAGGACGTGACCTTCGTCAGCGGCCTGGATCCGGCCGGGGTGGTCGCCATGGGCTGGCTGCGGGCCTCCCACCGTGCCACCGACCTCGGGCGTAGTCTTCCCTACCGTCCGTGGCACACCCACGACCGCGTCCAGCCGCTCACGCCGGGGGCCGTGGTCGCGCTGGACATCGAGATCTGGCCCACCTCCGTCGTGGTGCCGGCCGGCTACCGGCTCGCCCTGACCGTCACCGGCCGTGATTTCGAGCTGCCGGGCACCGGCCCCTGGCCCCAGGTGTACGGCGTGCCGATGAAGGGGCATGGCATCTTCCTGCACAACGACCCCGACGACCGTCCGGACGAGGTCTTCGGTGGCACGACCACGCTGTTCACCGGACCCGCCCACCCCTCCCACCTGCTTGTTCCCTTCGTGCCCAGGAGCGCGCACCCGGCGTCGTGACCGCGACGCCCTACCACGAATCATCCGCAGGGCGTGACCATGGCGAGCTGCGGCGCCGGCGAGGGGACCCGGATACCGCCTCGCCCCGAGCGGTCAGCTCACAGGACTTGCTCGGCCCAAATTGTCTTGCCCAGTGAGGCGTAGCGGGTTCCCCAGCGATGGCAGCATTGGGCGACGAGGAAGAGCCCGCGTCCTCCTTCGTCGGTGGTGGCTGCTCGGCGGATGTGCGGCGAGCTGTTTGCCGCGTCGCTGACCTCGCAGATCAGTGTGCGATCGAGAATCAACCGGAGTTGTATCGGATCACGGCCGTGGCGGATGGCATTGGTGACGAGCTCACTGACGATGAGCTCGGAGGCGAAGGCCAGGTGCTCCAGCCCCCACTGCTGAAGTTTCTGCAGTACGAGTGAGCGCATGTCGCCAACGGCCTCGGGTACCGGCGGCACCGTCCATGTGGCCACCTTCTCGGGGTCGAGTGTGCGAGTCCGGGCGAGGAGCACTGCCAAGCCGTCTTCCGTCGTGAGGTCGGAAGCGACCAGATCGGTGATGGCTCTGCACGTGTCGTCGAGTGGCCGGCTACGGCTGGCGATGACCGTGCCGAGCCGGGACGCGCCCTCGTCGGCCGTGTCGGCGGGGTACGGGAGGCGCTTACTGCAGAGCACCAGGGTGCTGCCCTCGTCGAGTTCCACCTCCAATGGCTCGAACACCGGCTCTCCCAGACCGAGCGGAGCGTTGATCGGCAGCTCGGGAAACACCGCCTCCCCATCCCGGCCGACGATGGCGGGCGGAGGATGACCGGCGCTCGCCATCACGCAGTGTCGTGAGATGGGGTCGTAGACGGCGTACAGGCAGGTCGAGCCCTTCAACGCCTCCACCACGGCTGCGGATCCGGTGGCGTGTTCGCGCTCGAGGAGCCGCGGCACCATGTCGTCGATCTGGCCCAGCAACTCGTCCGGAGTGAGTTCCACCTGCGCCAGCGTGCGGATCGCGGAGCAGATGTGCCCCATGCACGCGGCCGCCTGGAACCCCTTGCCCGGCACCGAGCCCACGACCAGGGCCACCCGCGCACCCGACAGGGGAATCACATCGAACCAGTCGCCACCGGCTCCCGCGTGCACGCGCGACGGGCGGTAGTGGTGCGCCACCTCGACCGCGCTCTGGTCCGCGACGCTGCGCGGCAACATGCTCGCGTGAAGGGTGAGGACGGCGGTGTGCTCGTTCGTGTAACGGCGGGCATTGTCCACGCAGACGGCGGCGCGCGCGACGACGTCCCGGGCGAGAACGAGGTCATCGGGCTCGAAGGGCTTGGTGTGACGCCGGTACAGATGTACGAAGCCCAGAGTCGCACCCCTGGCGCGCAGTGGCACGAGAATCAAGGAGGCGATGCCGTACTTGAGCATGGACCGGATCCGCTGGTCAGCAAAGTTCCGCATCCAAGGAGCATGTGGGTCGACAACCGGGATCAGCCTCGGTTGCCCGTCCATGAGGCTTTGCACGTGAGGTGAGTCGAGGGGAAAGTCGTGCAGCTGCCCAGGCCGGATAATTCCCTCGAAGACCGCCGGGTTGACGGCCCTGCGGGCAACGAGACGCACCACGACCGGGCCCTCGCCCATCGGCTCCGGCTCCGCCCCCGCCATGACGCTGTCCAAGAGGTCAATCGCCGCGACGTCGGCAAATCGCGGAACGAGCATGTCCACGAGTTCCTCCGCTGTACGCGGCACGTCAAGCGTCGTGCCGATACGAACGGCGGCCTCGCCGATGAGCGACAGACGCTCACGAGCCTGGTACTGGTCGGTGATGTCGATGATCAGGTCGGTCACACCGAGAACGCCGTCATCGGGTCCCGTCAGGACAACGGAGGAGACATTCCACACATGGTCTCGCTCTGGATCTGCGGGGGTGCGCCCGCGATGAATGGCGTTGACGACCGGCCGCCCGGTTTCGAGGGCCTTCGTGAGCCTGGACTCGATCGCCGCGGCATCGAGCCCCGGAAGAACATCGCGGATGGAACGGCCGAGCGTCCGCTCCTCGGGAAGGCCGTGGATGCGTTCCAGAGCGGCGTTGACCCGCACAAAGCGCAGGTCCCTGTCGTAGACGGCGATGCCAACCGGCGCTTGCGCGAAGAGGGCCTCCAAGATCGCCTGATCCTCCGCAACGGGCGGGTCAAGCGCGGGCACCGCGATGACGAGAGTGCCCCCGGTCCCGGGTTTCCCGGGCTTGAGCAACCGTGACGTGAGCAGGACGACATCGGCGGGGCGTCCGTCCCGGCCAGTGAGCACGGCACGGGGGGCCGAGGCGGACGTCAGCGCCGGTCCAGAGGCGTTCCCCAAGGGTGGTTCGGCGAATGCTTCCGGCCACAGCACGGTTGCCGACTGCCCGACGGCGTCGCACGAGCTGTAACCGAAGAGCGCCTCGGCTCCGGCGCTCCATGCCGAGACAAGACCATGGTCGTCGAGAACGAAGCCGGCGATCTTCTCATCGCCAGGCGCAAGACGGTTCGCCGGAGAGTTACCCATCCCTCAGTCCTGTCACGCATTGTGGCACTAGGGGGCTCAGTGTCACTGCAGGTCGCTGTCGCTGGTTCTGCGGCCGACACCACCGACTGGTGCTCTCATCTTCAGCCTAATCAGACCTCTTGCGTTGCGCCCGGCACCGCCCCCGGCAGGCCCGGCACCGCCCTAGCTGTCGGTCCAGGCAGCAGCCGCAAGTTCCGGGCCCGGAGCCGCGTCGCCCTTTCGGTGGCCAAGAGGCGGTGCTCCCGTCCGGCGGTTGACCGGCCGCGTGTGCCGGTGCCGCCGACCGCAGTGTGGGAGGGACCCCCTGCACGGCCGGCGGGATGGTGAGGTTGCCCAGGGAGACCCGCTGTTCGGGTCGTAGGTCATGACTCGGCACGCCGCCGAGAACGGCGCACGGGAACCTGTTGACCAGGGCGGTCCTGGTCGCGGCACTCATCCCAGCGCCCGAGGTCCGCGGCGCTGCCGGCGCAACAACGGTGATGAGCGCCTACGGCTCGGGGAGTAGGCCATATGTCTCATGGCGTGGGTGGGCACTCCGGCTTAATGTTTAATTGCTTGCGCACGCAGCTCGAGGTGGCAGCCTCCCAGGGCAGTCGCCGTGTCGTGTACGCGCGACATGCCGGGAGGACCGTCGGCCGACTTGGCTTCTCCCTCCCCCACGCGCCGGAGCCCCCGGGCTCAGGCGTTCAGCACCGAAATGGAACCACCATGCCCCACACACCCAACGTCGCAGTCATCTACTACTCCTCCACCGGCACCATTCACCAGCTGGCGGAGACCATCGCCACCGGTGCGTCCGAGGCAGGAGCCAACGTACGTCTGCTGCGCGTCGCCGAGCTCGCGCCCAAGGAAGTGATCGCGGGCGTCCAGCCGTGGGCCGACCACGCCGCCGCGACCGAGCACATCCCGGTCGCCACGCCGGACGACATCACCTGGGCCGACGCCGTCATATTCGGCACACCCACCCGCTTCGGCAACGTCGCCAGCCAGCTCAAGCAGTTCCTGGACACCCTCGGCGGCCTGTGGGCCCAGGGCCTGCTCGCCGACAAGGTGTACAGCGCCTTCACCTCCACAGCGCAGCTGCGCGGCGGCCAGGAGTCCACCCTGCTGGCGCTCTACAACTCCATCTACCACTTCGGCGGGTTCATCGTGCCCCCCGGCTTCACCGACCCCGTGAAGTTCGTCGACGGCAACCCCTACGGCACCTCGCACGTGACCGGTGCCGACGCGCAGTTCCCCGTCGACAGCACGGCCCGCGCCGCCGCCACCTTCCAGGGCCGGCGCATCGCCGACGTCACCCGGATCATGAAGGCCGGCCGCGCGGCGTGAAGGTCCCCCGGGCGTGGATGCCCGGACAACACGAGCCCCGGGCACCTCTGAACGAGGCACGAAACCAAATCAGTTCACAACACATGGAGTTTTGACATGTCAGTTCCGCAGACACACACGGGCCGCGTTGCCGTCGTCACCGGCGCCGCACGCGGTATCGGCCAGGCCATCGCCGTCGACCTCGGGGCGCGCGGCGCGACCGTTGTCGCCGTCGACCTCACCAGCCCTGACGAAACCGTCGCCCTGCTCGCCGACAAGGGCCACACCGCACTCGGTCTCACAGCGGACGTGTCCAGCCCGGAGCAGACCGCGGCCGTGGGACAGGAAGTCGCCGACCGCTTCGGCCGGGCCGACATCCTGGTCAACAACGCCGGCATCTTCCCCTTCCGCGACATCGAGGACCTGGACTACGACACCTGGAAGCGCGTGCTCGCGGTCAACCTCGACTCGCAGTTCCTCATGGTCAAGGCCGTACTGGCGACCATGAAGAAGGGCGGCTGGGGCCGCATCGTCAACCTGACCTCCAACTCCATCGTCACCAACATCCCCGGCCTCTCGCACTACATGGCGAGCAAGATGGGCAACATCGGCTTCAGCCGCGGCCTGGCCAACGACCTCGCGCCCTTCGGCATCACCGTCAACGCCGTCGGCCCGACCCTGACCATCACCCCCGGCAGCCAGCAGGTCCACCCCCAGGAAGCTCGCGACGCCGCCGCCCAGGCCCAGGCCATCAAGCGCAACGGCCTTCCCGAAGACCTCACCGGCACCATCGCCTTCCTCACCAGCGACGACGCCGCCTTCGTGACCGGCCAGACGATCATGGCCGACGGCGGCTACGCCCGCTGACCCATCCACCGGCCCTCCGTCAGCCCCTCTGGGGCCGACGGAGGCTGCGCGAAAACGTCTCACCCCGGGCCAGGCCGTCCGGCGGCGTCGCCGGACGACCTGGCCCCGGCACCCATCAGAAGAGAAAAGGAGTCGCAGATCATGCGCAACGTCAAGCGCGCCGTACTGGTAAAGCCCGGTTCTCCCCTGGAGATCTGGGAGCGCCCCACCCCGTCCGCATCCAGCCGTGACGTCATCGTCTCGGTCGAGATGTCCGGCGTCTGCGGCACGGACCACCACCTCCAGTCCGGCGACATCACGCTGCCCAACCCGATGGTCCTCGGGCACGAGGCCATCGGCCGTATCGAGGAACTCGGCTCCGAGGTCACCACCGACTACGCCGGAGAGCCCGTCGCGGTGGGAGACCTCGTCTACTGGCAGCCGGCGCTGCCGTGCTACCGCTGCTACTACTGCACCGTCCTGGAAGACGTGTCCATGTGCCCCAACCTGGTCACGTACCAGCTGCACCAGCACGGGGACAAGCCGCCGGTGGGGACCTACACGGAGTACGCCTGGCTGCCGGACGGCATGACATTCTTCAAGATCCCGCAGGACGTCCCGGCCGAGGCCCTCATCGCCTTCGGTTGCGCCATGCCCACCGCGCTGCACGCCCTCGACCGGCTGGGCGGCATCCAGTACGGGCAGAACGTCATCGTGCAGGGCTCCGGCCCCGTCGGCCTCGCAGCCACACTCCTGGCGCACCTCGCCGGCGCGGGGAGCGTCACGGTCCTCGGCGCACCCGCCAACCGGCTCGAGATGGCCGAGAAGCTCGGGGCCACCACCGTCATCGACGTGACGAAGACCACCGAGCAGGAACGGGCCGCCGCGGTCATGGAGATCACGGACGGCCGCGGCGCGGACGTCATCATCGAGGCCGCCGGCAGGGTCCCCGCGTTCACCGAAGGTCTCCCGCTCGTCGCCACCAACGGTACATACGTCATCCTCGGCCTCTGGTCCGCGCCGGGCACCTCGCCGGTCGAGCCGCGCTACCTCAACAACCGCAACATCAGCGTCATCGGCTCGGCCTACACGACGCCGCGGCACATGTACAACACGATCCAGATCACCCGGATGTGCCACCAGCGGTTCCCGCTCGCCGAAATGGTCACCCACCGCTTCTCCCTCGAGCAGGCGCAGGACGCCATCGACGCCGTCGGACGCGGCGAGCCGCTCAAGGCCGTGATCGTGCCGTAGTAGCCCGCTCAACGCCGTTGCATCAGAGATCTTCGGCCATGGGCAGTAACGGGACTCCTGGTGGATCAACTTGTGTCGAGCAGGGTGGCCGTCGATTTCGGGAGTCCCGTTGTCGTCATCACGCGCACGATCGAGGTGGCGGGGGCTGTACACACCAGGGCATCCGGGCGAGTTGCCGGAACGGACTTTCCCTTGGTGCACGCGGTACTGGAGGAGACCGGGACGCGGAAGCGGCGGCTCGCTCGACGGCCCACCGCTTGGGCTGGACCTGGAAGCCTCGCCGGCCCGGCTCCTTGCGGACGATCTCCACGGTGCGTTTCAAGGCGGCGGCCCAGTCCACGAGGCGGTCGGCGAAGCCCTGATCGCCCCAGATCTTCCGCACGGTGGCGTGGGCGAGTCCGGTCCGCAGCAGCAACCGTCGGGCGCCGTCGCGGTCCTGGACGCTGGCGGCCATGACATGCACGGTCAGCAGCAGGCCGAGTATGTCGGTGACGATGAACCGCTTGCGGCCCTTGACCTTCTTGCCCGCGTCGTAGCCGCGGGTGCCGGCCAGGACGGTGTCTGCGGTGCGTACTGACTGCGAGTCGATCAGCCCCGCGGTCGGCTCGGCGCTGCGGCCCTCGGCTTGGCGGACCTGGTCGCGCAGGGCGTCGTGGACGCGGGCGACAGCACCCTCGTCATGCAGAGACCCGCGTGACCAGGGCCTTGACCGTCACCGGCCTCGGCCTGGACTTCCCCCATGCCGCCCAGGCCGTGCGCATCCTGCGTCACCGCACCGACCTCAAGACCGGCAGGTGCAGCCGACAGACCATCTACGCGATCACGGACCTGACCTCTCAACAAGCCTCGCCCCAGAGGCTCGGTCGGCTTGCCCGGTCACAGTGGACCATCGAGTACCGGCTCCACTTCGTCCGCGACACCACATTCGGCGAGGACGCCTCCAAGATCCACACCGGCAACGGGCCCGAGAACATGGCCACCTTGCCCAATCTGGCGATCAACGCGCTCCGCGCCGCCGGATACCGCAACATCGCCGCCGGCCTGCGGCACGCCTCCTGTCTTGTCAAGCCGTCTGGCTAGGGAGGGACTTGTTTTCGTTCGTCGGCGATCATGACGCGCCACACGTGGTCGGCCAGGCGGCGTTTCAAGCACCGCTTCGCTTCCTTCGGCGTCTTGCCCTCGGAGAGTTTGCGCTGGTAGTAGGCGTGTCCGGGTGATTTCGGCATCCGTATCTGCACGACCGCGATGGTGTGGAGGACAGAGTTGAGCTGGCGGTCTCCGGAGCGGGAGAGCCGGTGGCGGGCCTTGTCCGCGCTGGCGATCTCCACCGGGGCGGCACCGGCGTAGTTCGCGAAAGCCGCCGAGGTGGGGAATCGGTGAGCCTGTCGGGTGCGGCCGATCAGCCGGGCGGCCATGACTGGCCCGATGCCCGGGGTGTCCATCAGTGCGCTGCCTGATGCCTCCACAAGGTTCTGCATTCGGGCAGCATTGTCCGTCAGCTGCTTGTCCAGTTTCCGGATCTCGGCGATCAGATCCCAGGCGATGTTCTTGCGGACGGTCTCGACGTCGCCGGCGGGACGGACGGACCGCAGCAGTTTGGCGGCCAAGTCCGCGGACAGTTGGGCCGGGGCGCCTCCGGGCAGCAGATCACGCAGCAGCGCGTGGATTTGGTTGACCGTGCGGACCCGGGCCTGGGCCAGGTTCACACGCCGTTCGTCCAGGAGAGCCAGCGCCGTGGTGTGGTCCTCGGGCTGGACATCCCGTCCGTCTCCCTGCAGATAGGCGACGGTGGCCGCGGCCGCGGCGTCGATCTGGTCGTTCTTGCGCCGCCCACCGCGGGAGAGTTCGCGCGCCCGACTGGTCGCCGCGGCAGGCACGTCGACGACGCTCTCTCCGCGGGCGATGAGCCACTGAGCGAGATGCCGGCCCAATCCGTTGGCGTTCTCCACCGCCCACTTCCGCTGCGGCCACCGCTTGGCCCAGGCCAGGAGCCGCCGGTAGTCCGTCAGGCTTGCCTCGATCCGCATCGTCCCGACCTGCTGGTTTGATTCCGGCTCGCCGGCGGTGGCAGTGTGGGTGGACTTGTGGGGGTTTCTCCGAACTAAGAAATGATCTTGCAGCGGAAGCCAGTGCGACTGAGTCGTAGGCTTCGTGTCATGGCGCGATTCGATGAGGTCATGGCGACGTTCTGGGGTGACGGTGATTACGGTGTCCAGCAGCCTCTGACGGACGAGATGGTGCGAGAAGCCGAGCGTGTGCCCGGTGTGACTCTGCCCTCGGCCCTGCTCGACCTTCTGCGGGTTCAGAACGGCGGCATCGTGGCTGCCGATCACGATGCGTTCCCCACAAATCAGCCGACCTCGTGGAGCGAAGACCACGTTCCCTTCGACGACCTGATGGGCATCGGGCGAAACGACGGGATGACTTCGTTGCTCGACACCCCGTACTTGGTCGAGGAGTGGGGTCTGCCAGCACCACTTGTGCTGCTTTCCGGCGATGGGCACTGCTGGATCGGTCTCGACTACCGCATTTGCGGGCGGGACGGCGAGCCATCGGTCACATGGTTCGAGACCGACCTCGACACGGAGCTCGTCCTGGCTGGTGAATTCCGCTCGTTCGTCGAGGGCCTCACTGCGGGCAGCTCGTATGGTGACGGCTCTGCTGGTGACCCCGTATCGGCATGATGATCGCGGCGTCTTCTGGGCCAAGGAAGAGATCACGAGCAGGCCGGCCTGGGCTCACGGGGGAGGCGGGCGTTGAAGCTTCCCCTTGATGTTGGACACCTGGAGACTGGGACGTGAAGTTCCAGAGGAAGTAGTGCCAGGTGGGAAGCAAGAGCAACCGCAGCAAGCGGTACTCGGAGGAGTTCAAGCGGGACGCGGTCGCCCTCGTTCGCTCCTCCGGCAGGACGGTCACCGAGGTGGCCAGGGACCTCGGGGTCAGCGCCGAGGGGCTGCGGAACTGGGTCAGGCAGGATCAGGCCGACCGGGGTCAGGGGCGCCGGGCGAGCTGACGACGGCCGAGCGGGAGGAGTTGCGCCGGCTGCGCAGGCTGGCCCGCGAGCAGGCCGAGACCATTGAGGTGCTGCGAAAAGCGGCGGTCTTCTTCGCGAAAGAGAGCGATCGGTGAGCGCGGTGTATGCGTTCATCGAGGCGGAGAAGACCACCCACAACGTCGCCCTCCTGTGCCGGCTGCTGAAAGTGGCCCGCTCCTCCTTCTATGCCTGGCGGGCCGGGCAGCAGGCCCGCACCGCCCGGAAGGCTGCCGACGACGCCCTCGCGCACGAGATCACGGTGTTGCACATCGCCTCGCGGCGCACGTACGGAGTGCCGCGCATCCACGCTGAGCTGCGTCGGCTCGGTCACCCGGTCAACCGCAAGCGCATCGAGCGAGTCATGCGCGAACGCGGCATCACCGGAGTCACCCGCCGCAGGCGGCGGAGTCTGACCCGTCCGGCGAAGAAGGCCGTGCCCGCGACGGACCTGCTCGGCCGTGACTTCACCGCCCGTGAGCCCGGCACTCGGCTGGTCGGCGATATCACCTTCATCGCCACCGACGAGGGCTGGCTCTACCTCGCGACCTGGCTGGACCTGGCGACCCGCGAGGTGGTCGGCTACTCGATGGCCGACCATCACCGGGCGAGCCTGGTCGTCGACGCACTGACCATGGCCACCGGCCGCGGCCGTCTGCAGCCCGGCTGCATCGCGCACTCGGACCGCGGCAGCGAGTACACGTCCAAGGAACTCCGCCGTGAGATAGGCCGGTTGGGGCTTCGGCAGAGCATGGGCCGGACCGGCTCGTGCTTCGACAATGCCGCCGCCGAGTCGTTCTTCGCGGTACTGAAGGAAGAGATCGGCACCCGCCAGTGGCGCGACCGGGCCACCGCCCGCGCCGAGATCTTCGCGTTCATCGAGACCTTCTACAACCGCAGGCGGCTGCGGAAGCATCCAGTGTGGGGCTATCTGACCCCGTTGGAGATCCGGCAGCGGCACGAGCAAGGACATGCCCTCGCGGCGTAAGTGCTGAGTGTCCAACATCACGGGGGAACTTCACTCCACGTGACGTGCCATCGGAAAGATGTCATAGGCAGCAAGGCCAGGAGAAGCCGCAGGCCAGCGCCGGTATTTACGGCTCGGCAGGCGACATCCCGGCACGTTCTTCGAACAGCTCACCACCGCTTCGATACCGCTGGCCCTGGAGCGCGCGCACCGCTCCGACTCGAACACCATCGGTCTGCTGGGTCTCGGTTGGGCGAATCCGTCAACACGAAACTGGCATTCGAGACGGGGAAGGCGACGCACGGGCAGGCGACGGCACCGACATCCTGCACCAGCGCCGATGAGGTCTGCCTCCCTGCGTTGCCGAGGTTCCGGCCCGCCCTCGGGGCGGACCGGAACCTCTTCGGCTTCTGCAGCACTGTAGAAATCAGTGGCCGGCGGCAGGAGCTCCCGTGGCGTTCCACTCAGCGATCACAGGTCGTCCGTGTTCGGTGGAGAGCCGGCTGACCGTCCCCGTCGTGAGCTGGAACAGCCGCCCGTCCTCGGCGGGCAGCCCGAGGCGACGCGCCGTGAGCACGCGCAGGAAGTGGGCGTGGGCCACGAGCACCACGTCACCGCTGTCCAGGGCTGTTTCGATGCGGCTCAACACGCGGTCGGCACGCTGTCCCACCTCGATCGGTGACTCGCCCGGATGACCGGCCGGACCGGGCGGCACTCCGTCGTTCCACAGGTACCAGTCGGGCCGGGTGCGATGTATCTCGAGGGTGGTCACGCCTTCGTACGCACCGTAGTCCCACTCGTGCAGATCGGGTTCGCGTACGGCGTCATACAGGCCTGCGAGTTTCGCTGTCCGCTCGGCACGGCCCAGCGGGCTGGTGAGCGCGAGGGCGAAGATCCGCCCAGCGAGCAGCGGGGCGAGGGACTTGGCTTGCTCTTCGCCACGCTGGGTGAGGGGCAGGTCGGTCCAGCTGGTGTGCTGACCCGACAGGCTCCACTCGGTTTCGCCGTGGCGGACCAGCAGGAGGTCACCCATGGCAGTTACTTCGCCGACTCGACGGCGTGGCCACCGAACTGGTTGCGCAGCGCCGCGATCATCTTCATCTGCGGGGAGTCATCCTGGCGCGAGGCGAAACGCGCGAAGAGCGACGCGGTGATCGCGGGCAGCGGCACCGCGTTGTCGATCGCCGCCTCGACGGTCCAGCGGCCCTCGCCGGAGTCCTGCGCATAGCCGCGCAGCTTGTCGAGGTGCTCGTCGTCGTCCAGTGCATTGACGGCCAGGTCGAGCAGCCAGGAGCGGATGACCGTGCCCTCCTGCCAGGAGCGGAAGACCTCGCGTACGTCGGTGACGGAGTCGACCTTCTCCAGCAGCTCCCAGCCCTCGGCGTAGGCCTGCATCATGGCGTACTCGATGCCGTTGTGGACCATCTTGGAGAAGTGGCCGGCGCCGACCTTGCCCGCGTGGACGAAGCCTGCGTCGCCCTCGGGCTTGAGTGCGTCGAAGATGGGCTGGACCTTCGCTATGTGTTCGGCGTCGCCGCCCACCATCAGCGCGTAGCCGTTCTGGAGACCCCAGACACCACCCGAGACACCTGCGTCGACGAAGCCGATGCCCTTGGCCGCCAGCTCCTCAGCGTGCTTCTCGTCGTCCGTCCAGCGGGAGTTGCCGCCGTCGACGACGGTGTCGCCGGCTTCCAGGAGGTCACCGAGCTCGTCGATGACGTGCTGGGTCGGGCCGCCCGCGGGCACCATCACCCACACCACACGCGGGGCTTCGACCTTCTCGACCAGTTCGGCCAGGCTGTTCACATCGGCGAGGTCCGGATTGCGGTCGTAGCCGATGACGGTGTGGCCCGCGCGGCGGATCCGCTCGCGCATGTTGCCGCCCATCTTGCCGAGTCCGACGAGGCCCAATTGCATCGTTGTCATGTTGTTTCACTTCTTCCGGAGAGTGCGGTAAGCGGCCACCAGGGCGGCGGTTGAGGGATCGAGCCCGGGGGCGTCCGCTCCTTCGGTGAGCGCGGGCTCCACGCGCTTGGCAAGGACCTTGCCGAGCTCGACGCCCCACTGGTCGAAGGAGTCGATGTTCCAGATCGCGCCCTGCACGAACACCTTGTGCTCGTACAGCGCGATCAGCTGGCCGAGGACCGAGGGGCTCAACTCGCTTGCCAGAATCGTCGTCGTGGGGTGGTTGCCGCGGAACGTGCGGTGCGGAACCTGCTCCTGGGGCACACCCTCGGCGCGCACCTCTTCACTCGTCCTGCCGAAGGCGAGCGCCTGGCCCTGCGCGAACAGGTTGGCCATCAACAGGTCGTGCTGGTCCTTGAGTTCGTGGCTCAGCTCGTCGATCGGATTGACGAAACCGATCAGGTCGGCGGGGATGACCTTTGTGCCCTGGTGGAGCAACTGGTAGTACGCGTGCTGCCCGTTGGTGCCGGGCGTGCCCCAGACCACCGGACCGGTCTGCCACTCCACCGGATTGCCGTCGCGGTCCACCGACTTCCCGTTGGACTCCATGTCCAGTTGCTGCAAGTACGCAGTAAATTTGGACAGGTAGTGCGAGTACGGCAGCACCGCGTGCGACTGGGCGCCGAGGAACGATCCGTACCAGACTCCCAACAGGCCCAGCAGCAATGGCGCGTTGGCCGCCGCGGGCGCGGTGCGGAAGTGCTCGTCGACGAGGTGGAAGCCGTCGAGCATCTCGCGGAACCGGTCCGGGCCGATGGCGATCATCAGTGACAGACCGATGGCGGAGTCGTACGAGTAGCGACCGCCGACCCAGTCCCAGAACTCGAACATGTTGGCGGTGTCGATACCGAAGTCCGCGACCTTCTCGGCGTTCGTCGACAGCGCCACGAAGTGCTTCGCGACCGCCTTCTCACCGCCGTCGTCGAGCCCGGCAAGGAGCCAGGACCGCGCCGATGTGGCGTTGGCGATCGTCTCGATGGTCGTGAAGGTCTTGGAGGCGACGATGAACAGCGTCTCCGCCGGGTCCAGGTCCCGTAGGGCCTCGTACAGATCGACGCCGTCCACGTTCGAGACGAACCGCACGGTCAACGAGCGGTCGGTGAAGGCCCGCAGTGCCTCGTACGCCATCGCAGGTCCGAGGTCCGACCCGCCGATACCGATGTTGACGACATTGCGGATCCGCTTTCCGGTATGCCCGGTCCACTCGCCCGAGCGGACGCGCTCGGAGAAGTCGGCCATTTTGTCGAGCACGGCGTGCACCGCCGGCACGACGTCCTCGCCGTCAACCTCGACGACGGCGTCGCGCGGGGCGCGCAGCGCGGTGTGCAGGACGGCACGCTGCTCGGTGACGTTGATCTCTTCGCCGCGGAGCATGGCGTCCCGCAGCCCGAACACGTCGGTCGCGGTGGCGAGTTCCTGGAGCAGAGCGAGGGTTTCGTCCGTGATCAGGTGCTTGGAGTAGTCGATGCGCAGGTCGCCGACGCTCACGGTGTATCGCTCCGCGCGACCGGGGTCGGCGGCAAACAGGTCACGCAGCTGCAGGTGACGCAGCTCCCCTGCGCGGTGGTCCTCAAGGGCCGTCCACTCCGGGCGGTGCGTGAGCTTGGGTGTGTCAGACATGACGGGGGTTCTCCTTGGTACCGTCCCCGCGCAGGGTGACGGCATACATCTCGTCCGCGTCGAGGCGGCGCAGCTCTTCGGCAATCAACTCGGAGGTGCTGCGCACCTTCAGGGCGAGGGTGCGCGAGGGCTGGCCCGGCAGGGAAAGCGTGGCCAGCGGGCCGTCGGGGCGGTCGATCACGATCTCGCCGCTCTCCGTTCCGAGCCGGACGGCCGTCACGACCGGCCCGGCAGTGACGACGCGCTCGACCGGGACCTTTAGCCGGGCCTCCAGCCAGCGGGCCAGCAGTTCGGCACTCGGGTTGTCGGCCTCACTCTCCACGACGGCCGACACGACCTTCTTACGGGCCTGGTCCAGCGCCGCGGCCAGCATCGAACGCCACGGCGTCAGCCGGGTCCACGCCAGGTCGGTGTCGCCGGGCGCGTACGAGGAGACGCGGGCCTCCAGGGCGACGAGCGGGGCCTCGACGGCGTACATGTCGGTGATCCGCCGCTGTGCCAGGGCACCCAACGGATCGTTGGCCGGGACGTCGGGCGCGTCCACCGGCCACCAGACGACAACCGGCGCGTCCGGCAGCAGCAGCGGCAGGACCACCGAGTCGGCATGGTCGGAGACTTCGCCGTACGTCCGCAGGACGACAGTCTCACCGGTGCCCGCGTCCGAGCCGATCCGCACCTCCGCGTCCAGGCGGGAGTTCGTGCGGTCGCGCGGGGTGCGTGCGACGCGTCTGATGACGACCAGAGTGCGCGAGGGATGCTCGCGAGAGGCCTCCTCGGCCGCCTTGATCGAGTCGTACGCGTTTTCCTCGTCGGTCACGATGACCATCGTCAGGACCATGCCCATGGCGGGAGTACCGATAGCTCGGCGCCCCTGCACGAGCGCCTTGTTGATCTTGCTTGCCGTGGTGTCGGTCAAATCGATCTTCATGGCCTGCGCCAGCTCCGTCCGTCTCGTGCGAGCATCTCGTGGGCTTCTTCGGGACCCCAACTGCCCGACGCGTACGGCGCGGGCTTGCCGTGAGCGTCCCAGTACCCCTCGATCGGGTCGAGAATCTTCCAGGATTCCTCCACCTCTTGGTGACGGGGAAAGAGGTTGGCGTCGCCCAGCAGAACGTCCAGGATGAGGCGTTCGTACGCCTCCGGGCTGGACTCGGTGAAGGAATCGCCGTACGCGAAGTCCATCGTGACGTCCCGGATCTCCATCGATGTACCCGGCACCTTCGATCCGAAGCGCACCGTCATGCCCTCGTCGGGCTGGACACGGATGACGATCGCGTTCGCACCGAGTTCTTCGGTGGCGGTCGAGTCGAAGGGCGAGTGGGGCGCACGCTGGAAGACAACCGCGATCTCGGTGACGCGGCGGCCGAGGCGCTTTCCGGTGCGCAGATAGAAGGGGACGCCCGCCCAGCGACGGTTGTCGACCTCCAGCTTGACGGCCGCGTAGGTGTCGGTCGTCGACTTGGGGTCGATGCCGTCCTCCTGCAGATAGCCGCGCACCTTCTCGCCACCCTGCCAGCTCGCCGCATACTGCCCGCGCACAGTGTGCTCGCCCAGGTTCTCCGGCAGCTTCACGGCCTTGAGGACCTTCAGCTTCTCGGTGAGCAGCGACTCGGCGTCGAAGGCGGCCGGCTCCTCCATGGCGGTCAGCGCCATGAGCTGGAGGAGGTGGTTCTGGATGACGTCACGGGCCGAGCCGATGCCGTCGTAGTAGCCGGCGCGGCCGCCGATTCCGATGTCCTCGGCCATCGTGATCTGCACGTGGTCGACGTAACTGCGGTTCCAGATGGGCTCGTACATCTGGTTGGCGAAGCGCAGCGCCAGGATGTTCTGGACCGTCTCCTTGCCGAGGTAGTGGTCGATACGGAACACCTGGTCCGGGTCGAACACCTCGTGCACGATCGCGTTCAGTTCGCGCGCACTGGCCAGGTCGCGGCCGAACGGCTTCTCGATGACCGCACGCCGCCAGGAACCCTCCGGTGCGTCCGCAAGACCGTGCTTCTTCAGCTGCTGGACGACCTTCGGGAAGAACTTCGGCGGTACCGAGAGGTAGAAGGCGTAATTGCCACTGGTGCCCCGAGATGCGTCCAACTCATCTACGGCAGACCGAAGTTGCTTGAACGCCTGGTCGTCGTCGAAGTCGCCCGGGATGAACCGCATGCCCTCGGCCAGCTGCTGCCAGACCTCCTCGCGGAACTCCGTGCGGGCGTGCTCGCGCACCGAGTCGTGCACCACTTGCACGAAGTCCTGGTCCTCCCACTCGCGCCGGGCGAACCCGAGGAGCGAGAAGCCCGGCGGGAGCAGACCCCGATTCGCGAGGTCGTAGACGGCGGGCATCAGCTTCTTGCGGGAGAGGTCGCCGGTGACACCGAAAATGACGAGGCCGGAGGGGCCCGCGACACGAGGAAGGCGGCGGTCGCGGGGGTCACGGAGCGGGTTGTTCCAGTCGAGGGCCGGGGCGGTAGAGCTTCCGTCGCCGGGTATCGCCGCCGCGTCGCGGCCCGATTCCCGGGCCGCGTCACCCGATCCGGCGGTCACGCCGCCCGGTTCCACGGCCGCGTCACCAGATCCGCCCGCCGCGGCGGGCGCATCCTGCGCGGCACCACCGGGAAGCGTCTCGCGCTCACTCATTCCCCCTCAACTCCCTTGCTGCTCAGTGAGGTCGCGACCACACCCAGCAGGTCTTCCCAGGCCGCCTCGAACTTCGAGACGCCCTCGTCCTCCAACTGCTTCACGACCTCGTCGTACGAGATCCCGAGCCGCTCGACGGCCGCAAGATCGGCGCGGGCCTGGGCGTGGCCGCCGGTCACCGAGTCGCCATGGATGTCACCGTGGTCGGCGGTGGCGTCGAGGGTTGCCTCCGGCATGGTGTTGACCGTGCCGGGCGCGACCAGTTCGTCGACGTACAGGGTGTCCTTGTACGCGGCGTCCTTGACGCCCGTCGAGGCCCACAGAGGACGCTGCTTATTGGCGCTCGCGGTGGCGAGGGCGGTCCAGCGGTCGGCGGCGAAGACGCCCTCGTACGCCTCGTATGCGAGACGGGCGTTGGCGAGCGCGGCCCTGCCCCTGAGCGCGAGTGCCTCGTCCGTGCCGACCTTCGCAAGGCGCTTGTCGATCTCGCTGTCGACGCGGGAGACGAAGAACGAGGCGACCGAATGAACAGTGGAGAGGTCGATGCCTGATGCCTGCGCCTTCTCCAGGCCCGCCAGGTACGCGTTCATGACCTCGCGGTAGCGCTCCAGCGAGAAGATCAGCGTGACGTTGACACTGATGCCGAGGCCGATGACCTCGGTGATCGCCGGGAGGCCGGCCTTCGTCGCCGGGATCTTGATCATCACGTTCGGACGGTCGACCAGCCATCCGAGCTGCTTGGCCTCGGCGACGGTCGCCGCGGTGTCGTGGGCGAGGCGCGGGTCGACCTCGATGGAGACCCGGCCGTCGCGGCCGCGGGTCGCGTCGTACACGGGCCGCAGGATGTCGGCGGCGGCGCGGACGTCGGCGGTAGTCATCATGCGGACGGCCTCGTCGACCGTGACGCCGCGCACGGCGAGGTCGGCCAGCTGCTCCTCGTACCCCTCGCCGGAGCCGATGGCGGCCTGGAAGATGGAAGGGTTGGTGGTGACACCCACCACGTGCTTCCGCTCGATGAGTTCGGCGAGGTTGCCGGATGCGATCCGCTTGCGGGACAGATCGTCCAGCCAGATGGAAACGCCTTCCTCGGAGAGGGCCTTGAGGGGTTCGACGGTGTTGCTCACAGTGACTCTTTTCTTTCTGGCGGCCTGATCAACCACGCGCGGCGGCGAGGGATTCCCGCGCGGCGGAGGCGACGTTCTCGGCGGTGAAGCCGTACTCGGCGAACAGGGTCTTGGCGTCGGCGGAGGCGCCGAAGTGCTCGAGGGAGACGATGCGTCCGGCGTCACCGACGTACCGGTACCAGGTCAGGCCGATCCCTGCCTCGACCGCCACACGGGCCTTCACGGACGCCGGAAGCACGCTCGCGCGGTACTCCGCGGATTGCTCTTCGAACCACTCGACGGACGGCATCGACACGACACGCGTACCGACCCCCTCGGCCTCGAGCTGTTCACGCGCCGCGACGGCGAGCTGCACCTCGGAGCCGGTGGCGATGAGGATGACGTCAGGGGTCTCAGCGGAGGAGTCGCGCAGGATGTAACCCCCCTTCACCGTCTCGGGGTTCGCCTCGTACGTCGGCACACCCTGGCGCGTCAGCGCGAGGCCGTGCGGAGCCGGGTTCGTGGCGTGCCGCCTGAAGATCTCGGCCCAGGCGATCACGGTCTCGTTGGCGTCGGCCGGGCGGACGATGTTCAGGCCGGGGATGGCGCGCAGCGAGGCCAGGTGCTCAACCGGCTGGTGGGTCGGGCCGTCCTCGCCGAGGCCGATGGAATCGTGGGTCCACACGTACGTGACCGGAAGCTCCATCAGCGCGGAAAGGCGCACGGCGTTGCGCATGTAGTCGGAGAAGACCAGGAAGGTGCCGCCGTAGACGCGGGTGTTGCCGTGCAGCGCCATGCCGTTCATCTCGGCGGCCATCGAATGCTCGCGGATGCCGAAGTGGACCGTGCGGCCGTACGGGTCGGCCTCCGGCAGCGGGTTGCCCTTGGGCAGGAAGGAGCTGGTCCTGTCGATCGTGGTGTTGTTCGAGCCGGCGAGGTCGGCGGAGCCGCCCCACAGCTCGGGGATCACACCGCCGAGCGCCTGCAGCACCTTGCCGGACGCGGCACGGGTCGCGACGGATGTGCCCGCCTCGAACTGCGGCAGAGCAGCCTCCCAGCCCTCGGGCAGCTGACCGGCGATGACACGGTCGAACAGTTCGGCGTGCTCGGGGTCGGCGGTGCGCCACTCGGAGATCTGCTTGTCCCAGGCGGCGTGCGCCTCGGCGCCTCGATCAAGGGCCTCGCGAGCGTGGGCCAGTACCTCGGGCTCCACCTGGAAGGACTGCTCCGGATCGAAGCCCAGGACCCGCTTGGTAGCCGCGATCTCCTCGGCGCCGAGCGCCGAGCCGTGCGAGGCCTCGGTGTTCTGCGCGTTCGGGGCAGGCCAGGCGATGATCGTGCGCATCGCGATGATCGAGGGGCGCCCGGTCTCGGCGCGGGCGGCGGTCAGCGCCTCATACAGCGCTCGGACGTCGATGTCGCCGTCGGCCGAGGGCTCGATCCGCTGGACGTGCCAGCCGTACGCCTCGTACCGCTTCAGGACGTCCTCGGAGAAGGCGGTTGCCGTGTCGCCCTCGATGGAGATGTGGTTGTCGTCGTAGACGAAGACGAGGTTGCCGAGCTTCTGGTGACCCGCGAGGGACGAGGCCTCGGCGGAGATACCCTCCTCCAGATCGCCGTCCGAGACGATCGCCCAGATGGTGTGGTCGAAGGGAGAATCGCCCTCCGGCGCCTCGGGGTCGAACAGGCCGCGCTCGTAGCGAGCCGCCATCGCCATGCCCACGGCGTTGGCGACACCCTGACCGAGTGGACCGGTGGTCGTCTCGACACCCGCCGTGTGCCCGTACTCAGGGTGACCGGGCGTCTTCGAACCGTGCGTCCGGAACGCCTTCAGATCGTCCAGTTCCAGCTCGTACCCGGAGAGGAAGAGCTGGGTGTACAGGGTCAGCGAGGTGTGGCCCGGGGAGAGAACGAAGCGGTCGCGGCCGGTCCACTCCGGGTCGGCCGGGTCGTGCCGCATCACCTTCTGAAAGAGGGTGTACGCGGCCGGCGCCAGACTCATCGCGGTGCCCGGGTGGCCGTTTCCGACCTGCTGTACGGCATCGGTCGCCAGAAGGCGGGCGGTGTCGACGGCACGGCGGTCGAGTTCGGTCCACTCGAAGCCGTCAGGAAAGCTGTCGGGTGTCTGCGTGCTCATCTTCAAGAAGTCCTCGATAGGAGCCTGTCAACTGCTCTGATGCGTTCAAACGTAAAAGTATGACTTTTGCTGGGGAAGGTGCCCCCGTGTCAGCCTTTGGTGAAAGTGGGACAACGAGTACGGGACCGAGCCGACGCGAGAAGGACATGACAGACAGAACGACCCAAGGAAGTGGAGAGATCAAGACCTTTCCCTTCCCCACGAACCTGAGCGTCTGCGGCGTAGGTATGCAGGTCGAATCCATGGAACCCGGTCGGCCCTGGCATGCGGACGCGCCATTGGAGCGCGTGCACCGCGTTGACTTCCACGTGGTGATGCTGTTCCACGGCGGTCCCATCAGACACATGATCGACTTCGCCGAGTACGAGGCCTCCGCCGGCGATCTCCTATGGATCCGCCCAGGCCAGGTGCACCGCTTCTCCCCCACGGCGGGGTACCGCGGTACCGTCCTGACCATGCAGCCCGGCTTCCTGTCCCGGGCAACTGTCGAGGCGACGGGCCTGTACCGCTGTGACCAGCCCCCGCTCCTGCGCCCGGACGCGAACCAGCTGGCCGCCCTTGAGCACTCGCTCGCCCAACTGGAGCGCGAGTACGTCGACACGACCACACTGCCCCTCAGCCTCCACACCGCGGTGCTCCGGCACTCCCTGACCGCGTTCCTGCTCCGCCTGGCCCACCTCGCGGCGATCTCCGCCGAGACGGCACTCGAGCAGACCGACACCACCTTCAGCCGCTTCCGGGACGCGGTCGAGAAGGGCTTCGCCACCAACCACAGCGTCAGCGCGTACGCGGACGCCCTCGGCTACTCCCGACGCACCCTCGTCCGCGCGGTGGGGGCGGCCACCGGCAACACCCCCAAGGGCTTCATCGACAAACGCGTCGTCCTCGAAGCCAAGCGCCTACTGGCCCACACGGATATGCCGATCGGCCGGATCGGCGCCTTCGTGGGCTTTCCCGACGCGGCCAACTTCTCGAAGTTCTTCCATCAACACACCGGGACGACTCCGTTGGCGTTCCGGGCGGAGCTGCGCTGAAGGAGGCGGGGCGGGCCAACCGGCCCGCCCCGCTGGTGACATGAGGCTCAAGGTCAGACGTATCCTCACGACCGACACATCACGAGGCGAACTGCGCGGCGTCAGGCCGTACTCGACCTGCCGGCCGCGAGAGCGGCACCCACGGCCCGTCCACGCGATCCCGGCGACGGTACAACCGGTGGAACCGGGACGTTCAGCGGCCCACGCCGGCCACAGTGGCCTCGTACGTGATGATCTCGGTGCCGTTGCCCTCGTCACCATTGTCCGGCGCGACGGTGAGCGTCAGGTGGTCGCCGTTGGCGGTGAGCTTCATCGGGTTGCGCGTGGCGACATGACCCGCGGAGGACCACTGCTGGAAGGGCACCTCGTGGGTGACCAGGTGGCTGCGCACGTCGATCAGTGCCAGACCACCCAGCTCGTAGGTAGCGGAGGAGCCTCCGGCCGGGTTGGTCTGGGGCAGGTTGGTCACACCGCCGCACAGCATCTGTCCCGGGGCCGCGTGCTGGCAGTCCTGGTAGTCCACGAAGTACTGGCTGTTGGTCCAGTCGGAGATCTTTCGCCCTCGGAGGTCCCACTCGTAGAAGTGCCGGGAGCCCCAGGAGTTGCCGATGAGGTGACCGGTGGCGGGGTCGCGGACGATGCCGCCGATGTGGTCCTTGAACTCGAACTGCTTGTGGACGGCCATCGACTTCGCGTCGATCCGGTACATGATGGTGCTGCTGTTGGGGCGGTACTGGGCGACCGATACCCACACCGACGTCCCGTCGAATTCGAGGCCGCCCGGGTGGTACATGTCGCCCTCACCGAGGACGATGTCGCGTTGCAGGTTGCCCTGCTTGTCCATGACAAAGACATGCCCGACGCCCTTGCCCGGAGTCCGGTCGTAGCCGTCCCGCGGGGCCGGGTACTTGACTGTCGGCTCCAGGATCTCCACCGAGGAAAGGAAGATGTGGTCGCGCGTGATGGCGATGCCCTCGGTGTGGTAGGTCGGGAACTTCAGCGACAGTCTGCTGGTGACCTTCCAGGCGGTGTCGCGGGTGACCGCGTTGAAGTTGCGCACCAGATCGTTGGAGGGCTGGTGCCGGGCGGCGACGGCCCGGGCGCCCTCGGTATCGTTGCCGGGACCGGCAGCCACAGCGGCGGCCGTGCCGCCGATGAGCAGTGCCAGGGACAGTGCCGCGGTGAGTATCCGCTGTTTTGCTGGGACCCGCATGGGTGGTACCTCGTAGTAGTGGTTGGTACGGAATCACCCACGCTAGGTACCGCAGGTGACTCGCAGATGGCCGTCCCCGGACGGCCAGGGGCTCCGTGGCTGGACAGAGCGTGTCCCATCCGCCTGTCGAGACATTCGACAGGAGCTTCGGGGCCTCCCGTACCAACAGTCACCACTGGCATCCAGGCCGCCGGTCGACGGGCGCCGCGTCGAGGTGATGGCGGCTGGCTTCTTCCGCATCGTCGTCGACGGGCTGGCCGGCGTGAGTTCCTTCGGGGCGACGCAGGCCTGTAGGACCACGTCCGCCTCCTTCAGGAGGCGACGGGCCTCGAGTCCACAGCATGATCAAAACAGAACCCTCACAGGAACTGCACCCATCTCGGACCGACGGTTCATCACGAAGGGGCCGCCGAAGGCCACCGGCTCGCTGATGGGCGTACCGCTGTAGATCATGACCTTGGTCAGCGCGTTGCCGTCGGAGGTTGCCAGGGTCAGGTTGCTGTCGCCAGCGGCCTCCACCACCGGATCGGACCAGGCGGTCTGCCCGGCGTGAACGTCCCGGCCGGCCACCGCAACTCGGCCAGACAGAACGTACACGAAGGCCCGGTGTCGGGCGGGCAGCGTGTAGGCGAGAGTAGTCGTCGGCTCGAGGACTGCCGTCACGCCTTGCACGTCCACGTGGTTGAGCGCCGGGCCGCGGACCCCCTCAACCGTACCGGAGACGACGTCGAGGATGGCGCCGGACCGGGTCACACACGGCGTGCCGACAAGGTCAGGTCCTGGTATCGGGTCTCGGTCAGCTTCCGGTCAGCGGGCAGGTTGAGCCACAGTTGAAGGGTGTGGGCGTGCTCATTCCGGTAGGCCAGTTCGCGGTGAATGATGCCGCGCTCGGCGGTCATCCACTGCACGTCTCCGGCCTCCAGCGCGCCCACGTTGCCATGGTTGTCGCCGTGCTCGAGCACTCCATTGACGACGGTGGTCACCGTCTCCACGCCGCGGTGCGGGTGCCACTCGAAGCCCCGCGAGCTGAACCAGTCCTCGGCCAGCAGGAGGAAGGGATCCGTGAGTGCGGGGTTCTGCGGGTCGAAGACCAGTGCCTTGTTATCAACCTGGGCGTCGGGGCCGAGTTCCAGCTTGGTCGTGACCCGGGCCACCGTGCGTGCCAAGGCGATGAAGGGGGTGCCCACAGATGCCCCTATGGTCTGTCAACCTCGGTGCATCGCTGCTCCGGGCAGTGGTGAGGCGCTGGTACATCGGAAGAGTTCACGGGCCACGTAGCGTTTGAGGCAACGGATGACTTCGCGTTTGGTTTTGCCTTCGGCTGTGCGCCGCTCCAGGTAGGCCTGAGTGCGTTCGTCCCAGCGCAGGCGTGTGAGCACGATGCGGTGAAGGGCAGCGTTGGCCTGCCGGTTGCCGCCACGGTTCAGACGCCGGTGCTTGCTCTTCCCAAAAGAGTGCTCAACGGGACTGACACCGCACAGAGCGGCGAAGGAGGCGTCGCTGTCGAGACGATCGTGGTTCTCGCCGGCGGCGACCAGGAGGGCCGCGGCGCTGTCGGGTCCCACGCCCTGGATGTCTAGGAGCGCGGGGTTGTGCTCCTTGACCGCGGTGGTGATGCGCTTGGTGCGGACACCGACTTCGTCGGACAGCTGCTTGATGCGGACCGCAAGTAGGTGGAGTGCCTGGTGGACGGCACTGGTCTCCGGATCGAGTCGAGCACACGCGCTGAAGAGCGCGACGTTGCCTAACCGCGCCAGGGATTCACGCAGTTCCGGGTCGGCGCTCACCAGGATCGCCTTGAGCTGGTTGATCGCCTGGGTGCGGGCCCTGACAGCGGAGTCCTTGACGGTCTTGGACACCCGAAGGTCCTCCACCGTCCCGCCGGTGTGCTTCGGCCTGGCGGTGGCTCGCCCTCCAAGCACAGCACGGGCAGCGGCCTCCGCGTCAGCCTCGTCGCTCTTGCCCGACCGGCGGCGGGCGGCACGGTCCGGCCGGTTCACCTCGATCACTTGAAGGTTCTGGGCGAGCAGGTACCGACACAGGGCCGCACCGTAGGAGCCCGTTCCTTCCACGCCCGCGTGACGTAGATCGCCGAAGGAGTGGGCCCACTCCAGCATCTCCCGATAGCCTGCTGCGGTGGCCTGGAACGGGCATGCCCCCAACCGGGCGCCCAGCTTGGTCACGACCGCAGCAACGTGCACGTCCTTGTGAGTGTCGACACCCAGGACGATCTCATAGCGCTCCGTGGGGGTCTCTTGGGTGCTTCGTGTCGGAAAGGTGCTCGTAGCTGTCATGTCTCTCCCGAGCGGACCGAGGAATGACACCGGGCCGAACGGACGGTCAAGACTGTGACGGTGCTGGCCGCGAAGCCCCTATCGGGACACACCCGTCGACCCGGCGTCGGCGGACTCCCGCCCGGGACCGCGGCCGACAGATCAATACTCCGGACACAATGGTCAGTCCCAGACCGGGTCAGACCACGGTCCCGAACGAGGTGGCCCCATTCTCACAGTCCCAGACCAGCCGGTAGCCGATCTCGGGGAACAGGCACATCGCCAGGAAAAAAATAGATGCCGACCCGCGAGGGCAGATCACGCAGCCGCCGCTGCACAGTCCTGGTCTCGGACAAAATCGCGTCGACCAGCTCGAATGGCACGATCGGTGTCAGCTCCCCCAGGTGACCGGGAGCGAGCCGGCCCGCGGCCACAGTCACCGTACGGGTGATGGCCATCAACACCGGTGGCGGGACACAATGAACAGGCAACGGAGCTCCTTGCGGGACAAGCTGTCTTGGACGACTGCCTGTACCAACGAGCTCCGTTGCTCCACGTCGAAAACCCGTCAACTCCCCTTGCGTGCCCAGCGGAAACGCCAACTACCCGGCCTTGGGGGAACTTCAGTTCCAACGCGCTCCCGCGTGCTCAGTGTGCGGAGGTGGCCGGTGAGGCCAGTTCGAGTTCGTTGATGGTGGTGAAGTCGTAGGCGGTCTCGGCGTGGACGACCTGGTCGAGGCCGGTGACTTCGTGGTCGCGGGCGACTCGGAAGCCGACGGTGGCATCGATGGCCTTGGCCAGCAGCCAGGACATCACCAGGGAGTAGGCGGCCACCGCGAAGGCGCCGATGGCCTGCTTGCCCAGCTGCCCGAAGCCCGCGCCTGCGACGAGCCCGTCGGTGGTGTCGAAGACGCCGATCAGGAGCGTGCCGACGAGGCCGCCGACGGCGTGGACGCCGACCACGTCGAGGGAGTCGTCGTAGCCGAAGCGGTCCTTCAGGCCCACGGCCCAGGCGCAGACGACGCCGGCGATCACGCCGATGGCGATGGCGCCCCAGGTGTTGACCGCGGCGCAGGCCGGGGTGATGGCGACCAGGCCGGCGACGGCGCCGGAGGCGGCGCCCAGTGAGGTGAAGGCGCCGTGGCGGAGGCGTTCCCAGGCGAGCCAGCCCATCATGGCCGCGCCGGTGGCGACCTGGGTGTTGAGGAAGGCGATGCTGGCGGTGCCGTTGGCGGCCAGGGCGGAGCCGGCGTTGAAGCCGAACCAGCCGAACCACAGCAGCCCGGAGCCGAGCATCACCAGCGGCAGGCTGTGCGGGCGCATCGGTTCCTTCTTGAACCCGACGCGCTTGCCCAGGACGAAGAGGGCGCCGAGGGCGGCCATGCCGGCGTTGATGTGTACGGCGGTGCCGCCGGCGAAGTCCTTGACGCCGAGCTTGAAGATCCAGCCGTCGGCCTGCCACACCCAGTGAGCGACGGGGAAGTACACCAAGGTCACCCAGAGCGCGATGAACAGCATCCACGCGCCGAACTTGGCGCGGTCGGCGATGGCTCCGCTGATGAGGGCCGGGGTGATCACGGCGAACATCAGCTGGAAGGCAGCGAAGGCGAACACCGGGATGGTGCCGGTCAGGGTGGTGCCCGTGATGCCCTTCATGCCCGCGACGCCCAGGTCGCCGACCAGGCCGGCGCCCGCGTCATCGCCGAAGGCGAGCGAGTAGCCGTAGGCAACCCACAGCACGCTGACGATGCCCAGACTGATGAAGCTCATCAGCAGCATGTTCAGCACGCTCTTGACCCGGACCATTCCTCCGTAGAAGAACGCCAGGGCCGGGGTCATCAGCATGACCAGCGCCGCGCTGATGAGGACGAACGAGGTGTCCCCCGCGTCGAAGCCCTTCGGCATCGAACTCTCTCCAAATCTGTGAAATGCCGCTGCCGGGCAGCGGGGTTGATCGGGTGCGGTTCACCGGGGGCGGACCGGTGCGCCCGTTGTGGAGTCGGGCGCACCGGTCCGTTGCGGCCGGTCCTCAGACGAGGTCGGCCTTCTCCAGGGCGGTGCAGCAGGTGTCGACGATCAGGCGGGTGACGGTGTAGGGGTCGACGTTGGCGTTGGGGCGCCGGTCCTCGATGTAGCCCTTCTTGTCGACCTCGACCTGCCACGGGATGCGCACGGAGGCACCGCGGTTGGAGACGCCGTAGCTGTACTCGCTCCACGGGGCGGTCTCGTGGGCGCCGGTGAGGCGGGCCTCGACGCCGACGCCGTAGTTGCGGATGTGTTCCAGCGGCTTGTCGTCGCGGCCCAGGGACTCGGCCGCCTCGATGATCGCGTCGTAGCCCTCGCGCATGGCCTTGGTGGAGAAGTTGGTGTGCGCGCCGGCCCCGTTCCAGTCGCCCTTGGCGGGCTTGGGGTCGAGGGTGGCGGAGATGCCGAAGTCCTCGGCGGTGCGGTAGAGCAGCCAGCGGGCGACCCACAGCTGGTCGGAGACCTCCAGCGGGGACAGCGGGCCGACCTGAAACTCCCACTGGCCAGGCATGACCTCGGCGTTGATGCCGGAGATGCCCAGGCCCGCCTTCAGACAGTTGTCCAGGTGGGCTTCGACGATGTCACGGCCGAAGATCTCGTCCGCGCCGACACCGCAGTAGTAGCCGCCCTGCGCGGCCGGGAAGCCGCCCTCGGGGAACCCGAGCGGGCGGTGGCCGTCGAAGAAGGTGTACTCCTGCTCGATGCCGAACAGGGACTCCTGGCCGGCGAACCGCTCGGCGACCGGGCGCAGCACGGCACGGGTGTTGGACTCGTGCGGCGTGCCGTCGATGTTGAACACCTCGCACAGCACGAGGACGTCGTCGCCGCCGCGGATCGGGTCCGGGTAGGTGGCGACCGGCTTGAGCACGCGGTCCGAGCTGTGGCCCTCGGCCTGGTTGGTGCTGGAGCCATCGAAGCCCCACACACCGGGCTCCGCACCGTCGGCGAGGATCTTGGTCTTCGAGCGCAGCTTGGCGGTCGGCTCGGTACCGTCGATCCAGATATACTCGGCCTTGTAAACCACTTGTCTTACTCCTTCGGATGGCCTGCCGCCTTGACGGGCAGGACGTTTCTTGGTGTGAGGAACATGTGCCGCGGTGAACGCTGATGGCGAGCTAGCCCACGATGGTCGGTACGGGCAGCAGGAGCTCAGCCACACGGTCGTGGCCGCCACGCCCTGCGTCAGAGTGCGCGGTGCCGCCCCAGCGATCCTTGATCCCCGGGTCGGCGCCCTGGTCCAGGAGGTACTGGACGACCTCCAAGTGACCCTCGGAGGCGGCCAGGTGGAGCGCCGTCCGCTTGTCGTAGTCCGTGGAGTTCGGGTCCTTCCCCGTCGCCAGCGCGATCCGGACCTCGTCCAGGTCACCCTGGCTGGCGGCCCACAGCAGGCGCATCGTGGAGGTGATCTCCTCCTCGTTCTTGCCCCGCCGCGGATCACGCTTGCCGGACACCTCACCGGCGGCAAAAGACTCGTAGACATGGAAGTTGAAGCGCCCGACCAGTTCCTTGCAGAACGCCACACCCCGCACCGAGTTGCCCAGCGCGTCCAGACGCGGGGACCACACGCACACGCCCATGACCCCCGGGACGACGATCATCAGCCCTCCGGACACACCGCTCTTCGCCGGCAGCCCGATGGTGAAGGCGAACTCGCCGGAGTAGTCGTACATCCCGCACGAAGACATCAGCGATAGACACTTGCGCACCGTGTCGGCGGAGAAGATCCGCTCCCCGGTCAGCGGGTTGACCCCGCCGTTGGCCAGGGACGCCGCCACCACCGACAGCGACCGGGCGTCGACCTCGATCGAACAGCACTGGAAGTAGAACTCCAGGGTCTCCACCAGATCGGTGCCCTCCGGGAAGGAACCGTGCTCCCGCATGAAGTAACCCAGCGCGAAGTTCCGGTCCGCGGTGCGACGTTCGGAGAGATAGACGGCGTTGTTGAAGCCGACCGTGCCTCCGCCGGACAGCCTGCGCCAGGTCTCGGCGACGTAGTCGAAACGGTCGGCCGTGTCCTGCTTCGGACGGATCAGCGAGCACGACATGATGGCCCCCGAGTTGATCATCGGGTTGTGCGGCAGGCCGTCACTGTTCAGCGTGAGCTCGTTGAAACCACGGCCACTGGGCTCTCGGCCCACATGCCGGTGTACCATCTCGGCGCCGTGCTCCTCCAGCGTCAGGCAGTAGTTGATCGGCTTGCACACCGACTGCACACAAAAGAGGGTGTCCGCGTCACCGACCGCGAACCGCTGCCCGTCGACCGTGCACAGCGCGATCCCGAACTTCTCCGGATCCACACGACCGAGTTGCGGAATGTAGTCCGCGACATGCCCACCGTCCACACGCCGGAGACTCTCAAAGATCCCGGATATCTCGGTCTGGAACGCACCGAAGTCCGGAATGACGAAGTCCCCCTTGATGGACTTCGCAACGACACCGCCACCCATCTTGCACAGGCCGATGAACCGGTCCAGGTCAATCCTGGACCGACCCTCAATGTCGACACCCCGGCGCAGCGCCGCCCATACCTCCGTGACCCGCGGATCGGTCTCCGAAACACCGGACTCCCGAAGCCGGGCAGCCAGCTCGGAAGCGGCGATCCGGCCGTCCTCACCGACACCGAACGACGTGAACAGCTTGCGGTAGTACCCGGTGCCGAAATCGACCTCCCCGATCTCCGCGCCGGGCTCCTGGGCCTGTGCGCCATCGACGTGACGCAGCCGGGACCCAGCTTTCTTGGTCGTAGGCATAACAAGAATTCCCATTTTCCCTGGGCGAAAAGAGTAGCGACAGCGTGGTCTCAGGCGTCATGGACTGCGACGCAGCAGCCCCGACAACGATGTCAAGTCACGGTGCCGACCCGCTTCCACACCTCGACGGCGCGGCATCATGAGCCAGCGGGCGATCATTTCGGCGGACCGGCGCACTGCAATCATCTTCGGTGCCAACCTTGACTTGTTCGGGTCGACCAGTCGTGAAGTGCGGTCATCGGTTGGGTTACTCCATTTTTCACACTGTTCATTCAACATTGCGTTGCCATGAACTACGTATCGATCGATACGCGATGCGCGAGAGCGATTTGACTCACGCCGACGGTACGACCAGCCTGCTGACCATGCCGCGCGAAGATCATCACCAGCATATCAGCAATTTACGTGCGTGGGCACGCACGTAGAGGGCAACCAGCACACGGCGGTATAGCGGCTGCAGTTCTTCCTGATAGTCGCGGACCGCGTCGCGCAGCCGGTCCGCATCCCACACCGAGCCGTTGAGCAGCCACTGCATCCGATCCGCAGTCACATGCCCAGCCCGCTCGGCGAGCGTCCAGCCGTTCTTCGCCGGCAGCTCCGCCAGCAGCCCCTCGATGAACTGCGCGAAAACCACCCGCGGCTCCGGCCGGTTGAACAAGTGCCCCAACGAACCGGTCAACACCGACAGTTCGGCGTCCCACTCGGCTATCTGCTCAGCCGTCACATCCAGCAGCATGCCCGGTCAACGACGCCACCGGGAGTCCGTCACAAGATCTCCGGCTGTAGTACACGTATCGCCGTGGCAGGGGCTCGGCCCAGGTGATCCCCGAGCGGCCCTGCTCTTTCGTGGCCGGCCAGGAGCAGGGGCGGCCCTCGTGGACCGCCATGCTGGACGCAGTCCGGCTGTGTCCCCGGGACGACGCGATCGCCGTCACCGCCGCCCCGATCCGGGAAACGTTCCAGCGGCTGTATGTGGCGGGCCAGTGGCAGATCGGAGATCCGCCCGTCCTGGTCGTCGCCGATGCCGGCTACGACGTGACCCGCCTGCCTCTCCTGCTGACCGACCTGCCCGTCGAGATGCTGGGTCGGAAGCGGTCCGACCGCGTCCTGTACTTCCCACCCCAGCCGCAGCCGCCGGGCAAGGTCGGCCGCAAGCCCAAGCGCGGGACGAGCACCGGGCGAAGCCGGCCGGAACTCGCGTTTGTGGACCACGGCGGACCTGGCGGCCAGTCTCGCACGCCACCCGCATGCCGCGGTCCGCCGCGCGGTGGCGGCCAACGAGGCGACACCACCGCAGGGCCTGGCCATGCTGATCACCGGGGAGGGGCTTCCCGAGGTCAGCCTGTGGGCGAGGCTGTACACACTCGCCACGGCTGTCGGTATCGAAGAGTTCGCGGAGTCGCGCGAGCGGCAGTTGGCGATGGCCTGGGCAAGAGGGCGGGCCCAGGCCAGGTCGTGGTCCATGTAACCCTGGGTCGTGCGGTTGGCCAGAGCCCTGGCGGTGAGATGTCTGCGCTGCATACCGACCGCGGTCTCGGAGCCGGGGAAATCCCGGATGAGCATGGCCATGGCGCGGCTTGTATCAGCAGATGCCGTGTGCAGATCACCTCGTGCAGCGATTGAGCAGGAGTCTCATCGAGACAACTTCCGCGATGCAGACCTCAGTCCGTGTTGCATTGGACAGCTTCACCCATGACGCGGATCACATTCGTAGGTGGCTTCGAACAGTCTGTTGGCCCTACGGGAACGAGTTCTCTCACCGCAGACAGCGATCTTCGGGGCGATCTGAACGACCATTCTGGCCCCGCCCCACGCCGCTGAGCGACAGCGTCCCCGCGTGGATGTGCCGGCCCGTCGGATCTGGGAGGCATCCGCTCGGATCCGGGCTGGACCACGTCCGGCGGGTCAACAAGGTACTGGTCGTTGGTCGTCGTCCGCGTCGCCGGCGATATCCGCGGTGCTGTTCGGGGCCAGGGATCGGATGCGGGGTATCGGTGAAGGCAGTAGCCAGAGCAGCGACAGGGCTCCGCCGACGGCGGCGATGAGCAGGGTCGGCCTCAGGCCGATGAAAGTGGCGAGCAGCCCGCCGACGATGGCGCCGACGGGGCGTATGCCGTAATTGATCGTGCTGTACGCGCCGGCCACGCGACTGCGCATGCCGTCGGGGATCACCGCGGCCTGGAGAGAGTTGAGGTTGACGTCGAACAGCATGACGCCGAAGCCTGAGAGGAACTCGGCCGCGGCCAAGGCTCCGGCGCGGAGCCAGAGCGGGCCGTCCGCAGTGGCGGCGATAGCGATCGGCGCCGGGAACAGCACCGCGCCCACGACGATGCTGCGCCCCACGCCGAACCGTCGCGAGACCTTCGGGGCGAGCACCGCGCCGAGGAGGGAACCGGTCGCGCCGATCCCGAACGCGATGCCGATCACTCCTGCGGACAGTTCAAGGCTCCGGCTGGCGAAGAGAACGATCAGCCCACTGCCCGCGACAAAGGTGAAGAAGTTGACGGTTGCCGCGCAGCCGAGGCCGGCCCGCAGTATCGGGTGACGGACGACGAACGAGAGTCCCTCTCGGGCACGTTGCATCAGCGAGGGCGCCGCTGTGTTGTCGGAGGCAGCAGGCGGTTCGTCGATCGAAACCCGACCGACCAGGACCGCTGATGCCAGAAAGGTCAGGGCATCCACGACGACGGTGACGGGCGCGGTCAGCGCCTGGATCAGAGCGCCGCCGATGGCCGGGCCGGCGACATACGATGCGGACCGGCTGGCGCTGAGCTTGCTGTTGGCGTCGACGTAGGACTCACGCGGCACGAGGCGCACAAAGAACGGCGGATAGGCGGTGTTGAACAGCACCCCGGCGGCGCCTGTCAGCAACGCCACGGCGTACAACTGCCCGAGCGTCACCGCTCCCAGCAGGTGGGCCACCGGGAGGCTGAGCAGTACTGCGGAGCGCACCAGGTCGGCGAGGATCATCAGACGGCGTTTGTGGGCTTGGTGATCGACCCAGGCCCCCAGAAAGATTGCGAGCAGGTTCGGGGTCCAGATGAGTGCGGTCAGCCACGCCACCTGGTTGGCCGTGGCGTTCAGTGCGCTGACGGCGATCAGGGGCAGGGCCAGTTCGGTGATCCGGTCGCCGAACTGTGAGACCGACTGACCGGCCCAGAAGCGGCGGAACCGTCGATCCCGCCACAGCGATATTGCGGTGGTCCGCTCCGGGCTGTTCACGGGGTCTGCCCGGGCTGTTCCTCGGCGCCTTCCGGCAGGACGTAGCGCATCAGCCGGACGCCGCGGCCGTCGGTGGGCCGCTCGGCCGGGTCACGATTGACGTACGGCGCAAGAACGCGCTCGATCCCGTCCTCGATGGCGGCGAGTTCCTCAGCGGAAACGACGACGCGGGTGTTGGCCAGCCCGGCCAGCCTGCGCCACGCTGGATCGAGTTCGGGCTCGACTTCGGCAACCCATCGGCTCGGGAAGTCCGCATAGCGCAGGAACATCTGCTGCGACAACACCCGCGCGGCTGACCGGCCCTCCTCATCGGCCGGGTCTTGCGGCGTCTCGAATCGGAAGCCGCGTGCTACTGCCTCCCACCGCCGTTGGCGGCGGTCCGGTCCTGGCTCACTGTCGCGGACCAGTCCAAAGCCGGCCAAGTGACGCAGATGCCAACTGGTCACCGACGGCGTCGCTCCCACGTCAGGCGCGAGCTGCGTGGCGGTCGCAGGCCCGTGCCGCAGAAGGTGGTCAAGAATCGCCAGCCGCACCGGATGCGCCAACGCTCGCATGGCTTGTGGATCAGTGATCTCGATATCGCCCAGGCGATTACTGGAGTCCATGACGCGAGAGTCTCCTCTCACGATTCGTGAGAGTCAACTCTCACGTTGAGGGCGTCAAGTATCCGCCGGTGTATGTCCCTGTGGATCAGATGCAGTTCGGCATCTGCGGCGGCCCAGGCTTGCCCGGGGCCGGGCGTTGTCGGGCCGGGTTCAGTCAGGGAGCGAGAGTTCCCTGGTCACGCGCATTGCCGACGCCAGCAGCCCCGCCCGGACCCGAGTGGCCCGGTACATCCAGTCCGAACGGAAGGAGATACCTAGCGAACCGACTTGGTCACCGCTGTACACCGGCACCGCGATACACGTCGTACCGCTGGAGTACTCTTCCCGGTCCATGACGACCGGGGCTGACAGCGAGGCGTCGAGGTGCTGCACCAGTTCCTCCCTGCGCGTGATGGTGCGGGGCGTGAGGTCCGTCAGGGAGTGTCGGGAAAGGTAGTCGGCGCGCGCGTCCTCGTCCAGTTCACGCAACACGCTCTTGCCCAGTGCCGTGGCGTGTCCGGCGTCCTCGAAGCTCACCCAGAGGTCCACTCGCGGCGCCTGGGCGCTGTCGACGATTTCCATGACACGGATTTCGCCCTCCTCGTACAGGGTCAGATAGACCGCGACCGAAAGGTCGTCCCGCAAGGAAGTCAGGACCGGGCGGATGCGCTCCAGTTGCTCCTGCCCGTTGTGTCCGGCGCACGATGGGTGGCGTTTGCCGGAGCGGACGAACGCGCCGACGTCCGGCTCCTCCACGTGTCCGTCCTGGGCGAGCGCAGGCAACAATCGGTGAACGGTGGCCAATGGCAGTCCTGACTCCCGGGCCAGCTGCTGCGCCGGGGCGCCTTCCGCGTGCGCCTCTACGGCCTCCATCAGGCGTAGGACATCCCGTACGGACGCGGGGAACTCGGGCCCTGCCTGGTCACCCATACCAACAAGCATGGACCCGGTGCCGGAGGACGGCAAGGCGTCCTGCATACGTGCCCCGACCTGGGCATACAGAGCGGCATACGACGACCGAAGGTCCGGTCCTCGAAGGTGCCGTGACGCAGCGTGACCGTGTTCACGTCGTCGGTGTGGCTGGAAATCCAGAGATGGACCGTGACTATCACCGACCGCCACGCCCAGGCCCACGAACGCATCGCCGCCGCCCCCTGCTCCCGGCCACCGTGCCCACCGCGCTCAGCGCCACCTGGGGCTGCATGACCGCCCTCTACGATCCCGCCTCCCCACCAGCCGCCTCCGTCCGTAACCCCGAGGGCGAGCTGAGGCGGCCCTCCAGCGGTCTGACAGTAAAGGTCAGCCGGCCGAGCCCGCGGACCCGCATCGGAGTCAGCCACGGGCCTGCAACTGGTGGTGGCAACCAGCGCTACGACCGACATAGCGCTTGCCGGGCCGTAGAGGACCGGCCGTTCGGCTCCGGAACCACCCGCAACCCGACGCCTCCCACGCCCGCCATGTCCTCGACATGCGACGCCGTGCACGCAGCACTGTCAACCGACGCGACCTCCCCGACGGGGCGAGGTCGCCGATGATGTACGTGCGGGCTCGAACACCCCCGATGGGGAAACACTCTTTCAGGACGGACGCGCCGGCCCCACACCCCTCGTATTCTTTTCCCGTGCCACCGCCCCGCCTGCATCACGTCGCCGTCCTCGTGCTCGACGGTGCGAAGCCGCTCGATGTCGGCATTCCTGCGCAGGTGTTCACGACCCGTGCGAGCATGCCGTACGAGGTACGGGTGTGCGGCGCCGCGCCCGGTCTCGTAACCGGCGGCGATGGCCTGTCGTACTGCGTCGCCCACGGCCTCGACGCGCTTGCGTGGGCCGACATCGTCTTCATCCCCGGCTACCGGTTCCCGGACAGTGACGACCCGCCGCAGGCCGTCGTCGACGCGCTGATCGCGGCCCACGATCGGGGCGCGCGGCTCGCCGCCATCTCGACGGGCGCCTTCGCGCTCGCCGCCACTGGCCTGCTCGACGGCAAGCGCGCCACGACGCACTGGCATTACACGCGCGCGCTTGCGGCGAGGCATCCGCTCGTCCAGGTCGACGAGAACGTTCTGTTCGTCGACGAGGGCAGCGTACTGACGTCGGCCGGCGCCGCCTCGGGCATCGACCTGTGCCTGCACATTCTGCGCGGCGACCTCGGGGTGGCCGCGTCGAACCACGCGGCCCGGCGCCTGGTCGCGGCCCCCTACCGCAGCGGCGGTCAGGCGCAGTACGTGCCACGCAGCGTGCCCGAGCCGCTCGGCGAGCGGTTCGCCGCCACCCGTGAGTGGGCGTTGCACCGACTGGGCGAGCCCCTCGCCCTCGAGGTGCTCGCCCGGCACGCGGCGGTGTCGCCGCGCACGTTCTCGCGGCGCTTCGTCGAAGACACGGGGTACACGCCGATGCAGTGGGTCATGCGTGCCCGCATCGACGCGGCCCGTGAGCTGCTCGAGCGTTCGGAGCGGACCGTCGAGCAGATCGCCGCCGACGTCGGTCTCGGCACCGGTGCGAATCTGCGGCTGCACTTCCAGCGCATCCTCGGCACCACGCCGAGCGAGTACCGGCGCACCTTTGCCCAGGGCGAGTAGTCGCCGCCGTGGCGCGATCCTTTCGAGCCGTGGCACTCACGCCACTGTCACGGGCGGATGCTGCGAGCGAACCTGATGGCGAACCGAAGGGACACCACTCATGACTCGCATCGCCATCAACGGATTCGGCCGTATCGGACGCAATGTGCTGCGCGCACTGCTCGAACGCCACAGCGACCTCGAGGTCGTAGCCGTCAACGACCTCACGGAGCCCGCCGCCCTTGCGCGGCTGCTCGCCTACGACACGACGGCGGGCCGGCTCGGCCGCCCGGTGACTGTCGACGGGGACGCCCTTGTCGTCGACGGCCGTCGCATCACGGTGCTCGCCGAGCGCGAACCGGCGAAGCTGCCGTGGGCCGAGCTCGGCGTCGACATCGTGCTTGAGGCGACCGGCCGCTTCACGTCGGCCACGGCCGCCCGCGCCCACCTCGACGCAGGCGCGAAGAAGGTGCTCGTCGGTGCGCCGTCGGACGGCGCCGATGTCACGCTCGCGTTCGGGGTCAACAGCGACGCGTACGACCCGGCCGTGCACACGATCATCTCGAACGCCTCGTGCACGACCAACGCTCTTGCGCCGCTGGCCGCGGTCCTCGACGAGCTCGCCGGCATCGAGCACGGTTTCATGACGACGGTGCACGCCTACACGCAGGAGCAGAACCTGCAGGACGGCCCGCACCGCGACGCCCGCCGTGCCCGTGCTGCCGCTGAAAACATCGTGCCGACCACGACGGGTGCTGCCAAGGCGATCGGCCTCGTGCTGCCGAACCTCGAAGGCAAGCTGACGGGCGACTCGATCCGCGTACCGGTTCCGGTGGGCTCGATCGTCGAACTCAACACCACCGTCGCCCGCGACGTGACGCGCGACGACGTGCTGGCGGCGTACCGCGCCGCGGCAGAGGGGCCGCTCGCCGGCATCCTCGAGTACTCGGACGACCCGCTCGTGTCCTCAGACATCACGGGCAATCCCGCCTCGTCGATATTCGACTCGGCTCTCACCCGCGTCGACGGCCGCCACATCAAGGTGGTCGCCTGGTACGACAACGAGTGGGGCTTCTCGAACCGTGTGATCGACACACTCGAACTCCTCGCCACCCGTTGATCGCAGGCCGGGGCGGTCCCGCCGTCTGTTCCCGGAACCGGCCGAGGGCAGCTCCATGAATGCCGCAGCCTTCGAATACGTGACGGGTACCGGTTGCCCGCCCCGCCCTCTCCCCCAGTGACGTCCGCCGCCGGTCTTCAGCGCCGCACCGGCGGCGGTCCGGGGGCGGCGGTCCCGACCGGCGCGCAACACGATGCGAGCGCGCCCCGATCCCCGGCCGCGGCCCGCGCCGCCCATCCCTGCTCCTTCTGGAAGGCCGCGAGATCCGCGATGAGGACGTCGTACGACTGTCTCCGCGCAAGCAGCGGAACGTGAACGTCCCGGGCCGCCACCCCTGCATCGTCTCTGTCCCGCACGACGAAGGTCGGGGGGACGGTCCAGGTCACGCGGTCACCTTGGCAATGAACGCGGCGAGGTTCGCCACGGTCCGCTGAACCTTCTCCTCCAGGGTGAGGGACTCGTGGAGTCGTGCGCCGATGCCCGCGTCCTTCCTCCCGCGTACATACAGGGAGCAGGCCAGGTCGCTGCACATGTAGACGCCGACCGAGTTGCCCTGCTGCCCGGCCTTTCCGGACCTCGGCGCGACCATCAGGGAGACACCCCCGGTGTGGGTGGTCACGCACACCGAGCACATGCTGCGCCGCATCTGCCAGGAACCGACGTCGCGGGAGCGCAGCTGGACGCCGACCGGGCGGCCGTCCAGTTCGATTACGAGGTAGGCCCGGTCGGGGGCCTGAGGATCTCGCCAGCCCAGGAAGTCCAGGTCGTCCCACCGCTGCTCGGCCAGGTCACGGGGGACGGCCAGGCGCTTGGCCTCGCCCTTGGTGCAGTTCACGAACGCCGTACGAATCTCTTGCTCGGTCAGTGGCTTCATAAACGACACGCTAATTTGCCTAATCAGATTAGGCAAATGCATAATCATCGATGTCAGATATGAGGATCGCTTAGGAGGACGAGCATGGCAGGGACCGGACGGGTAGGACTGACCACGGAGCGCCTGGTCCGGGCAGGGGCGGAGCTGGCCGACGAGGTCGGCTTCGAGCAGGCGACCCCCGCGGAACTCGCCCGGCGGTTCGGTGTCAAGACCGCGAGCCTGTACTCGCACGTGAAGAACGCCCACGACCTCAAGACCAAGATCGCTCTGCTCGCCCTGGAGGAACTCGCCGACCAGGTCTCCACCGCGGTGGCCGGACGGGCCGGCAAAGACGCCCTGACCGCTTTCGCCAACGTCTACCGCGACTACGCCCTCCAGCACCCGGGGCGCTTCGCCGCAGCCCAGTTCCGGCTCGACCCGCAGACGGCGGCCGCCAGCGCCGGTGTCCGGCACGCCCAGATGACGCGGGCGATCCTGCGCGGATACGACCTGGCCGAACCGCATCAGACGCACGCGGTGCGGCTGCTGGGCAGCGTCTTCAGCGGCTACGTCGGCCTGGAGGGCGCCGGCGGCTTCAGCCACAGCGCCCCCGACTCGCAGGAGAGCTGGACCGAAATCCTCAACGCGCTCGACTCCCTGCTGCGCACCTGGCCCACCACCTCCTGACCAATCCTTCCGACCGCCGCCGCCAACCGACCCTCCTGATCGAGGAGACCCACGAGATGAACCCCGAGCACGACTGGACCACCACTCCCATCACCGCCGGCCTCCTGCACGGCGCCCTCGACCTGGAGCGCACCGAACGCGGCGTACTGCCCCACCGGTTGCCTGCGCGCGCCCGGCAGGGCTGATGGCACCCGGCCGGCCGCTCGAAGGCCTCTGTGCGCCGTTCGCCCACCCACGGCAGTTGCCCGCCTGGCCTTCCCCGCCCGAAGGCGTCCACCATCCGGCCCTTGTGGTTTGGACCACCGTCACCGTCCGGCTATCGGCGATCAGCATCATCCCTGCTGACATACGGGGCAGTTCAGGGAGATCGCATGAGCAGAACCAGTCATCCCGGACCGGGTCGCCGCAGCCTGCTGCAGGCGGCGCTGGCCGTACCGGCGGCCGGAGCGGCCGCCACGGTGCTGGGCGCGCAGTCCGCACAGGCCGCCACGTCGCAGCCATCGGCAGCCGGCTCCGGCAGCCACCGCTTCGACACACAGAGCCCGCGCTTCGCACTGGCGGTCCTGCCGGACACCCAGTACCTCTTCGACGCGGACAGCGCGGACCCGGAGCCGCTGAAGGAGACGTTTCACTACCTGGTGGCCCAGCGCCAGGAGGCGAACATCGCCTTTATGACGCACCTGGGCGATGTCACCGAGCACGGCAGCGAGGAGGAGATCGGCCTCGCGGCGGACACCTTCCGGACCATCCACGGCAAGGTGCCCTACAGCGTCCTCGCCGGCAACCACGACATCAACTCGGGCACCGACGACCAGCGCGGTGACACCGCCTATCTCCGGGCGTTCGGGCCGCAGCGGTTCACCTCCATGCCGACCTTCGGCGGCGCATCGCCCGACGGGTACAACAGCTACCACGTGCTGCGGGCGGCCGGGCGCGAGTGGCTGGTGCTCGCCCTCGACTGGCGCGCCTCCGAGAAGGGGCTGGCCTGGGCGCAGGGCGTCCTCGACGCCCACCCGACTCTCCCTGCCATCCTCACCACCCATGACATCGCCTGGGCCGAGGACGACGGCCAGGCGCATCTGTCCGACAACGGACAGCGGCTCTGGGACCGCATCATCCGCGGCAATGACCAGATCTTCATGGCGCTGGGCGGGCACTACTGGCCTCCGGGGCGCACGGTGCTCACCAACGACGCCGGCAATGATGTGCATGTTCACATCACCAACTACCAGGACCGCTACTACGGCGGTGCCGGCATGGTCCGCCTCTACTCCTTCGACCTGGTCCGGCAGGTCGTCGATGTCGAGACATTCTCTCCGTGGTTCCTCGCCCGCGACCCCGAGAAGCGGACACCGTTGGAGGCCGAGACCATCGAACTGACCGGCCCGGTGGACCGGTTCACACTGGACATCGACTTCTCGGAGCGGTTCGAGGGATTCGCACCGTTGGTTCCTCCGGCGCCGCGTCCGGCCTCCCGGGTGATGCCGCGGGGCACCGTCGCCTACTGGCGGTTCGACTCCTCCGGTCTGGCGGGTGCCGGCGCCGCCGGTTCCGCGGTGGCCGCGGGCACCGTGGCACGCGACCTGTCGGGGCACGGAAACGACCTCCGGGTCCAGCTGCTCCACGACAGCGCCTCGAAGGCTCTCACCTGGTCGGGCGACCACCACACCGGGCAGCCGGCCCACGCCAGCCTCCGCTTCGACGGCGGCAAGTCGCCGGATCGGGGCGCAATCCTCACCACGGCCGGGCAGGCTCCTCTGAACAGCCTGACGTTCACCTCCGGTTTCACCATCGAGACCTTCATCAAGCTGCCGGAGCCGTTCGAGGGCGACCACGCCTGGATGGGCATCCTCAGCTGGGAGGGCCGTAACGGCGATGCCGGGAAGACCACGGGCTGGTCGACGGAGGAGCCCACCTGCAGCCTCAATGTCACGCCTGAGCGCTTCCTGCAGTTCGTGCTCTACCCGCACGTCCAGGACGCCGATCCGACGTCGTGGAGCCACGCGCTGCCCGTGGGGCGCTGGACCCACATCGCGGTCGTCAACAACGGTCGCCGCACGGTGATGTACGTCGACGGGTCGAAGATCGCCCGGAACCCGTCGCAGCCGGCCACCGGCATCGCAACGCTCGGGAAGCCGTTCGTCATCGGCGGCACCCAGTTCGCCGAGCAGTTCGGCCAGAGCTTCTACGGCTGGATCGGCGACACCCGTATCGTCGACCGGGCGCTGACGCCGAAGGACTTCATGGCCCCGTTCGCGTAACCGGCTGCGGTGGGCGGCCGGATGGCCGCCCGAGTCCGGTGCCCGGCCCGGGAGCGACATCGTTGTCGCTCCCGGGCCGTGTTGCGTCCTGCGGCCGGTGAGCCGAGGGGTGATGCGAGGGGGCCTTCGGCCGGGGCATCCGACAGCGGAGAGGGCTCGGCAGCCTGGCCGCGGCCCCACCCGCATTCCGGCAGGCACCGGCGCAGGACGGCGACGACCGGCGCCGACGCCGCCTGCGCGTTGCCGGCTCCCCTTCCCGCCACCACCCCGTCCACCGGGCGTCGGCCGCACGACGCCGGAACGTCGTGCACGCCGGGGACACTGTCGGCGAGCCCGCTCCCGGCGGGTGCACGACGAGCAGGGACGACCGAGACCGATGGCCCTACCACGCATGCCGTTCCTGCGCCGGATCGCCTGCCTGGTCCCGATCGCCGTCATCGGCGTCCTGGTGGCACTGAACTGGCCACTCGTCGCCTCCGGCGGCCGCGGGCTCCTCACCGCCAACCGCTACTGGCTGCTGGCCGCGCTGGCAGTCACCGCGCTGGGCTGGGTCGCGGTGTCCTTCGCGCGCCAGGGCGCGGTGCTCGAACCGCTCCCCGCCCGGCGGCTGTTCGCCACCCAGTTCGCCTCGGGTGCCGCCAACCACCTCCTGCCTGCCGGGCTCGGTGCGGGCGCGGTCAACCTGCGCTTCCTCAGGGGCTGCGGAATCCCGCTGACCCGGTCCTCGGCCGCACTCGCGTTGTACCTGCTGGCGGAGGCAGCGGTCCGGCTCGTGCTCCTGCTCACTCTTCTGGCCGCCTTCCCCGACGCGCTCCGGCTGGACGGCCTCCTACCTCAGGCGGCTGCCCTCCCGCTCGTGTGGGCGGCGGGCGGGCTGCTCTGCACGGCATTGCTCGCGCTCATCGCCATACGCCCGCTGCGCAGGGCCGTCGCTGCCTTTGCGGGCACCGCGCTGACCGACGCGCGTGCGCTGCATGCCAGGCCCACCCGGGCGCTGGCCCTGTGGGGCGGCTCACTGGCCTTCCCCGTCCTGCAGGCCGCCGGACTGGTCGCGGTCGCGCTGGCCCTCGACGTACCCGTACCCGTGATCCATGTCGCGATCGCGTATCTCAGCGCCAGCATCGCGGCCGCCGCCGTCCCGACCCCCGGCGGCATCGGCTCCGTGGACGCCGCGCTGGTCATCGCACTCGTCGCCGCCGGGGCTTCGGTCACCGCCGCGGGTTCCGTTGTGCTGGGCTACCGCATCATCACAGTGTGGCTGCCGCTGATCCCCGGGGCTCTGGTACTCGGCGCCCTGGTGCGCTCGAAGGTGATCTGAAGGCCGGTCGTGCGACGGCTGGTCACGACCCACGGCAGGCGGAACGGCCGTGAGTGCCCCGTCAGCCGGATGGGCGGGGACGCCGAGGACCACGTACGAACCAGGAGCGAGCCGGGGACCGGCCGGCTCCGCGCACTGTCCCCGGCCCCGGTCCATCCGCGCGGCCGTGCGACGGAAGCCCGGAGGACGCCTGCGGCCACAGCGCCAGCAGCCCCAGGCAGATCCATACGTACGCGCTCCCGCCGAGGAAACCATCCACGCCGGACGGGTCATCACGCCACAGCCACACGACACTGCTGCACAACACCACGTACAGGGCTGCGGCAACGGCGCGACGCCCGGTTCGGGCGAGCAACGCAAGGGCTGGCACCGCCCACACCAGGTGATGCACCCAGGTCACCGGGCTGACCAGGCAAGCCGCAAGGCCGGTGAGCGCCATCGCGGCCTCGTTGTCACCGACCGCGGCCGCCCGGCGCACACGGTACGCCCACAGGACGAGCACCGCTGCCACGGCCAGCACCCACACCGGGCGGGCCGCGCCCAGCCGGGCCAGCGCGCCCTGGAGCGACTGGTTGGACGCATAGTCCAAGGCGCCGACCCGGTGCGTGTCCCACAGCGCCCGGGTCCAGAACACCCATGACGCGCGCGGCGCCGCAAGCACACCGATCATGGTCGCTGCCACCGCCGTACCCGTGGCGACGGCAGCAGCCCGGCGGCGGCCGGTGAGCAGCAGGTATCCGATGAAGATGCCCGGCGTGAGCTTGAACGCCGTCGCCAGGCCGATGCCGACGCCCGCGAAACGCCCGCGCCCGCTGTCCGCGTACACCAGCGCCATCAGCAGCAGATTGACCTGCCCCAGACTGAAGGTGTCCCGCACCGGCTCCAGCATCACGAAGAGGCACCCGGTCACGACCAACCCACCCCGGCCCACGGGTAGTTCACGCAGTGGGCCGCGCAACAGCAGCACCGAAGCGGCCGCGTTGAGCAGCACACAGCCCACCACGGCGCCGGTGTCCCCGACCAGGAGCATCGGCAGCATGCAGACGGCGGCGAAGGGCGGGTAGGTGAAACCGTATGCGGTCCCGGGCAGCACATAGTCGTAGATCCGGCCGTCGTGCCGGATCCAGTTGTCGACGGCCCCGTAGTAGATGTGCAGGTCGAACCAGCCCCGGTAGTACGGCACCACCACCATGAACAGCACGGCGCCGGCAACCAGGACCACCGTGCCGAGCAGCTGCCTCGGCCGGGTCACGGCAGGTATCCCGGGGTGGCCGCGGCCCGCGGCCGGGACGCTGCCCACCAGGTCAGCGCTGCCCGCCAGGTCAACAGGGCCAGCACCGCCAGCCCGCCGCCGCTCACCGCGAGCACCAACTGCCCTGCGTCCGGGGCGAAACCGTCCGGGAGGACCACGAGGGCGAGCACACAACTGCCGACAGCGGCCCAGCGGCGCACCCGGCCGCGCGGTGCGGCGGCCGCGATGGGGAACAGCGCCCAGAGCACGTACCAGGGACGGATCGCAGGGCCGAACAGGGCGACAGCGGCCAGGCCCAGCCCGAGGGCGTACACCGGGCCAAGACCGTGGCGGCGCCGCCAGAGAAGGAGCAGTACGGCAGCGATCGCGGCGACGCCGAGGAAACGCCAGGCGGGCACGGCGCCGGTGAGGCGGCCGAGAGTGCCGGTGAGGGACCAGTTGTGGGCGGAGACAGGGGTGCCCAGGGCCGCGACCCAGCCGTAGCCGGTGCCGGTGGCGGCGGTGGCGGCCACCGTGGTCGCCACCGCGACGGCGAGAGTCGCAAGTCCGGTCCTGACCAGCCTGGCACGCCCCCGCAGCCGGTACGACCAGATCGACGCGACCGCGAACAGCCCCAGCACGGCAGGCACCTTCACCAGCGCGGCCAGTGTGACCAGCACCGCGGCCGACACCGGCCACCGCCCGGACGCCGCCACCAGCCCCGCGCCGAGCAGCCCCAGCATCACCGCGTCGTTGTGCGCGCCCGCGACGAGGTGCAGCAGGAGCAGCGGGTTGAGCGCACCCAGCCAGAGCGCGGCCGACCGGTCGGTGCCGCACCGCCCGGCGAGTACGAGCAGGAAGACGATCATCAGGGCGACGCCGGACAGCGCCACCAGCCGCATGCCGACGATCCCGAGCGGTACCGCCGCCCTGGCCACCGCCAGGAAGACCGGGCCGTACGGCGTCGGCGTGTGCTGCCAGATCGGCGGCACCTCGGCGGCCAGCGGCCCGCCGAGCCGGTCGGCACCGTACACGTACACGTCCATGTGCGCGGCGGCCATCGTGCCCTGCACCAGGTAGCTGTACACATCCCGGCTGAACAGCGGCGGCCCCAGCACCAGCGGCACCGCCCAGATCCCCAGCGTCACCAACAGGAAGCGCTCTCCCGGTGGTTCGGGACCGCGCACCGCCCGCCCCAGCCACCACCATGCGGCGACCAGCAGCACCAGCCCGAAGTACGTACCGGCCAGCCCCAGTCGCCCGCCGTCCGGCCCGACGACCTGCCGCACCGGCAACGCCCCTGCACTCAGCCCGCCCACCGCCACCGCGACCGAGCCCGCGAACCCGAGCCACCGGCAGCGGCGCGGGTCGACGATCACATCCGGTACCGGCATGCGCGCACGATACGGCTGCCCAGGCCACCGGCAGCCGACCGCCAGGCGGACGGAATCCGGACGGCCGGTGAAAACCCCGGCGTCCAAGGCCCCCGACCGGCAACGGCACCACCAGGCGGCCCCACCGCGTTTGGAGGTTCAGCCCGCGCCCGGCGCACAGGGCGGCCCGCAGGAACCGGCTCCCCGGTACCGGCCGGACCGAGCGCAGCTTCCCGCCACCGCCGAGGGCTCGTACGGTGACCGAACCGCATGGACCGGTTGAGTACCCACGGCCAGGGCGGCCGGTCGGCTCTGCTGCCGCGGGCGGCGCGTCGTGAAGTGTGGGCAGCCGCAACGGCGTCAGGTTGCGGACGGCAGTGCGCCGCCGGGTCCAGCAGCGGGCAAGCCGCGCCCGAGTACAGCAGCCCCGCGCCCGGCAGCGTTCCCGGCCTCCGTACCCTGGCGCCCACATCGTCTTCTCGCCTCCAGGAGTACGCATGACCTTCGATGTCCATGCCGTCCGTGCCCGGTTCCCCGCCCTGAAAGCCGGCTCCGCCCGGTTCGACGCCCCCGGTGGCACGCAGACACCGCAACCGGTGATCGACGCCATCGCGGACGCACTGGCCAACCCGCTCGCCAACCGGGGGCTCACCACCGAGGGCGAGCGCAACGCGGAGGCAGTGGTGACCCGTGCCCGTCGCGCGCTGGCCGACCTGCTGGGCGCCGATCCGCGGGGCATCGTGTTCGGCCGAAGCTCCACCCAGCTCACCTACGATCTGTCCCGCACTCTGGCCAAGAGCTGGGGTCCGGGCGACGAGGTGGTCGTCAGCCGTCTCGACCACGACTCCAACATCCGCCCCTGGATCCAGGCGGCCGAGGCCATGGGTGCCACACCCCGGTGGGCGGATTTCGATCCGACCACCGGAGAGCTGACGGCCGATGACATCGCCGCCGTGCTCTCCCCGCGCACCCGCCTGGTCGCCGTCACCGCGGCGTCCAACCTGATCGGTACGCGCCCCGAGATTCCCGCCATCGCGGGACTGGTGCACCGGGCAGGGGCCCTGCTGCATGTCGACGCGGTGCACTACGCCTCGCACGCCGCCGTCGACCTGCCCGGCCTCGGCGCCGACTTCCTGGTCTGCTCGCCGTACAAATTCCTCGGCCCGCATCTGGGCGTGCTGGCGAGCCGTCCCGAGTTGCTGGAGACGCTGCGGCCGGACAAGCTGCTGCCCTCGACCGACGCGGTTCCCGAGCGCTTCGAACTGGGCACGCTGCCCTACGAACTGCTGGCCGGGGCCTGTGCGGCGGTGGACTTCCTCGCCGCGCTGGCTCCCGGGGACGGTGGCACCCGGCGGGAACGGCTGCTCGCCGCCTTCGTTGCGATCGAGGCCCATGAGGATGCCCTGCGGGCCCGTATCGAGCAGGGACTGGCCGATCTCGGAGGCATCACCGTGCACTCCCGGGCCGCCCACCGCACCCCCACCCTGCTACTGACCCTGCCCGGCCGCAGCACCGCCGCCGCCTCGCAGTACCTGGCGCAGCAGGGCATCGATGCCCCGGCCGGATCCTTCTACGCGCTGGAGGCATCCCGTCGGCTCGGGCTCGGCGACGAAGGCGGACTGCGGATCGGTCTGGCCCCCTACAACAACGACGAGGACATCGACCGCCTGCTGGAAGCCCTCACCGGCTTCCTCACCACCACACCCGCCATCAACTGACCCGACACCCCCAGACACCCGAGACAACGGGCCGACCCCGACCAAACCACCACCAGCCAGCTGACTGATCGACCTCAAGGCCACAGCCACTACCTTCGGCCGAACTCCCCGGCGGCGACCAGCCGCCCCTGCTCATCCCCCGGACCCCTCGGGGCGATAGTGCCCCTCATCGAGCAGTTCCCGCACTCGGGCCTTTTTCCTCTCCGCCGTTCCCGCCCCGCGTAGTCGGCTGTCCTGCACTGCGCGGGCAACGCGGCCAGGATCCTGACGCTCGGTACGTTCGTCCGCGACGTCATGCGAGTACAGCAGCGCGGCGGCCGCTGCCCAGTGGCTTGCCACAGCCACCGGTTCCCAGGAATAGCCATCCCAACGCGAGATCAGACGCGGCGCTTCCGGGAAAACATGCGAACCTCGACGGGGGTGCGAATTAAGCGCATCCAAACGCATACGCCCCTTCATGCGCCGGCGTTCCTGCTCGCGCCTGCTCATCCAGTGCTCAAAAGACTCCTCATCCACCCCGCCAGCATGGCGCAACTACCAATCGGAGAGCTACTCGCAGACGAGAGGTCGATCCCGAACGTTTCCATGCTCAGTTCACGCAGGCAGGCCGTACCTCTCCCCGGCCCGCACAACCGGTGGCGACGATGTCCTCCAGGGTGCCGTCACCTACTCCTGAGGCCGGTCGAAGAGGACCGCGACGGCGAGGAAGCGTCTGGTCGTTGGGGTCGCCGCCTGCCTCTATCCGCAGGGCCTCGACGCACTCGCGTGCGCGGCGCGTGGCCAGTCCGCATACAGGGCCCGGTAGGCGTCATCGAGGAAGGTCAGCCAGATCAGGGCCACGACCGCCGGGAACCAGGCTGCGAGCTGAAATGGGCGGATGCCCGTGCCTTCATGGCGACGTGGTCGTAGTTCCCATGGGCGAGCTTGTCGGCGGCGGCCATGGTGCCTGTCTGCCGCAGGTTTGGTTCACAGCCGAGCACGTCCTCTGGTCAGGCATGACCGCCGAGGTATCGAGGCAGCCTCGGATTGTCGCGTTGGCCGGGACACCCCGCAGGCAGTCGGCCGTGATCGCGGTGTTCCGCCGCTGAGCAACGCCGCCCTGCCGGGGCGTACACCCTGGAGCTCTCCGCTCCGGGGCGTACGTGTCCATGGCGTGCCGGTCGTCAGTGACGCGGCGCGGGGTATGCCTTGGGCAGGGCCATGCCGCGGTCGGCCATGATGTCCCGCACACGGTTGGGGTAGTCGGTGATGATCCCGTCGATGCCCATGTCCATGAGCTCCTCGATGGTGGCGGGGTCGTCACAGGTCCACGGAATGACCTTCAGACCGCGCTCATGGGCCTCGGAGATCATCTTCTTGTCGGGGTAGAAGCGGAAGTCCGGGTCCGCGACCGTGCCGTTCTGCGGGAAACCGTAGTTCGGGGACAGCGCGGTCACACCGGGGACAGCGGCGGCGGCCTTGACGAAGTCACCGTCGTAGTCGTCGGCGTCGATACCGCCGAGCCACGGGGAGGCGCCGTCCTTGCCGACCTGCAGGAAGTCGTAGTTCGTCAGCGCCACGAGCGGGTAGGACGGAGCAAGCTTGTGCATCGCCTTCAACGCCCCCCAGTCGAAGGACTGGATGGTGACCTGATCCTCGATCCCGGAACGGTGGATCTCCTCGAAGACACGGCGGACGAACAGCTCGCGCGGTGCGGTCTGCTCGGGCGCACCGGCCTCCACCTTGGTCTCGATGTTCAGCTTGACCTGCTTGGCCTTGTAGCTCTTGACCAGGTTGAGGACATCCTTGAGCTCCACCATGCGGAAGCCCTTGATCTGCTCCTGCTCGGGGAAGCCGGGCAACTGCTGGTAGCCGCAGTCCATGCTCTTGATCTGCGCCAGCGTCAGGTCCTTGATGTACTTCCCGACGTACGGGTACATCGGGTCACCGGGCGTCACCGGGCCGGTGTCCTTGCACTTCTGGGCACTGATCTGCCGGTCGTGGTTGACGACGACCTTCTGGTCCTTCGTGATGTGGGTGTCCAGCTCCAGAGTCCTCACACCGAGACGCAGCGCCTTGCCGAAGCCCTCCAAAGACTCCTCGGTGGTCAGACCGAGCCCACCGCGGTGGGCTTGCAGATCGAAATGCGCCTTCTGGGAAGGCCCATGGTGATGGTGGTGGCCATGATGGGCCGTGGCCGCCTGAGCGGTCGCCGGGGTGGCGAGCACAGGCAGGACAGCCAGGCTCGCGACTGCATACCGCAGTGACATTTACGCCTCGTCTATTTCGGACTTACTGGACCTTGCGAAGGTAAGCCGCAAGCCCGACTCGCACGAAGATCAGATATTAGGACATCATGAATCCCCGGGAAACGATTACCCCTCCGGACCCGGACGAGGCGGAAAGTGCTGCCGCCCTTCATAGCCCCCCATGAGCAGCCCCTCGGCGTCCTTCTGGTGCTCACGCCGGGTCAGCTCTGTCCGTTCTCGGTCCAAGGACGGAGTTTCTCGGGGTTGCGGACCGCCCAAATGCGAGTGATGCGGCCGCCGGTGAGGCTGAACGCCGCCACGGTCACGGTGACGTCGGCGTGCTGGGCGACCAGGCCCGGCCGGCCGTTGACCGTCCGCTCCAGGAGCGTCAGCCCAGGGGCTTTGCCGGCGATGTGAATCAGGTACTGGGCGATGCGCTCGCTGCCCTCGACCGGGCGGAGGACGGTGCCGACCAGGCCGCCGCCGTCGGCGATCATCGTGGCGTCGGGGTCGAGGAGGTCGACGAGGGCCTCGATGTCCCTCGCCTCCCACGCCTCCTTGAAATGCCGCACCAGACCGGCCTGCCCTGCCTTCGGGACCGCCGGAACCTGCGCGGCGCGAATACGTCGACGGGCCGAGGACGCCAGCTGCCGGCAGGCCGCGGGCGTTCGGCCGACGATCTCAGCGACCTCGGCAAAGGGATACCGGAAGATGTCGTGCAGGATGAACGCCACGCGTTCGGCAGGCGTCATCGACTCCAGTACGACGAGGAACGCCATGTTCACCGACTCGTCCAGGGTGACCCGGTCGGCGGGGTCGGCCGGCTCGGCCCTGCCGCCGCCCGCCCGCCCGCCGCTCCACTCCGCACGGTCGGGCAGCGGCTCGGGTATCCATTCGCCGACATAGCGCTCGCGCCGGACCCGCGCCGAGCCGAGGACGTCCAGGCAGATTCGGCTGGCCACTGTCGTCAGCCAGGCGCCGGGCGACTCGATGGCCTCCTGCCGTTGCCGCGACATCGCGTACCAGCGGGCGTAGGTCTCCTGCACGGCGTCCTCGGCCTCGGCCAGCGAACCGAGCAGCCGGTAAGCGAGGTTGATCAGCTGGCGCCGCTCGCCGACGATCACGCTCAGGCCCGGCTCGGACCGGTCGTGCTCCGGCTCGGATGGGGTGCTCATGGTCGCGACCGCTCCCTGTTTCTTCTCGTCCGCTTCCGCTCTCGCCACTTCGACGAAACAGCGCACCGGACTGTGAGGTCGGCGCTTCGCCTCACATTTCGCGGGCCCACGTCGTCGGACTGCCGAGACACTACCGAGCCACCGCCGCGAGGCAGAAGAGGAGACCGCGTCATGGCCGCACAGACGACGGCAGAAAAGGGCAGCCTCACGTTCCTGCAGGTCGCGATCGCCCTGCAGACCTTGGCCATCTTCTTCCAGGCGGTCACCGCCGGACTGCTGCTGTCCTCGCCCCACGGCGAGGTACTGCACAGCGCCGGAGCGCGCGTGATGTACGGCGCATCGATGTTGTACGTGCTCGCCGCGATCCTGGCGTGGCGGCCGGGCGGCGGGGCGCCCCGCCCCATCCTGTACGCGTCCGGCTTCCTCGTACTCGCTTCGGTGCAGGTAATGCTGGGCATCGCGCACATGCCGTCGCTCCATGTCCCCCTGGGCATCCTTATGTTCGGCCTGAGCGTGCTGGCGCTGGGCCAGGTGCTGTCCACCCGGGTGTCGGAGCGCCCCGACACCCGGTCGTAGCCGCCGCGCGAACCACTGTTGCCACCGCCACCGCAGTCAACCGTCACAGGCGCGCGTGGTGCTCGATGTCCTCTCTGAACTTGGTGAGAGCCTGGTCGGTGAGGGTGGGCCGGGTCTCGGCGATGGCAGCGAGGTAGTCCTCGGTGCTGGCCGGTGCGCCTTTGCGGTCGGCTACTTCGCGTTCGAATGCGGCGTGGGAGCCTTTGCGGGCGGCGAACTCGATGTCGGCGGGTGTGAACATCTCACTGGCTGACACCAGTTGGTGCAGCGCTATGCCGCTGACGGCCGGGCCGAGATAGCGCTGCCAGATCGCCGCCCGTGCTGTCGGATCGGGCGGGCCGACCGGAATGACGTAGTCGAACCGGCCCGGGCGCAGGAATGCCGGGTCGAGGGAGCGCACGGAGTTGGTGGCGCAGATCAGCAGGCGGTTGTCGTGGTCGCGGAAACCGGGAATCAGCTTGAGCAGCTCGTTGGTGACTCCGTGCCCGGGATCGACAGCCTGACCGGACCGGATGCCTGCGATCTCCTCGACTTCGTCGATGAACAGCAGAACGGATTCCAGCTCCCCCAGATCGGCGAACGTTTCCCGCAGCGAGGCGGCCAGGCCGCCGGCGGCGCCCTCCGTGAGCCGGGAGGGAAAGAGTTCCACGAACGGCCAGGCCAGCCGGGATGCAACGGCCTTGGCGAAACTGGTCTTCCCGGTGCCCGGCGGGCCGAAAAGGATGACGGACTTCGGTGGCGTCACCCCGTACCGATCGGCCAGCACGGGCTCCGCCAGCGGCAGCACTATCCGCTGCTCGATGGCTTCCTTCTCTCGCTCCATGCCCGCCAGAGCGCCCCAGAGCCCCTGCGGCAGGACCCTCCCACCGAGCTCGGTGAGCAGGCCCGCGTCACTTGCGCCGAGATGCTCGACCTTCTCGTAGAAGATCAACCCGTCGCGAGCGCGATAGCCGGAGTTCTCCAGCGCCGTGATCCCGGTCGCCCCCGGGGCAAGCAGCGCACTGATCCGGCGTACCCCCTGGATGCGCAGACGCCTCTCGACCTCCGCGATCAGGGCGCTCCCGATTCCGCGGTTGCGCCACATACCGGCGAGCGCCATCAGCATGATCCAGGCCCGCTCCCCCTGGGCCTGCGCCACCGCCATGCCGACCAGATCCTCGCCGACCACAGCGACGACCACGGTCCCGCCGGTCCGGGCCGCAGCCATTGCCTCGGAGAGCGGAAAGACCGGAGGCATGTCGTCGGCCTGCCGGTCCTGATCCCATATCTGGATCGCGCGGTCCAGGTCGTCGTCACGGAAGTCCCGCAATCGCCACGTCGGCATCATCACCACCCTGTCGGCGGACCGCCACGGCCTACCCGGCGCCCTGGCCACGGGCTGCCCGGCCGCCGCTCCGTTCCTGCTCCCTCCCAGTCATTCTCCGCGCCGGTCAGACACCCGTCGACCGGAACCGCGGCGGGCACGTCATCCGCGGGCCTGACAGTTCGAGGCAGGGGCTGTCTCAAATGACGGCCTCGGTGCCGGTGCGTTGCTGCTGCCCGGCAGGTCCGGGGATTGCCGGACCCGCCAGGCAGCGGGATCGCGCTGCTACCCGGCGTAGGTCTCGTACTCGGCGACCTGCGGCGTGCCGGTCGATCCGGTGATCTCGAAGGTGATCTTGCGCAGCGAGGTCTGCGGGAAGGTGATGACGCCCGCCCCGCTGCCGGAGGTCAGGACGGTGCCGGTGTCGGCGTTGATGACCCTCCAGGACCCGATGCGGCCTGCAGCGCCTGACGCCTCAGGATGTTGATCACGGACACCGTGGTGGAGGAGGCCCACTTGATCGAGACGGAACCGGTCGAGCCGGCCGGCGACCAGTAGGTGCCCATGTCGCCGTCCCGCACGCTGCCGAAGCTCGTCCCGTCGGCCTTGCCGGAACCGTCGGAGCCGGCGCCGATGCTGAGGTTGGTCCCGCTGGGCTGGGTCGGATCAGGTGTGGGGGTGGTGGGATCCGGCGTGGGGTCGGTCGGTGTAGGCGTGGGTGTGGTCGGGTCCGGAGTCGGTGTCTGCGGCGAGCAGTTGCCGTTCGACACCTGCAGCCCCTTGTTGGCGCCTGCCGTCTGGCTCACGATGTCCGGCACGCAACTGGCCGCATCGAGACTGTAGGAGTAGGGGATGCTGACGGTGGTGTTGGACTGGGGGTCGGGACCGGCCGGGTTGGTCTCGCTGCTGGGGCTGGACCATGTCACGTTGTCGAAGGTGTTGCCGCTGACCTGCCAGTATCCGGCCGCATCGGTGTAGAAGGTGCCCAGGACGTCCTTGGAGTCCTTGAAGTAGTTGTTGTCCACCTTCGCGCGAGCCCCGGCCCGGGAGTTGATGCCGGACTCGTTGAGCTGGACGTAGTAGTTGTTGTAGATGTGGGCTATGCCGCCACGCAGCAAGGGGGTGCGGGAGTCGATGTTCTCGTACAGGTTGTGGTGGTACGTGATGAAGCCGTTCGAGAGCTCGGTCTCGCTGGACCCGACGAGGCCGCCGCGGCCGGAGTTGCGCAGGATGCTGTAGGACAGGGTCACGTACTGGGTGTTGTCCTTCATGTCGAAGAGGCCGTCGTACCCTTCCGACTCCCCGCCCGACGCCTCAAGGGTGGTGTGATCGACCCAGACGTTGCGGACGTCGCTCTCCATGCCGATGGCGTCACCGCCGTTGGATGTGGGCGAGCCGGACTTCTTGACGTTCCGTACGGTGACGTTCTGGATGATGATGTTGCTGGACTCGCGGAAAGGTTGCCGACCTGTCGCTGCTTCCTACGGCGGCACGCAGCGCCCCACCCACGGCGGCTGCCACACGGCTGTCATGAACCACGGGGGGCGACCTGGACCGGGTCGTCGCGGTGGATTCAGGCGGGCAACTCGCCCGAGCCGCGGGGTACGAGACGGGTCTCGACCATGATCGTGCGAGCCCGGGAGCGGTCGCCCTCAAGGCGTTCGATGGCGACGACACCCGCCAACTCGCCCATGGCAACAGGGTTCTGGGCGATGACGGTCAGCGCGGGATCGAGGATGGCGGCCATGGGGACGTCATCGAAGGCGACGACCGCGACGTCCTTGCGGCGGCTGCGGGAGACCTCTGTCATGACGCCGATCGTCATGACGTTGTTGCCCGACAGCAGCGCGGTCGGCGGATCGGCACGGGCGAGCAGCCGGGCCGTCGCCTCGGCGGCGCCTGCCGGGTCGTGGGCGTCGGCGACCAGGGTCCGGTCGTAGGGCAGGCCCGCCTCGGCAAGCGCCGCGCGGTACCCGGCGATCCGTTCGCGGCGGGTGTACAACCGGGCCGGCAGATCGCCGATGAAGCCGATCCGGCGGTGCCCGCGGGCGATCAGGTGGGCGACGCCCTCCTGTGTGCCTGCGCGGTTGGAACTGACCACGGTGTCGGCCGTGAGGCCGTTGCCCGGCCGGTCGAGGAAGACGACCGGCATCCCGGCGGCCCGGTGCGCCTTGAGGTGGGAGTGGTCGGCGCCCACCGCCGGGGCGACCATGAGGACGCTGACCCGGCGGGCCAGGAATGTGCGGATCAGCGCGTGCTCCCGCTCCGGGTCGTCGTCCGACGAACCCATCAGCAGCGTCAGCCCCCGGTCTCGCACGGCCTCCTCGATACCGCCCGCGACGGAGCCGAAGAACGGGTTGCCGAGGTCCGGCACCACGAGCCCGACGGTGGTGTCGGGGCCTCCGACACGGATGCTCCTGGCCATCAGGTTGGGCTGGAAGCCCAGCCTCGCCACCGCGTCCAGCACCCGTCTCCTGGTCTCCGGAGAGCTGGGGCCGTCCTCGTTGAGCACCCGGGAGACCGTCTTGGCACTGACGCCCACCTCACGGGCGACATCCGCGAGGGTCGGTCTGCGGGACGCTGCCATGAACCACCTTTTCTCTAGACCTCGTACTCGTCCCCTCGGATGCCGGAGACCTCGGTCAGCTCCCCCGCACCCCGGCTGCCGAGGCCGCGTCGCTGTCCGCCACGACCGTACCCCCGTCCGGGCGCACGCCGAGCGCGCCGGTCATGATGGCCACCACTTCCGCCATGGAATAGTCCGAGGGCCTGATCACGGCCTCGCGCCGACCGAGGCGGTGGACGTGGATGCGGTCGGCGATCTCGAAGACGTGCGGCATGTTGTGACTGATGAGGATCACCGGCACGCCCTTGTCCCGGACCCGGCGGATGAGGTCGAGTACCTGCCCCGACTCCTTCACGCCCAGGGCTGCCGTCGGCTCGTCCATCACGACGACGCTGCGGGCCCAGGCGGCGGCGCGGGCGACGGCCACGGCCTGCCGCTGGCCGCCGGACAGCGTCTCCACCGACTGTGACAGTGAGCCGACCCCGACCTTGAGCTCGGCCAGGTGCGCGGCGGCCTCCTGGCGCATCGCCTTCTTGTCGAGCATCCGGAACACCGAGCCGAGCACACCCGGGCGCCGGATCTCTCGGCCGAGGAACATGTTCGATGCGATGTCCATGGACGCGGCGACGGCGAGGTCCTGGTAGACGGTCTCGATGCCGCGGGCTCGTGCGTCCTGCGGTCCGGCGAACCTGATCGGCTTGCCGTGCAGCCGGATCTCCCCGGCATCCGGCACCAGCGCACCGGTGAGCGCCTTGATCAGACTCGTCTTGCCCGCGCCGTTGTCACCGATGACGGCCAGTACCTCGCCGGGCATGAGCTCGAAGTCGGCCTCGTCGATCGCGGTGACGTGCCCGTAACGCTTGACCAGTCCGCGCGCGCTGAGCACGGGGACGGGTCCGTCTCCCGGTGCGGACACGGCCGGGGTCGGGGACTTCGGCGTCTGCGGGGCAGTGTGCGGTTCGCGTGCCGCCGGGTCCTGGGGAGAGGCGAAGCCAGTCATCGGGTCCCCTTTCGCGAGAGCTGGTCGACTGTGACCGCCAGGATCACCAGGACGCCGGTGACCAGCGTCTGGTAGACGGACGAGACGCCCATCAGCTGGAGGCCGTTGCGGAAGACGCCCACGATGAGTACGCCGACGAGGGTGCCGAGCACGGTGCCGCGGCCGCCGAACAGGCTCGTGCCGCCGAGCACGACCGCGGTGATGCTGTCGAGGTTGTCGGTCTGCCCGGCCTGTGGGTCGCCGACGCCCGTCCGCGACACGAGCAGCAGGGCCGCGATCCCGTAGACCAGCCCGGCGACCGTGTAGACGCCGACGGTGAGCCGGGACACGCGGATGCCGCTGAGCCGGGCGCTCTCCGCGCTGTTGCCCAGGGCATAGACGTGCCGGCCCCAGGCGGTGCTGCTCAGTGCGTAGGCGAAGCCGAGGAAGAGTGCGACGGTGACCAGCGACCCGTAGGTGACGTCGGTCCTGCCGAGGGGGAAGGTCCGGCCCAGCCAGGTGAGCGGGCCGGGCAGACCGGTGACCGTCTGTTCGGCGGAGTAGATGTGGGTCAGGGCGAAGGCGACGTTGAGCATGCCCAGGGTCACGATGAACGGGGGCAGCGGCACGATCCGTACGAGCAGCCCGTTGACCAGGCCGAAGACCCCGCAGACCAGGATGCCGAGCGCGATGGCGAGCACCGGCGGCAGCGGCCCCTGGACGGCGAGTTTGGCGATGACGATGCCGCCGAAAGCCATCACGGCGCCGCAGGAAAGGTCGATGCCGGCGGTGAGGATGATGAGTGTCTGCCCGATGGCGAGCGTGCCGACGACCATGACCTGCTGCAGGATCAGGGAGAAGTTGCCTCCGGACAGGAACTGGTCGGTCGACACGGAGAAGAACACCGACGCGAGCAGCAGGGCCACGAGCGGCCCCGCGGCCGGCGCCGTGAGCAGCCGCCGCAGGGCGGTCGACTCAGCGGCGCCGACGGGGATCGAGGAGGTGGATACGGTCACCGTGCTCAGCCCCAGCAGTTCTTCAGGCCGAAGCCGGTGTCCTCGGACTCGGTGCCCGTCTGCGCCTTGTCCGTGATGAGCTGGACACCGGTGTCGGTGTAGCCGGAGGCCTTCTTGTCGCCGTCCTTGGCGTACTCGGCGACCGCCTTGACGCCGTCGGCGGCCATCTTCAGCGGGTACTGCTGCGAGGTGGCGGCTATCTTGCCGTCCTTGACCGCCTGCACGCCGGTGCAGCCGCCGTCGATCGCGACGATCATGACGTCCTTCTCGCGGCCCTTGGCCTTGATGGCGGTGTAGGCGCCGAGCGCGGCGGGCTCGTTGATCGCGTACACGAGGTTGATGTCCGGTGCCTTCTGCAGGCAGTTCTCCATGGCGGTCTGGCCCTTGGCCTGGTCGCCGCCGGTGTCCTGGGAGCACACGATGGACGGGTCGGAGGCGCCGACGCCGAAGCCCTTGATGAAGCCGTCGTGCCGCTGGACGCCGACCGACACACCGGGTGCGAGGTCCAGCGTGGCGATCTTCACCGGCTTGCCGCCCATCGCGGCCTTGGCATAGGCGCCGATCAGCTCGCCGGCCTTCACGTTGTCGGTGGCGAACAGCGCGTCGACGGCGCTCTGGGGCTCGGGCGGTGTGTCGAGGGCGATGACGAGCACGCCCTTGGCGCGGGCCTTCTGAATCGCGGGGACGATGGCCTTGGAGTCGTTGGGGGTGATGAGCACGCCCTTGACGCCGGAGGCGACCATGTTCTCCAGCGCGGTGACCTGGCTCGCGTTGTCCCCGTCGAACTTGCCTGCGGCGGTGGACAGTTCGACGTCCGAGCTCTTCGCGGCCTGCTCGGCTCCCTCCTTCATCTTCACGAAGTACGGATTCGTGTCGGTCTTGGTGATCAGGCCGACCTTCACCTTGCCCCCGGACTGGGAGCCGCCGGAACCGGATCCGCACGCCGCCAGGGACAGGGCGAGGCCGACGGCTCCGATGGCGAGGACCGGGCGGGCTCTACGGGACATGTGCGACTCCTACGGGAAGCAGTGAGCGTGGACAGCCGAGTAGCGCTGAGGGGCGACGGTACGCGTCCCCGAGGCAGTGCCATCGTTGACACATGTCATCGTTGACACCGCATGCGGAGGATGATGGACTCCCCGTCCGGTGACGTCAATGCCCTGCACCGAAAGCAAGTTGGCAACACGACAAGCCGGACCTCGCCGTCCCGTCCGCCCGGCCCGCCCGGCGGACGCGGCCGCCGATCCCGCGTCCCGTCTGGAGGGTCCACCCCATGCAGCCACCGCGTCAGGTCACCGTGCTGGGAGAGTGTGTCGCCGATGCCTTCGCCGACCCCGCGTCCATGCCCCCGCGCACCGGCCCGGACGGCACCTCCAGGGACGGCCGGGGCCTGTTCATGCGTGTCCTGCCGGGCGGTGGCCCCGCCAACACGGCTGTGGGCCTGGCCCGTCTCGGCACGCCGACCCGGCTGCTCGCGCGGCTGTCCGGCGACGTCTTCGGCCGCCTGTTCCGCGCCCACCTGCTGGATTCAGGGGTCGATCTGTCGGACGCGACGGCCGCGGCCGAGTCCAGCACGCTCGCGGTCGCCGATGTCGGCGCCGCAGGACAGGCCTCGTACTCCTTCCACGCCGAGGGCACCGCGGACTGGCAGTGGACACGGGAGGAGCTGGCCCGGGCGGATCTGCGCGACTCGGCCTGCGTGCACTCCGGTTCGCTCGCGCTGGTCCGCGAACCGGGCGGCCCGCTGGTGGAGGAGCTGCTGACCAGGGCGCGGCAGCACTCCACGGTCAGCGTCGACCCCAACATCAGGCCGGCGCTGGTCGACCCGGCGCTCTACCGCGACCGGCTGCCCGGCTGGTGCGCGGTGGCGGACATCCTGCGATTGAGCGAGGACGACCTCGACGCGGTGGCCCCGGGCATCCCGGCGGAAGCGGCCTGCGACGGCTTCCACGCGGCGGGCGCGCGGCTGGTCGTGGTCACCCGCGGCGCGCACGGCGCGCTCGCCTCGCTCGACGGCCGGCGGATCTCCGTGCCCGGCGTGCCCACACGGGTGGTCGACACCGTCGGCGCCGGGGACGCCTTCACCGCAGGCCTTCTGCACCACCTCGGCGGGCGCGGCCTGCTGGGCGGCCGGCTCGAGCATCTGGAGCCGGCCGACGTCGCGGCTGCCTGTGCGTACGCGGTCCGCGTGGCGGCGCTGACCTGCGCCGTCGCCGGCCCCAACCCGCCGTGGGCGCACCAGATGGAACCGGAGCACACCGACTCGCGCGCACAGGGCCGTTCATGACGAGCCGGGGCCGATCCCGTCCGGAGCGTTGACGGGTTCCCGGCGGGGGCCCATCATCTGACATCGATCGGGTGTCAGCGATGACATATGTCAACGATGACATGTATCCGTCTTCGTGCAGAGAGTGGGTTCACATGCGCCGAAGAGTCCGGGCGCTGTTCGTCGCCCTGATCGCGTGCCTGGCCGCATTGCTGCCGGGCACTCCCGCAGTCGCCGGGACCGTCTGGGACTATCCCGAATTCCCGTATCCGCCGACCACGTACAGCGAGCCCTTCCGCGGCCAGTTCCACTTCAGTTCGCAGTCGGGCTGGATGAACGACCCCAACGGCCTGGTGTACGCGAACGGGCTCTACCACTTCTTCTACCAGCACAACCCGCACGGCCTGGCCTGGGACACCATGCACTGGGGCCACGCCACCAGCCCCGACCTGGTGCACTGGACACAGAAGCCGATCGCGCTGGAGCCGGGCGTGCACCCCGGCACGCTGTTCTCCGGTGGCGGCGTCGTCGACAAGGACAACACCTCCGGGCTGAAGACCGGCTCCCTCGACCCGATCGTGGTGTTCGCCAACACCGACGGCGTCAGCGTGTACTACAGCAACGACAACGGCCAGACCTTCCAGGCCTACGACAAGGGCCGCAAGCAGATCGACATCCCGAACGAGAGCCGCGACCCCAAGGTGTTCTGGGACGCGGCGCGCCACCGCTGGGCCATGGTCGTCTGGTCCAGCCAGGGCGGCAACGGCGTGAACATCTACACCTCGCCGAACCTCCTGGACTGGACCCTCGCCAGCCGCTACCAGGCGCCCTGGCTCTTCGAGTGCCCCGACATGTACCCGCTGCCCCTGGACGGCAAGGCCGGCCAGCAGCGATGGGTCCTGACCTCCGCCTCCAGCCAGTACGTCGTCGGCTCCTTCGACGGCACGACCTTCCGCACCGACTGGACCGGCCCGCAGCAGATGGACCTGGGCACCACATACGCGGGCGGCACCTTCTACGCCGCGCAGACGTTCACCAACACCCCCGACGGCCGTACGGTGCAGATGGCCTGGCAGGGCGGCAACCGCGGCAGCACCTGGACCGGCAACGCGACCTTCCCGGCGACGCTCGCCCTGGTCAGCACCCCGGACGGGCCGCGGATCACCCGCACACCGGTCGCCGAACTCGCCTCGCTGGCCTCGGAGACCAAGAGCTGGAAGAGCCAGACGATCAACGCGGACAAGGGCGGCAACCTCTTCGAAGCCATCAAGGCCGACACGTACGAGATCACCGCCCAGTTCGACGTGCAGGGCGCGAGCGCGGCGCAGTTCGGTTTCGACCTGCATGCCCGTTCCGACGGCACCGCCGACCGCAGAGTCGTCTACGACACGAAGGCACAGACCCTTCAGGGCAAGCCGCTCAAGCCGAGGAACGGCAAGGTCACGATGCGACTCCTGGTGGACCGGGGCCAGTTGGAGACATTCGCCGACGGCGGACGGTACTCCCTCTCCGACAACGTCGACTTCGACTCCGCGGCGGACAGCCAGGGCATCCGGCTCTTCGCCATCGGCGGCAGGGTGAAGCTCGACAGCGCGACCTTCACCCGCCTCAACACCAGCTGGGGAACGGCCCAGTCCACCCTGTCGAGCAACCTGAAGGGCCCCTGGCATGCCGCAGGCGGCTCCTGGAGCGACGTCAGCGGCGGCAAGCGCGTGTCCACCGGTGGCGACGGCTTCTACATGAGCGCGAGCAGCGGCGGTGACGCCGTCTATCAGGGCGACATCACTCTGGACACCGCGCACGCCGGCGGCCTGACCTTCCGCGCGAACGCCTCGGGTGCCGGCTACACGGCCAATATCGACACCAGCGGCGTGGTCAAACTCTGGCGCCCCGGCAAGGACATCGCCGTCCGCTCGACCCCCATCACCACCGGCCGCACCTACCACTTGAAGGTGCAGACGGACGGCCCCCGCATCCGGGTCTGGCTCGACAACGGCACCGACCCGGTCATCGACGCCACCGACAGCACCTACGCCGGCGGCCTGTTCGGCGTGAACGCATTCAACGGCACGGCGACGGTGCAGAACCTGAACACCGGGGCGGCCGGCTTCTCGGCGTTCCCGGCCGGGAGGTGGACACCGCGCGGCGGCACCTGGACGGTCACTCCGACCGGGCTGCACGGAAACTCCGCGCAGGACGGCTTCTACCTCAGCGACCGCACGGGCGAGGACTTCACCTACGAGGGCGACCTGTCGGTCACCAACGGCACCGCAACCGGCCTCACCTTCCGGGCCGGCACCGACGGCGCCGGCTACACGGCGAACATCGACACCGGCGGCGTGGTCAAACTCTGGCGCCCGGGACGGGACATCGCGGCGTATGCCGCGCCGGTCATCGAGGGCCGCACCTACCACCTGAAGGTACGGACCGACGGCTCCCGCATCCGGGTCTGGTTCGCGGGAAGCGCCGACCCCGTCATCGACGCGACCGACGACGCCTACACCAGCGGCCTGTTCGGCGTGAACAGCTTCGCGGCGAACACCCTCGCGCAGAACCTCACCGTCGGCTGACCCGGCAAACCCCCCGGAAACCGACACCCCCCACAGGCCCGGAAGACCGCCACCACAACCACAGACACACCTCCTGTCCAGTTCTCGGACAGTGCCACGCGCGGTACGCCGGTCGGTCGGTGGCAATGGGCAGGTCGTAGCCACCGCGGTCATCCTCGGCGGCGTGTCCTGGCGCTGGGCCTCCACGGTGGTTGAGGCGTGTGGGCAGTGGAACCAGCCCCCCCGTGCGTTCCTGCGCGTGAGGGGCTGGCACCATGCCGGATATGACCTCCCGGCCCGGATTTCGGCTCGCGCGATCCGCGATTTTCGCGGCGGTGTGCGTGGTGACGACGGCGCTGGGGCACTCCATGATGTCCGGCGTCGCCCCGCCGACGTGGGCGGTGGCGTGCGCGCTCGCCGCGGCGACGGGAGGCGCGTGGTGGCTGACCGGTCGGGAGCGTGGAGCGTCGGCCGTGACCGGATCGACGGTCGCCACGCAGCTCGTCCTCCACACCTGTTTCAGCCTGCTTCAGGCGCCGACCGCCATGGGGTCCATGCATGGGATGGAAGGCCCACACGGCATGGCGGGCATGGAGAGCGCGCATCACGCGATGCCCATGTCCGCCGCCTC